>JAEUHJ010000051.1 GCA_016795375.1 Verrucomicrobiaceae bacterium
GCAGGTCATGGTCTTCTCGAAAACAAGCAAGCAGAACGACCGCATCAGCCCGCAGACACCGCGCGTCGTTTACTTTGGAGACAACGCCTACATCGGCTACTGCCTAGGCGGCTCCATCGAGGTCTCCACCATTGATCCCAAGCTCGGCCCCATTTTTTATCTTCTCGACCCCTATGTGGAACCGGGCAAACCGCTCCACTTCCAGCGTGATCAGAGCTGCCTGAGCTGCCACGGCGGCCCGTTCACGCCCGAGGTTCCCGGCGTGCTCGTGCGCTCCGTGTTCCCCGGCCCCGAAGGCCACCCCATCATGAGCCAGGGCAGTACTGTCGTGGGCACCACCACGCCCTTCACCGACCGCTGGGGCGGCTGGTATGTCACGGGCAAACACGGCACCGTCCTGCACCGGGGCAATGTCACCGCCACCGAGAAGAATGACCAGAGTATCGACATCGACTTTCACAAAGGCGCGAACGTCACCAGTCTCGTCAAACTCTTCGACACCAAGCCCTACAAGCGCAAAACCAGCGACATCGTCGCACTCATGGTGCTGGAGCATCAGACCAGCATGCAAAACGTCCTCACCAAGGCCAGCCACACTTCCCTGCGCGCCATGCACATGCAGACCAGCCTTCAGCGTGAGCTTGGCGAGCCGGTGACCAGCGAGCCCACCGGCACCGCGCGCCGCATCATCGACCATTGCGCCGAGGATGTCGTCGAGGCGCTCCTCTTCAAGGACGAGGCCGAGCTGCCCGATGGCGGCATCGAAGGCGACACCGCCTTTCAGACCGCCTTCACGAAAAACGCCCCGCAGAGCAGCAACGGGCGCAGCCTGAAAGACTTCCAGCTTCTCAACCGCCTCTTCAAGCATCGTTGCAGTTACATGGTTTATTCCCTCACCTTCCAACACCTCAACGCGCCGCTCAAACAAACGGTCCTCGACCGCCTCTGGTCCGTCCTCGAAGGCAAGGACACCACCGGCAGCTTCGCCTACCTCGGCGAAACTGAGCGCGCCCACATCCGCCGCATCCTCGCCGAGACATTGCCTGGCGCTCCTGCGGAGTGGAAAAAGACTGTCGCGAGCAAGTGAGGGCAGCCGCGGGTTGCAATGTGGAGCGCCATCTCCAAGCTGCGGTCATGAACCGCCTCCTCACTCTTCTGCTTTGCGCGCTCTGCCTCTCCGCCTGCGGTGAGAAACAGCCCGCCGTGGTCGATTTCGCCGACAAGGACATCGAACTGCTCAACGAAGGCAAGGAGGCCAACTACAAAGGCCGTCCCTACAGCGGCCTCGTCCGCAACAAGCACTCCAACGGCAAGACCGCCGGCGAATACCCCTACACCGGCGGCAAGATGCACGGTGTGATGAAGGAATGGTGGGAAAACGGTCAGCAATCCGCCGAGACGAACTTCGACCACGGCCAGCGCCACGGCCAGAACCGCTACTGGGACATGAAGGGCAAACAGACCAAGGAACAGGTCTATGACCACGACAAATCCGTGAGCGAGAAGCACCTGTGAACCTGGAACTAAAAAGCTGAAACTCCGCCCGTGATTCTCCCCAACCAGATCTGCGTCGTCACCGGAGCCGCGAAAGGCATCGGCCTCGCCACCGCGCGTGCGCTGCTTGATCGCGGCGCACGCGTCGCCTCGCTCGATCCCGAAACGCCCGCATTGGACGACCCGCACCTCATCGCGATTCGCTGTGATGTCACCCGCGCCGCTGAGGTGAAAGGCGCCGTCGGTCAAATTACACAGCAACTCGGCCCCATCAGCGTGTGGGTGAACAATGCCGGCCTCGCCCGCCATCGCTGGATTCCTGATTACACCGAGGCCGAGATCGACCTGATGCTCGCCGTGAACCTCAAAGGCACCATTCTCGGCTCGCAAGCCGCCTTGAAGGCCATGATTCCGCAAAAACGCGGCCACATCATCAACATCATCTCCACCGCCAGTCTGCGAGGCATCCCCAGCGAGACCGTTTACTGCGCCGCGAAGTGGGGTGTGCGCGGCTTCACCCAAGGTCTGGCCGAGGAAGCCGCCGCGCATCGCATTCGTGTCACCGCCATCCTTCCCGGCGGCGTTGACACCGCGTTCTGGACCGATGCCAGCACGCGCCAGGCTCCCACCCAGTTGTTCCTCAAGCCCGAGCACATCGCCGACGGCATCGTGCGTTGCATCGAAATGGATGACTTCTGTGTCCCGCGCGAACTGGTGCTGCGCTCGCTCGACGACAGCGATTTCACGGTGAAACCGGAATGACCGCCGGATTGAATCCCTCGAAAGACATCAATAATACTTCGTCAGCCCGTCCTTCCATAGGGGCTTGAGCTGATCGACTTTGGTGTCGATGAGCGTGGTGCCGTTGTGGGAGAGGTAGAGGTAATTCTCGCGGGTGGCTTCGCCGATGATGACGAGGCCGGCTTTTTCGGCGGCGGCGGCGTGTTCGGGGGCGATTTCGACGAGGAGGCGGCCTGGCGTTTCGCCGAAGAGGAGCTCGGCGGTGGTGAGGCCACTCTCGGCGGCGGGCATCTTGTCAGTGGCGATGCGGAGGCCGGCTTTGCCGCTGAAGGTCATCTCGGCCAGGGCGACGGCGAGACCGCCTTCGCCGATGTCGTGGGCGCTGAGGACGGCGCCCTGCTTCACGAGGTCGTAGTAGCTGCGATAGGCGGCGAGGGATTCGCTCTCGCAGAAGTCAGGCGCGCCATCGACACCGGCTCCGCAGGTGTATTTGGCGAAGATGCTGCCGCGCAGGCCGGCGCTGGCCTTGCCGAGGATGGCGATCTTGCTGCCTGAGCGGCGCAGCGAGGCGCCGATGACGTGTTTCGCGTCTTCCACGATGCCAAAGCCGCTGACAAGCAGCGTGACGGGAATCGACACGGGGCCTTCGTCGGTGACGAAGTAGTTGTAGAAGCTGTCCTTGCCGGAAACGAACGGCGCGGCGTAGGCGATGGCGGCCTGCGCCATGCCCTTGGTGCATTCGACCAGGGCGCCGAGTTCTTTTTCGGCGTCGGGATTGCCCATGCAGAAGTTGTCGAGGATGGCGAGGCGGTCGGGGTTCGATCCCATCGCCACGAGCTGACGCACGCATTCATCGACAACGGCGCGGCCCATGAGATGCGGGTCGGTCTTGCCCCACTCCGGCAGCAAGGCGCAGGCGAGGGAGACGAGTTGATTGCTGCCATCGACGCGGATGACGCTGCCATCCTGCGGCGCATCGCCCGCGGCACCAGCGAGCGGTTTGAGCACGGTGTTGCCCTGTACTTCGTGGTCGTATTCGCGGATGACCGGCTCGCGTGAGACGATGGCGAAGTCGGAGAGCAGCGTCTTGAGCGTGTCGGTCCACGATTCGGGCCGCACGGGCACTTTCGGAGCCACGGCGGGCAGGTTGCGCCACTTCGCACGCATTTCGCGACGCGGTGCGACGTGCAGGGCATCGACGTGCAAATCGCACACGGTGGTGCCGTGATGGAGAACTTTGAGGCGCTTTGAGCCATCGGCCTTCGCGAGCACGCAAATCTCTGTCTGATAAATCGCGGCCAGTTCATGCATCGCGGCGAGGTCTTTCTCGTCGATGGCGATGACCATGCGCTCCTGCGATTCGCTGATGAATACCTGCCAGCTTTCGAGGTCTGGTGCTTTGAGAGGCGCATTCTCCAGCCACACTTCGCCGCCGGTTTCGCGCAGCATTTCGCCCGCAGCGGAGCTGAAGCCGCCCGCACCGCAGTCGGTGACGAATTGAATGAGGCCCTTCTCACGCGCGGCGAGCACGAAGTCGGCGGCTTTTTTCTCCTCGATGGGATTGCCGATCTGCACGGCGGTCTGGTCTTCCTCGTGCGAGTCGGTCGTCAGCTCCGCAGAGCTAAATGTCGCGCCTTTGAGGCCGTCCTTGCCCGTGCGGCCGCCCGCGGCGATGAGCAAATGGCCGGGCTTCACTTCCTTGGCGATGTCCTTGATCGGGATGAGGCCGGCGGTGCCGCAGAACACGAGCGGGTTGTAGATGAAGGTGTCGTCGAACTGGATCGCGCCGTTCACGGTGGGGATGCCCATGCGGTTGCCGTAATCACGCACGCCGCGCACCACGCCGCGCATGACGCCGAGCGGATGGATGACGTCCTTGGCCTTGATCTGCTCCTGCTCGATGTCAGGCGGGCCAAAGCAGAACACATCGAGCGAGGCGACGGGCTTCGCGCCCTTGCCCGCGCCGAGGATGTCACGGATGACGCCGCCGAGGCCGGTGTTCGCGCCTGCGTAGGGCTCGATGGCGCTGGGGTGGTTGTGCGTCTCCACTTTGAGGCAGACGGCCTTGTCGTCGTCGAGCTTCACGAAGCCCGCGTTGTCCTCGAAGGCGCTGAGCACGAAGTCCGGCTTGTCCTGGCAAATCTGCTCCGTCACGGCGCGGATGTAGGTCTTGAAGAGGCCGTCCACGACCTCCTGCCGGCCGTCGAGCGTGTGGTAGATCTTCGCGTTGAAGATGCGGTGCTTGCAGTGCTCGCTCCAAGTCTGCGCGATGACTTCCATCTCGACATCCGTCGGCTCGCGGCCCTCATCCTGATAAATCTTCTGCACCGCCAGCATGTCCGCCTTGGAAAGCGAGAGCTTCATGCGCTTCGACAGGTCGAGAAGCTGATCAGCGGTGAGATCGCGGAGGGGGATGGAGCGGAAGACGGCTTTGGACATGGGGTTGAACCATCCGACTTGGCGAGAAATGAGGGCGGGTCAAATGAGGGATGACCGTGAATCATGCCTGCAGTTCCTTGACGGGAGCCGTGGCGAAAACGAAACGCCGGATGCCGGCGAGGTCGGCGGCGGTGGTGGCGTGCAAATAGCCGAGTTCGACGCAACGGGCGGCAACAGGCGCGCCCTGATCGTGGCTGAGCTCGAGGGCGATGAGTGCGCCGGGGTGCAAGCGCGCCGGCGCGTCGTTGAGGAAGCGTTCGACGATACGGAGGCCGTCGGGGCCGCCGTTGAGGGCGATGTGAGGGTCGCGCCTGACCTCGGGGCTGAGGGTCGGTATCTCGGCGGCGGGGATGTAAGGCAGATTGGCGATGATGAGATCGAAGGCGCCGGTGATTTTCTCGAAGAGATCGCTGCGGATGAATCTGGCGCTGACACTGAGGCGGGAGGCGTTGAGGCGGGCGAGGTCGAGGGCGTCTTCGCTGATGTCGGCGAGGGTGAGTTCGCTGGCAGGCCAGGCTTTGGCGAGGCTGAGGCCGATGCAGCCGGAGCCGGTGGCCATGTCGAGCACACGGGCGGGCGGTGTGGTGAATTTTTTGAGGATGAGTTCGACGAGTGTCTCCGTCTCAGGGCGCGGGATGAGGGCGCGGTGGTCGCAAACAAGCTCGTGGCCGCAGAATTCGACGGTGCCGAGGAGGTGCTGGAGCGGCTCGGCTTCGCCACGACGGCGCAGCAGCTCACGCAAGGTGCTCAAAGTGGCCTCAGGGATGGTTTCGTTGAAGCGGAGGTAGAGGTCAAGCCGACGGCAGCCGAGGACGTGAGCGAGGAGGTGCTCCATATTGAGCCGGGCTTCCTCGATCTGACGTTTCTCCAGGTAGGCGGTGCCGGACTGGAGGATTTCGAGGAGCTGTTTCATGCAAGGGGCGGGGGGCGCAGGGCCGAGGGTGAAGAGTCAGAAAGCGTTTCGAAGCACTGATGTTCACTCATGAGGAGCTGATGGCTGGAGCGGGCCGGATTCGGTGATGATTTGATGAACGCGCTGGTCGTGGGGTTCGGTCGGCAGGGTGTCGATGATCTGGGCATCGAGGGCGATGCCGAGGCGGTGCGCCTTGCACTGCGGATGGGAGAGGAGGCGGTCGTAGTAGCCGCCGCCGCGACCGAGGCGGCACCCTTCGCGTGTGAAGGCGAGGCCGGGGACGAGGATGAGATTGTGCGCGGCGATTTCGACGGGTTCGCAATCCGGCCTGGGCTCCCAGACGTTCATCTGGCCGCGCTGGAGGTCGTCCATGCCTTTGATCTGACGTGGGCGCAGTTCGCCGGAGTCGATTTGAAAGCAGGTGAGGCAGGCTCCTTGCGCGAGTAATGCCGGGAGGATGAGCGGAAGGAAGTCGGGTTCGTTTTTGAGGCCGCCGAAGAGGGAAAGGGTGGTGCCGGCCGGCCAGGCGGAGGCGAGGCGTAGAATGTGGGCGGTGATCTGGACGGCGGCCTGGGAGCGTGTGGTGTCGTCGATGGCACGGAGACGCGCGCGCATGAGCTGGCGGAGCGTGGGTTTGTCGTGCATGCGGAGCGTTTCTCTGTTCGCAGTTGGATGGAACGAGTGCGAAGTGTGAGAAGGTCGGGACACAAGCCGGAGGCTTGCGCTACAGGAGTTCGGGCTTCTGGAGGAGGTCGGCGACGCGTTTGAGGAGGCGCCCGGCCCCGCCGCCGTCGAGGACGCGATGGTCGAAGCTGAGGGTGAGCTCGGCCTCGGTGACGGGGATGAATTGATTCACCTCGTCGCTCCAACGCGGCACTTTGCTGCCTGCGCCGAGACCGAGGACGAGGTTTTGCTCCGGCAGCGGAATGGGTGTGGCCCAGACGATGCCGAAGGTGCCGAAGTTCGTGACGGTGGCGATGCCGGGGCGGTTGATGTCGCTGGGGAGGCGGCGTGCGCGGGCCTGTTCGACGAGTTTGTTGTAAGTGGGGACGAGTTTGACGAGCGGGGTCGTTTCGACTTCGCGCAACGTGGGGACCATGACGCCGTCCTCGACTTCAACAGCAAAGCCGATGTCGATGGCGCGGGGATGGACGATGCGGTTGCCGATGAGGCGTCCGGCGACGGCGGTGTTTTCCGCGAGGGCGAGGGCGAGGGCGCGGATGACGTAGAGCGCGGGGCCGGGCTTGGGGTCGGTTTTTTTGCGGTGCGCGAGCATGGCATCGAGCATGACGGGGCTGCCGACGGTGGCGAGCGGGCGCGCCCAACTGCGGCGCATGCTGTCGGCGACGGCGATGCGCATGGGGGAGGCCGGGGTCATGCGATGCTGCTCCAGCGCACGCAGGAACGCCTCGAAATCCTCGACGGTGACACGTCCGCCGGCTCCGGTGCCCGGTACGCCGGAGAGATCGGCGGCATTGAGGCCGAGCTCGTGCATGCGGGCGCGCATGCGGGGGGAGATGTAGCTTGCGCCCGTGGCTCCGGCAGGGACGGGGAGGCCGCCGCTGACGACGGGTTCGACGGTGGGCTGGGCCGTGGAGATGACGTCGTCGTCACTGATTTGAAAATGGAGGTTTTCCACAGCCTCGGTGGCGCTGCGGGTGTTCCGGGTGTCGAAGGAAGGTTTCGGCGCGTCGGTGAAGCCGAGCGACTGGGCGTCCTCCTCCGTGATTTCAAACGAGGCGAGGGTGGAGCCGACGGCATAGCTGGTGCGCACCTGGGCGACGACCTGCCCGATGCAACCAGCACAGGGGGCGGAGACAGCCATGGTGGCTTTGTTGGTCTCCACCTCAAAGAGATCGCTTCCCGCGTCAACCTGGCGTCCCGGCTCGACCAGGATGCGAATGATGGTGGCTTCGGCGATGGATTCGCCGAGCTGGGGCATCAGGATGGGGATGGAAGGCATGACTGGATGCTCGAAAACTGGATGCTTGACGCTGGGTTAATAACGCAGCAGGCGGCGGAGCGCGGCGGCGATGGTGGCGATGGTGGGACGGTGCGCTTTCCAAAGATTGGGATGGTAGGGGATGGGGGTGTCCTTGGAGTTCAGGCGCATCGGCGGCGCGTCGAGCAGATGGAATGCCTCGCTGGCGACACGAGAGACGATTTCAGCGGTGACGCCGCCCCAGGGGAATGCCTCACCGAGGGCGAGGAGACGCCCGGTGCGTGCCACGGAGGCGAGGATGGTGTCGGTGTCCATCGGCTTCACACTGCGGAGATCGACGACCTCGATGGAGTAGCCATCGAGCTGCAGCTCCTCGGCCGCGCGCAGGGCCTCATGCACCATGGCGCTGTAGGTGACGATGGTGGCGTGACGTCCAGGGCGGGCGATGCGGGCTTTTCCGATGGGAAGGCCGCGCTGGCCTATCTCGTCGGATTTGAGATGGTAGTAGAGGAACTTGTGTTCGCAAAAAACGACAGGGTCGTTGATGGCGACACTGTCGAGCAGCATCCAGTAGGCGTCCTCGACAGTCGCCGGCGTGACGATGACCAGCCCGGGGTAGTGCGCGTAGATGGCCTCCATCGACTGGCTGTGAAAGGGGCCGCTGCCTGCGGTGCCGCCCGATGGCAGGCGGATGGTGATGGGGCAGGGCGTGTTCGTGCGCCAGTAGAGCGTGGCCGCCTGGTTGACGATCTGATTGAAGCCGACGGATGAGAAATCGGCGAACTGCATCTCCACGATGGGACGCGCGCCCTCCACCGCCGCGCCAACGGCGAGACCGATCATGGCATCCTCACTGATGGGGGAGTCGAACACGCGTCCCGGAAATTCACTGCCCAGGTTTTTTGTCGCCTTGAAAGCACCGCCGAAGGTGCCGATGTCCTGGCCGTAGAGAAAGACGGCAGGGTCATTGCGCAATGCCTCGTACTGCGCCTCGCGTATGGCCTCCAGGTAGGTGATGCTCATGCCTCGTGCCACCCCTCCACCAAATCAGCGCTGGAGAGAGCCTGCCAGCCCTCCTTGAAGGGATCGGGTGTGGACTCCTTGGACACTCTGGCGACCGCCTGATCGACCTTGCCGCGTGACTCGGCACGAAAATCCTTCAAATCCTTTTCACTCATCCAGCCTTCGTCGATGATGCGATGCTCCGCGATCCCCAAACAGTCACCCGTTGAAGGGCCTTTGCGCGCCGAACTGGGGATGTAGGAGGCGTCATCATGCTCTCCATGCCCGGAGAGGCGCAGCAAGGCGCCGACGATCATTTGCGGCCCCCCTCCGCTGCGGGCATGTGCCACAGCCTTGTGGAAAACCTCAAGACAGGCACCCAGGTCGGTGGCGTCAACGGAATGACCTGCGACTCCATAACCTACAGCGCGGTCCACCAGGTTTTCGCAAGCATACTGGCGGG
>JAEUHJ010000066.1 GCA_016795375.1 Verrucomicrobiaceae bacterium
TGTGGTGCAAAACGTCCTCTCCAGCCGGGATGAAGCCTTTTTCAAAACCCGCCGCGCCCATGACGATGGCGGCATTCATCACGGCGTCGGCTTTGCCGGGCTTGGTGACGAGGAGGTTGTGCGGCATGACGTCGGTGTTGACGAAAGTGAGCTTGATCTTCTTGCCAGACTTCACGCTGAGCTCCTTCACGTCATACATGAGGCGCTCTCGGATGGTGCCGATGCGGATGGTGGTCAGATCGGCGGTGTCGCTGAGCACGCCGCTCTTCTGCGCCTTCGCCTCGGCCTCGCCGGCGATGACGCCGCCCTTGGTGCTGGCCTCGACGTTGAACCAGAGCTGCTGGACGACGTTCGCAGCGTTGCGGGCGTGCAATTCGGGCGAGGTTTGCAGGTTGGCGAGCAGCGCGGTGTCGCGCACGTTGTGCTGCTGGTGAATCCACAGCGCTTCGAGCAGGTGATGCGCGTCCTCCTTCTTCGCGGCGTCGAATTGCTTCATCCAATCCTTCGTGGCGGCGATGACTTCGGCGGTTGGCCGCTCGCTGAGTTCGACGCGGGTGCGATGACGCACGCCGTCGGCTGGATGTTTGAGGTTTTCGAGCAACGCGGGAATCGGCTGGCCGTCGATGGCGACAGGCTTCTGCAATTCGCGGCCTTTCGCGGTCATGCGGTAGATGCGGCCGTGTTTGTGGTCGCGGTTCGGGTCGCGCACGTTGTGCTGCATGTGGCCGATGATGACATTGTGCCAGTCGGCGATGAAGAGAGAGCCGTCTTCGCCAAAGATCGCATCGCTGGGACGGAAATTCTTGTCGCCGCTCATGAGCAGACCGCGGGATTTGTCCTCGGTCACGGTTCCGTCGGCCTGCGTGACTTTCACGGTCAACTCAGCGCCCGCAGGCTCGCCCCACACGGTGCCCTTCGCGGCGTCGCGGGCGAGATCGTAATGTTTGATGCCGAGGAAGCCGATGACGTTGCAGATGAGGAAGTCGCCCTGCATGTCGTCCGGGAAGTGCGTGCTGCTGACGATTTCGCTCGCAGTGACGGGACGCACTTCCTTTTTTAGCAGCTCATACATTTTGAAGCCGTTGCCCTCGGGGCGGACTTGGTACGCACGACCGCCGGTGCCGTCGGTGGCGTAGTGATAGCCCCAGGAGTCGAAGCTGATGCCGTGCGGGTTCGGTGAGTTGTCGGCGTGTTTGGCGATGGTGAAGCGGCGCGGATCGAAGCGATACATCGCGCTCGCGCCGGTCTGCAGCGATGGCCCCCAGGGATGCTCGTGGTTGTGAACCATGAAGACGCCGCTCTGCCAGTAGATGCCGCCGTCGGGACCCATGATGAGGTTGTTCGCGCCGTGGTGTGTGTCGGCGGAATCGACGCCTTGGAGCATGATCACGCGCACATCGGCCACATCATCGCCATCGGTGTCCTTGAGGAAAAGAATTTCCGGCGTGCAGGTGACGATGACGCCGCCGTTCCAGAACTCAAAGCCCAGCGGGTTCTGCACTTTGGCGAACTCGGTGATGCGGTCGCACTTGCCGTCCTTGTTGTCGTCGTGGCAGATCACGAGCGCGTCGTTCATCGTCTTCAAAGGCTCCCACATCGGGTAGGTCGGCCACACGGCGGCCCACAGGCGGCCTTTGGTATCGACTTGAAGCTGCACGGGATTGATGAGCTGCGGGAACTTCGCTTCATCCGCGAAAAGGCCCACTTCAAAGCGCGGATCGAAGGCCATGTGCTTGATGGCCTCCTCGCCGCCGATGTAGTCGGTGCGGCCTTCCTTCTGCGCGCTGGATGACTTCGATTTACCACCGACATTCGAGATCACCGGCACGGGCTTTGGCACATTGTTGTCCTCGACTTTGAGATCGCCGCCCTTTGCGCGAGCCCAGATTTTCGGATCACGATTGCCGGTGAGCACGTCAAACATCGTCAGCTCATGCTGGAGCACGACAGCGTTGGTCTGGCCGTCGGTGAAGGCCAATGTTGAACGACCGCCCCACACGTCATTGCCATCGCGGGCACGGTAGCGGGCGTTCCAATACATATTTTTCTCCATCACGGCCTCGCGCAGCTCTTCGAGCGACGCGGATGCGGCCACATCTTTGCCGAGCAGCGCCTTCGCGATGACTTCCGCGAGCTGGCGGTTGCCTTCGGCGGTGAGATGCACGCCATTGATCGTCAGCGGCTCATTCGCGGCTTTGAAAAGATCGAGCGAGGGATGGAACAGATCGACAAAACCGACGCCCGCCTCCTTCGCGGCGGCTTCTGTGGCCTTCGTGCAGGCTTCGAGCTGCGGATTGTGCTCCACACCATTCGGCACGTTCGGATTCTTCGTGTCCTCATGCGCGATGGGGCTGAAGAGCACGATGCGCGGGAAGGTCTTCCCGTTCGGCTTCGTGCCACGTACATACTTCACGAAATTGATGAGCGTTGTCTTGTAGTCGTCCGGCTTGTTCTCGAAGGACTCGTTGTAGCCGAAGAAGGCGAACACGACATCCGGCTTCACATGTCGCAGGTAATCCGTCATGTGCATGTGCCCGCCGCTGCGCGGGAAGGAGTTCGGACGGTCGCCGCTCGCGCTCATGTTGCGGAAGCGCACATTCAGCTCCGGCAGCGCGCTTTGCAGCACCGTCTCCATCCAGCCGTCGTGTTGCATGCGGTCGGGCAGTCCGTTGCCGAGGATGGCGACGGTATCGCCTTTGCTGAACGCGAAGGGCAGCGTGTCTTTGTAATCCGCCGGCACATCGACGAGTGCGGAGGCGGCGGCGGCGCTCGTTTTTTTGGAGATGGCGGTGTAAGCGGCCTTGCCCGTTTTCACATCGATGACCACGGATTCGGCTCCTTCGATGTTTTTGAGTTCAAACACCGGTTTGCGGCCTGCATCGAGCAAAGTGAGAGTGAAGCCGCCAAGCCGGTCTTCAAAGCCCGCACGGCTCCACAGGTGGATGCTGCTGATTTCGTGTTGGATGCCCAGATCGGCCTCCCACCAGGGATTCGGCTGATTTTCCCGCGTGTGCGTCTGCCCGCCCCTGCCCCAGTCCCGGCTCTTGTTGCCATCGAAGGCTCGTTGCGGCACACCGCCGTTGGTGGTGGTGGATTGCGTGGCCCTGGCGTCCTTCACCACATTTTTACCACCGCTCATCACTTCGATCTCGGCGATTTGCAGGCACTTTTTATCACCGGGGATTTCGATGCGGACAAAGCGGGCCGGTCTGGCCTGCGCGGCAGCGGCGAGAGCCAGGAGGGAAAGGACGAGGGCGGTTTTCATGCGGCAGAATACGGACGAACCATCATAGTACCACCGCAACACGCCAGATCGGACAAATAAAATGCGCAATCCACGTTTTGCGCCGTCCCCGCAGCGCGCTAGCCTGGACGCCATGCTCAAACTGCTTCGGGAAATGCTGAACTCGCCGGCACTGGAGATCATCCAGCGCCTGAAATGCTCCACCGGCATGCCGGTGCGGGCGTTGAGCACGGCGATGCAGATGAGCTACATGGGCGTGAAGCAGCACTGCGTGGAGCTGGAGAAGGCGGGATTCCTGGACACCTGGCGGAAAGCAAAGGGAGCCGGGCGCCCGGAGAAATGGTACCGCCTGACACCCAAGGCAGACGCGCTTTTCGCCGGCATCGGGGTGGAGTTGACGCTGGATTTGCTGACGACGGCGGAACGTGTTTACGGAGAGACCGCCCCGCGGAAGCTGCTGTATTCTTATTTCCAGGCCAAGACCGAGTTCCTGGCCGCAAAACTCTCCAAGACGGCCACCCTGGAGGAGCGGACGCGGCTGCTGGCAAAATTCCGCACGGCGGACGGCTGCCTGAGCACCTGTGAGAAGGACGAGCAGGGAAAGCTGCTGCTGGTGGAGCATCACCGTCCCCTGCGCGAGCTGGCGGCGCGCCATGACATTGTGAACGAGCTGGAATGCGAGATGATCGGGCGCCTGCTGGGCTGCGAGGCACGGCGTTCGGTGGAAGAAGTGTCCGGCCTGGTGCGTGTTACTTTTCAAATCAAGACAACAGAGCACAGAGAATGACATCCGGGAACGCAGGCAGGATCAACAGATGGGCGGGGACAACAGCGGTGATGGCATGCGCGGCCATGCTGGCGGCCTGCGCCGGCAGCCTGGGGCCGCTGCGTCCGGCCTGGCAGCAGGATCCCAATCTTCACCATCACGGTGTTCCCGCCCGTCCCTCCCAGAAGGCACAGACACCGCATCTGGTGGCCCGCGTGGTGTATGCCACGTCGGAGCATCTCACGCGGTTGATCGAACGGCAGGGGGACGTGCCTGACACGCAGCGAGGATTCGCCCGCATGGGTGACGGCACCGTGGAGCTGGCCGTGCAGGACGCGGCGACGGGCCGCCAGCTCGAATCCCATCTCTGCGGCGGCTCTCTCTTTGTCTCCGGCCTGCCGAACCAGGCCTACCGGCTCGTTTTGAAAAACCGCAGCCCGATGCCACTGGATCTGGGCGTGGGTGTGGATGGCAGAAGCCTGACGACTGGCACGACGGCCACCTTGAAACGCGGCGGCCTGCGCCTGGAGCCGCGCGGCACGCTCACGCTGGACCATGGCGCGCACGGGCCGCTGCTGTTCAAGGCGGTGAGCGGAGACGCGGCCTTGTTTGACACCAGTCCGCAGGGTCGGGCGGGACTCATCCAGATCGCGGTCTTCCTGGCGGCGGACGCGCCGAGCACCGGGCCGGAAAAGCTGCGCTCCAGCCAGGTGGCTCCGGCGGGAATCTTCCCCGCGGGCGCGCCGGAGCAATATCGCTGAAGCGGTGGAGGACTCTGAGCCTCCGCACTGCAAGCTGCGAATTGCGCCTACCTCCGCAGCGCGCTGATCAACTCATTGATCTTCGCGATGACTTCCTGCATCTGCGCCGAATCATAACTCGGATTCGCGCCGAAGCTCAGCATTGTGACGCTGTTGCTGTTCGCGCTGCTGCCGTCGATGGCCGCCTGCAACTGCGTATTGGTCACCTCGCCCTGCGGGCCGGGCATGCCGTCGCCGTCGCGCGGGATGCCGAAAGTGAGGCGCACGGCCATGCCGTCGAAGCTGGCGCTCACCGTCGCGTTGTCTCCCGGGTTGAGCGTGGTGACGCCATCGACGACGAAGTTCGTGAACGGCGGCCCCATGGCCCCATGGCCCCATGGCCCCATCGCTGCCGCAGAGGCCGGGTGAATCCCAGGTGAGCGGCTGCGGCATGGGCGGGAGGATGCGGGGCGGCGCGGGAATCATCCACTACACGCCCGTGGATCGTTGTCATGGAGGGCGCGTGAGTGCTCGCTAGCGCACGCGCGTGCGCAGGCGCGCAGGCATGAGTTACGATCATCTTACATGGAGGCTCTTGCCACATGGGGGGGGGGGATTAGGTGAGAGTTCCCGCCTTCACGGACTCCTGACCACCGCATGAGTGCTTCTCTTCTCTCTCGTCTCCGCCGCGCCCGCTGGGTGCATGTGCTGCAACTGCTGGTCTTCACCTTCTGGATGATGAATCCCTTCCCCGGTGCGCTTTCCTACTGGACGGACTCAAACGGCGATGGCGTGAAGGAGCAAATCGCCAATCCGGCGGAGGGCGATTCGTGGTGGGATTCTGACAGCGATGGTGATGGTCTTCAAAATTCGGCCGAGGCTCTCTTCGGCTCGGACCCGTATCAGATCGACGCGGATTTCGACGGCCTTACCGATTTGATCGAGAGGGATTATGCGGACCCGCTGGCACCGTTTGATCCGTGGAACTGGGACAGCGATGGCGACGGGTTCAGCGATCACGACGAGTATTATCAGAGCCTCACGGGCTGGCTGCCGCAGATCAATTACCTCAACCTGCCGCCCGGCGGTTTTTACAGTTACGCGGACGCGGACGGGGACGGCACGAAGAACCCTGAGGACTACGATTTCAATCTGGACCGTGACAATGACGGCACGGTGAACTGGCTGGACGGCGCGGCGAGCTTCAACGGCGCGGGCGGCATGTACATGGATGACGTGAACAACGGTGTGTGGACGGACCCGGGCGTTTACATCGGTGGAAACTGGTATCCCAGCGGCACGATCGACAGCGACATGGACGGCACTCCAGATCATCTGGATGTTTTTCCGTGGGGCAGCTTCACCTACAACGGCGTCGAATACGGCGGCGCCTGGCAGGACAGTGATTCGGATGGCATCCCGGACGTGGCGGACATGTATCCGAATGATTCCAGCAACGGCATGGGCTTCACCTACAACGGCAACTGGTATTCAGGAAGCTGGCAGGACAGCGATGGCGACGGCGTTCCCGATGCGGCCGACTCCTGGCCGTATGATTCCAACAACGGAGGCTTCTGGTTCAACAACACCTGGTATTCCGGCTCCTCCGCCGACCAGGACAATGACGGCGTGCCGGATGTGGCCGACTCGCATCCGAACGACGGCGGCTTGTGGGACGATCACGACGGCGACGGACGCAACGCGGCGGATGACAGCCATCCTGATTACTCGGGCCTGTGGAGCGACTGGAACTTCAACTGGAGCAACCATGACACGGACGGTGACGAGGACGGCGTGCCGGATGCGCGCGACAGCCATCCGCACGAGTCGTGGCGCTCGCAGGACTGGGACAACAACGGCGGGGATGATGCCGCCAACACCGACCATGACGGCGACGGGCGCACCCTGGAAAATGATTCCCATCCCGGCAGTGGTGCTTTGTGGAGTGACTGGAACTTCAACGGCAGCAACAACGACGCCGACGGCGACGAGGACGGTCATGCTGACACGGACGACAGCCATCCGCGTGATCCGAATTTGTGGAGTGACTGGGATCAGAACGGCGGCAACAATGACAGCGACGGCGACGGCGACGAGGACGGCACCGCCGACACGCAGGACAGCCACCCGCACTTCAACGGCCTGCACAGCGACTGGAACGGCGACGGCGATGACAATGACAGCGACGGGGACGAGGACGGCGTCGCCAATGGTGAGGACTCACATCCACATGATAGCGCCCTGAGCAGCGACGGCGACGGCGACGGCCGCAACGAGGGCGATGACAGCCATCCGCAGAACAACACGCTGTGGAGCGACTGGGACGGCAACGGCAGCAACAACGACAGCGACGGTGACGAGGACGGCTGGGGCGACGGCAACGACAGCCATCCGCACCAGGCCAGCCTGTGGAATGACTTCGACGGGGACAACGTGAACGCGGACCACGACAGCGACCCGCAGAACAACCAACTCTGGAGCGACTGGAACCACGATGGCACGAACAACGACGCCGACTGGGACGAGGACGGCCGCGAGAATGACAACGACAGCTCCCCTTATGTGGCGGCGCTGTGGAGCGACTGGGATCAAAACGGCGGCAACAACGACAGCGATGGCGACGAGGACGGAGCCATCGACACGCTGGACAGCCATCCGCGAAATCCCGCGTTCTGGGGGGACTGGAACTACGACGGCAGCAACGACACGCCCGCCGACAACGCGGACAACGACGCGCGTGACAACAGCACTGACAGCGATCCGCTCAACGCCGCGCTTTGGAGCGACTGGAACCACGACGGTGACAACAACGACGCCGATGCGGACGAGGACGGTTACGTCAACGCGGACGACAGCCATCCTTTTGACCCGGCGCTCAGCACGGACTGGAACGGCGATGGTGACGACAACGAGGCGAATGTCGATGAGGACGGTCGCGTCAACGAGCACACCGCCGCCGACGGCTCCCTCGTGCCGAATCAGGACAGCCATCCGCGCAACGGCGGCCTGTGGAGTGATTGGGACGGCAACGGCGTGAACAATGACGAGGATGGTGACGAGGACGGCGTGCTCAATGAAAACGACAGCCACCCTTTCCACGCGCACCTGTGGAGCGACTGGAACTACAACCAGACGAACAACGACCAGGACGGCGATGAGGACGGCACGCAGGACAGCCAGGACAGCGATCCGCGCAATGCCAGCCTGCGCTGGGATTGGAACCACGACGGCGATGACAACGAGGGCGACTGGGACGAGGACGGCCACGACAACGGCAGTGACTCGCACATCACCAACGCCGCGCTCTGGGATGACTTTGATGTCGATGGTCACAACGCGGAGGACGACAGCGATCCCGCCGACATCAGCCTGTGGAGCGACTGGAATCGTGACGGTGACAACCACGCCACCGATGGTGACGAGGACGGTTTTGGCGACATCGCCGACAGTGATCCGCGCAACGCGGCTCTCTGGATTGACTGGAACCACGACGGCTACAACGACGGCGACGAGCCGCCGGACCGCGATGGCGACGGCATCTTCGACAACGCGGACGACTGGCCCGACGATCCCTACAACAACGCCGACACCGACATGGACGGCCTCATCGACTACGACGAGGTGTTCACCCACGGCACGAGCCGCGAAGATGTCGATAGCGACGATGACTTCCTCACCGACTACGAGGAGCTGCTCGTCTATCACACGAACCCGCTGGCGCAGAAGAGCAGCCCGGCGCTGCCCTACACGGATTATCAGGCGGTGGATCAAACGGACAGCGACAATGATCAAATCCCCGACCGCGTGGAGCAGTGGTATGCCGACCAGGGTTTCGGCATGAACGCCAATGATCCGAATGACGCGCAGGGGGATCTCGATGGTGACGGCGTGAGCAATTTGCTGGCTTATCTGAACGGCTGGAGCCTCGTGCTCTACCTCGACACCTACGACGCGGACGAGGACCGCATCACCGACGCGCTGGAGGATCATTGGGCGGCGGTGGCGCCGGGGAGTTTGAACAAGAATGTGTTTGCCGACGCGGTGGTGGACTTTGATAATGACGGGGTGATGAATTTCGAGGAAATCACGCTGCGCCTCAACCTCGCCGCCGCCAGCTCGGGCCGTGTGGACGGGCTGAGCGACATCCAAGTGCTCGCCTTGAGCGAGACGCTGACCACGCGGGTGCTGCCGGGGGATTGCGACGGCGACGGCATGAGCGACGTGTGGGAGTACCGCCACACGCTGGACTTGCGCGACGCGAGTGACGCGGGTGCGGCCACGGGTATGCTGGAGGTGGTGCCCGCGCTGATGAGCTGGGAGGAGTTTGTCATCGCGTTTGACCCCAGCGGGGTGAGCACGCCGACGGAGTTTGACTACCAGTCCTACACCGAGGCGCATGCGCAAAGCGTGGCGGCGCGGGAGAAGATCGACGCTGACTTCGACCTGCTGAGCAACCTGCGGGAGTTCCAGCTTGGCAGCCATCCGCGCATCGCGGACACCGACGGGGATGGTTGGGACGATGCGGCGGAGATGCAGGCGGGCAGCAATGTGAACCTGCTCGGCTCCACACCGCTCAACCCCGGCGGCGGCACGGGCACAGGAGGCGGCACGACAGGCGGCACCACCGGCGCGGGCGGAAGCACCAACAACACCAACAACACCAACAACACCAGCAACACCAGCAACAACACGCCACCGATCATCACGCTGGCGGGGAGGTACAACGCGGTGGTGTTTGCACGGCCCACGCCAACGATGGACGAGCAATATGGCACGGCGGATGAGACAGACCGCAAAGCCGCGCTGGAAGGCGA
>JAEUHJ010000093.1 GCA_016795375.1 Verrucomicrobiaceae bacterium
GCGCCCGAGCTGCTGGGCCGCTCGCTGGATGAACTGCCGCCGCAGACGCGGCGCTTGCTCAATCACTTGCGTGAACTCGTCCGCAAGAAGGTCGCGGAAACCAAGCAGCCGCAGAGCCGCATCCACTTTAGCCGCCGTGAACTGTGCGCCGCTTGTGGCTGGACGTATGCGCAAGTGCGGACGCATCTGGAACGGCTCATCGAGGTGGAGCTGGTGGCCACGCGAGCGGGCCGCAACGGAGCCGCGATGCTCTACGAACTGCTCATCGATGCCAACGCCCCCGAGGAAGCCTGGCAGATCGGTTTGATCGACACGGCGAAGCTCAAAAAAACCAACTACGACTCCAACCTTGAGGGGAAAAAGGGCGACCTTGACCCCCCTTGCGAATCCGGCCCCTCAAGCCACGAAGCCTTATGAATCAAGGCTTTGGACACAACCTTGCGACCTTGCGGAAACGCACATCTGGACGCCCCGCTTTTAACCCCGTCGTATCGTAACCATGCCCAAGACCCGCGGCCTTCAACGAGCGCAGCTTTTGCAGACGCAACAGCCCAGCGGTGGCCGCACCGCCGCGCCAGATGGTCTGGATCGCAGCCAGGCCGATGGCCTCGCTGTTTTGATGGATGCTTACCTCGTGAGGCTCGCCGTGAAGCATCAAAGCCCGCGCACCATCGAGACGCGGCGGCGTGCGCTCGTGGCGTTCGTGAAGTGGTGCCAGGAACGCGAGCTGATGCAGCCCAAGCAGATCACGCGGCCCATCTTGGAGAGCTACCAGCGCCATCTGTGGCATCACCGCACCAAGGCCGAGAAGCCGTTGGCCGTCGGCACTCAAATTGGCCGACTCGCTGCCGTGCGAGGGCTGTTCAAGTGGTTGTGCCGCGAAGCCTGGCTTGATGCCGATCCCGCCGCGCATCTGGAGATGCCGAAGGAAGAACACCGCTTGCCCGCTGACACGCTCAGCGAAAGCGAAGTGGCCGCCATCCTCGCCGTGCCAAATGTCGCCGATCCACTCGGCATCCGCGACCGCACCATGCTGGAGCTGCTTTACTCCACCGGCATCCGCCGCGCTGAACTCGTGCGCGTGCAGTTGCGCGACCTGCACCGCGAGCGCCGCACGCTGCATGTGGAAGGCAAGGGCAACAAAGAGCGCATCGTTCCCGTCGGCGAGCGAGCCTTGCAATGGATCGAGCGCTACCTCGCCGAAGTGCGCCCGCTGCTGCACATCCACGCCGATGAACAAGCCCTGTTCCTCACCGGCTACGGTCGCGCGTTCAGCGCCAACAGCCTCGGCAACTTGATCAAAGCGAACATCAAGAAGGCCCACCCAGGCCGAGCGGGCAACTGCCACCTCCTGCGCCATGCCTGCGCCACGCACATGCTCGAGCATGGAGCCGACGTGCGCATCATCCAGCAGCTTTTGGGACACTCGAAGCTCGAAACCACGCAGGTCTATACCGAAGTCTCCATCAAGCTGCTCCAGGACGTTCACGCGAGAACACATCCCAGCAGCCAGGCCGCCACGACCGCAGCCACCGAGGCCCACGACGACCTCGCCGACGGCACCGCCGAGGGCTAAAACCGCCCTTCCTTTAGCCGCCGAGAGCTGCTAAAAGGAAAGCCGCATGTCCCGCCTGTTCTCAACCCTCGCGCTCTGGTTGCTGCTGCTCCTCGCCGCGCAACCCGCATCCGGCGTGATGAGCGTGCAGCCGAGAACCTGCACCTGGGCCGAGTTCGATCCCGGCTACGATCTCGCGTCAGATGTGCGCAACGGCCCCAACCTCTATGCCTATGTCAGACAGAACCCGTGGACGGCTTGGGACCCGCACGGCCTAAATCTCGTTACAAAGCTGGCGCAAAAGGGCCTCAAGGTCATAAGCCATGATGCAGATGGAGTTGCAAAAGTAGCTGGTAAACGTGCCAGCGATTACATGCCAAGAGGTGTTCTGCCTGGAGGCACATACAATTTGCCTGGGGATCTCGGGAAGAAATATCCACAAGGAGTGAAGTTTGACAAAGAAGGCTTCCCAGATTTTTCACCATATCGCCAAGGCCCCGATGTCAGAATCGACATGACTGGCGATAGTGGCAAAGACCTCTTGGCCGCTGACAAAAAAGCAGGAGTCACGGAGGCTTGGCGAAAGGAACGAGGATTGACTTGGCATCATCACCAAGACGGCGAAACCATGCAACTCATCCCCTCTGAAGTGAATGGAAACACGCCGCATATTGGAGGGGCTGCGATAACACGATCAGCGAAAAAGATGGCCGAAGACGCTGGCTTCATGGTTGCTGATTTGATTGCTCCAAACACGACTGCTGCATACATGGCTGGCGGCGCTGGTGTTCTTGGCTATGGCAAAGCGATAGCGAAGGATGTTGGTGAAAATCTTGATCCAGGAATTGGCATGATTGCCACCAAAGAAAATGCAGAGAAAGCAGGGCGTGGTTTTTGGAATGCGGTTGATGGCAGCGGGAACTACGGCGACTTCTCGCATAGTCACAAATATGACACCTGGGGAGCTTTCAAAGAGAGCGTCAAAGGTGCTTGGGACTATGTGACTGGAGCAGATTTAAAGAAGGACAAGCCATGAACACGATGCGCATCGCTGATTTGGTTTTTGAATTGGACCAGGTTGCACTAGAAGCCAGCATCCAAGACGGATGGCTTGTGTGGTCGTTAAGCATTGCTGCGACTCCGCAGGATGTTCACGGCGAGTTGTGGCGTCCACGAGCCTACAGTGAGTCCTTGATCGAAATCGAAGGTGTGAAACTCACGGTGTGGAATGAAGCATTTGAGCATGAACTTTGCTGGACAGATGGCTTCAACGAGAAGGCGCGTCGCCCCAACGCTTCACTTTTCGTCTTTGAGCATACCGAGATTTATAGAAGCACACTGAAGATCAAAGCAGAGCCAACGGGCGCTTTTGAGATTACATGGCGTGCTAAATGCGACGTCTTTTTTGACCCGTATCAAAACAACCTTGATCTCGAAATAAATGCTTCGGGGATGTGGGAGGGGGTCGTGGTTGGTAGCCGTGGCGAAAAAATATCAGCCGATGAAGCATCTCAAAGACTCAAAACTCACATCAAGGAAGGGCTATTTGAGTTTTGCCCTGCATTGGATGAGCACGAGCATCCGTTCATGCGTTTGATTCGACCCGGTGAAGATGCATGACGAACATCCCCCAGCTCGTCGCGAAGCTACTCGGCTCCGCACCGTTGCCAGCCGTGGGGATGCTCCGCCCGCTCCCGCCCCTGCCGCTGGGGAGTGTGCTGCTCATCGCAGCAGCTCCGCACCCGCCCGAGTGAACCGCCCTTCCAGTGTGCTCGGCAAAGCCTCGCAGCTCCGCACCCAAAGCGGTAACCACGACACAATGCGGAGTAGTGTGCAGTTGTCCGCCACCCGCTCCGAGCAGCGGGACCCGGCGGCCAACTGTGCGCTCGCAAAGCCTCGCCACACTACAGCGCATTGTGTGTAGTTACCTCCTTCCCGGTGTCAGGCGGCGGCGTTCGTGCCTCTCTCTGCCGCGTGGAGGCTCAGGCCGCATGGCCGTCAGGCGCCGCACACCCGAAGCATGGTCAGTGCCAGCGGCCAGCCACCTCCGCCCCCTCCGCTGTCATGCCTCATGCTCCCACCGCCCGGCGCAATCAATGCCCACCCACGCGGCCCGTGTGCCTCTGCGGTGCAGCCCTCCACGCTTCGCCACCCACCGCCTGCACCGCAGAGGCCCACCAGCCGCGCCCACCGCTTTTGAAGCTCCGCGCCGCACGGGCCGCCACGCTGCGCGTCGCGGCCCGTTCCAGCCGCCTCCGCGCCACCGCTGCCCGCATCGGCCTCGATTGCTGCGCACCGTTCGTTCGCAGAGCCTCACTCACTATCTCGGCCTCTTTGTCTTTGGAGTGAGGCGCAAGCGTGGTTCGTGAGCGCGGGGCCGGTCGTCGTGCCGGCTGCGCGCGCGTCAAGGCATCCCGTAAAAACTTTGGGCGATGAAGTCGTGATGTGCTGTGCTGCTTGTCATCGCCCAAACTTTTGACGGGAACCCTCCTTGACCCGTGCTCGCTCGTCACGGTGCGGCACTCATGGGTTGTTCGCTTCGCGAATCAATCCCTGTGGTCTTGATCGAGAGGCAAGCATCGAGGCAACGAACGAGCTGCGTTCATCACATCGGCAGGAGAGGGGACGAGCATCGAGGCGATGAAGCGGCTGCTTCTCTTTTAGCTGCTTGATGCTTCGCCGTGTTGGCCGTCGTGAGCCGAGACGATGCGGGTGGACGGGGCGGTAGTCGTGCCGGGCAAGCACGTTCGATGCTCTGGCGTGTCGGCAACGTGGCGTTGTGGTTTGGAGGTGCGTCACCCATCCAACCCCGGCCCTCCCCCGCCCCTGGCCTGGCTGGGCTGCCTGGGCTGCCGTCTCGGGCGGCAATAGCC
The DNA here is from genome assembly GCA_016795375.1 of Verrucomicrobiaceae bacterium. Lineage (GTDB taxonomy): Bacteria > Verrucomicrobiota > Verrucomicrobiia > Verrucomicrobiales > Verrucomicrobiaceae > Prosthecobacter. The sequence goes on from JAEUHJ010000093.1 coordinate 4,429, forward strand.
GCCCTCCCGGTCAGCCCAGCGGCCCCACCCTCCAACTCAGCAACAGCCAGGCCGCTGCGCGGCTCCGCTGCTGCTTCGCATCAGCTCGACA
>JAEUHJ010000182.1 GCA_016795375.1 Verrucomicrobiaceae bacterium
GAAGCATAGAACCGCAGAATATTACCCTCCCCATCCAAACGCAACGAATCAATCGTTACAATTTCAAAACCAAATCGCTCTAGAAATTCTAAAAAGCGGGATTCTTCATTTATATTTCTGACGTAAAATGTGAATTCAGAGTTTTGATCTTGAATTGGAAATAATATTTGTTCTTTAATCTTGTTCGGCACCGACCACCGATTAGAACCATAGCTGGCCCACACCCTAGCTTCCACGCTCTGAAGCGAACCTTCGAGATGCACCTCGAACTCGCAAGGCACCGGCGAAACATGGAAGCGCTCCAGCCCGTCACCATACAACTCCACTTGAAAACACTCGGCCAAACGCTCCCCTTGACCCGCTAGCCAGTGTAATGATTTTATCGTTACATTTTGAATCAATTCTGCCGTCAATTTAGAGATCTCGGGATGATTCGACTGGTGCCTGAACAGCACCCCGGTTTCCTGGCAAACCCACCACGGCCCCCAAACCGGCCGTTGGGCATTTCCGGCCAGTTGCAGCCGCACCGTCTGCCCCGGAGCTGATTCGACCGCCAGCGGCAGCCTCACCGGCTCGGCAGCAACTTTCAACGGACGCTTCTTGCCGTTCGGCGTCCCGACGAAAACGCGGGGATGATCGGAAAGCGCTTGCAAAAACGAACTCAAAGTTTCACCACGAAGGGATAGCGGCAGGCTCTGCGCCTGCTTGACACCCTGCCCCGCCAGCCAAGCCGCAAGCGCCGAAGTCTCGACCTCGCCTGCTGCTTCAAATTTCACGAACACGCCAAACGGCTCTCGTGTCTGCCCTTGAGACACTGTTTCTGGCAGGTAGATCGAAAATTGTCCCGGAACCGTGACCGCAGCCGGCCTGAGCATTGCAGTCTCACCTTGGAACGACTCTGGCCGCGCTGCCAAACCGGCGGCAGGTGGGTTGACTCTGCCAAGCTGCGCTACGGGCCGGGCAGGAGCCGCCTTCGAGCGCGCCTGCATCAGCGCCACAGCCAGCGCATGCTCGCAGATCTGACCGCTGCGTCGTGCATTGGGGCAGGTGCAGAGGTTTTCCACGTCACTGCTGCTGCGAATACGCAGGCCGGTGGTGAATTTCATTTTGCCAGAGCCTGCGACACCACGGACCACTCCTGCCTCCGCACTCGACACTGCCGCCATTCCGGCGTCCGCCAGCCCTCGGGCGGCCTTCATGACCTGCCATCCGCCGATTTCACCGAGCCATTTCTCTGTGATCTCCATTTCTTTCTGGCGTGTCCCATCGTTTCTCGCCAAAGTCCAGTGCCAAGTACCTATGCGGACCATTGCCATCTCCAATCAAAAAGGCGGGGTCGGAAAGACTACCACCGCAGTCAACCTTGCCGCATGCCTGACTCAACGAGGCGTGCGTGTGTTGTTGATCGACCTCGATCCGCAGGCCAACGCCACCAGCGGCCTTGGTCTCGCCCGGGAGGAGGGAGGCAGCCTCTATTCGGCGCTTGTGGAAGGAACCGATCCCCGCCAGGTCATCCGCAGCACCCGGCTGCCAAATCTTTCCATCATACGTTCCCACCAGGATCTTGCCGGTTGTGAAATCGAACTGGCGCGGTCTGGCAATCACCTGTCGCGCCTCCGCGAAGTTCTGGCTCCCCTGCGCACCTCCGGCCACTTTGATTATGCCATTCTCGACACGGCGCCGTCCCTGGGCGTTCTCATGACTGGCGCGCTGGCAGCCTCTGACGAGCTGATTGTACCCATCCAGTGCGAGTACTATGGCCTCGAAGGTCTCTCCAATATCGTCAGCATCACCCAGAAGATCCGCGACTGCGGAGCGAATCCGAACCTGCTCCTCGAAGGCATCGTCATGACCATGCACGACGGCCGGGCCAATCTCTCCAACCAGGTTGTCAACGACGTGCGCAATTACTTCGCCGAGACGGTCTATAAGACCATCATTCCACGCACGATCCGCCTGGGCGAGACTCCCAGCTTTGGCAAAAGCATCATCGAATACGAGCCTTCCGGCCGTGGTGCGATAGCCTATCGGGCTCTGGCGGATGAATTCATCGCCCGCCACAGCGAGACCGCCGCAGCAGCAGCCTGACAAGCCGGGAGCGGCGTGTGGTGCTGAGCCAATGCCACGGCTTATGCCGCCTGATGGCCGATCAAGAAGGCGACCACGCCTCCATGGCCAGACTGGCAGCTCCCAGCGCGCCAGCGTCGTCCCCCAATGTCGAAGGCACCAGCCGCAGAGGCACTGTTGAAAGCGCGGGCATCATCTCATAAGCGGCGCTCACAATGTCATCGCAAAAGTCGTTGCCCAGGGCTGTCAGCGGGCCATGCAGGATGAAAACACCTGTGTCCGCGATCATTTGCAGGCAGCCGATCACGCGGGCGAAATCGACGCAGACCTCATTCCACGCAGCCCCCCTTGCCGCGGTACATCCGGCCAGCGCGGCGCGCAAATCCACAGGAGGTTTCACCAGCGGGCCGGCGCCGGTCAGCCGCCGCCACGTCGCCGGAGCACTGAGGACATGATGCAGTTCTTGGTTGCTTCCCATGCCTGCGCCCAAAGGCCACGGCCAGCGCCCGATCTCGCCCGCCGCGTGATGAAATCCCTCCACGAGCGCACCATCCTGCACCATCGCGACACCAAATCCGCTGCGTGGTCCCAAGATCGCATAATGGCTCAAGTTGTGTCCCATTCCAAACCAACGCTCCGCCAGCGCGATCGCCCGCAGATTGTTCTGCAAAATGACCGGCACTTTGAGCACTGAGCCGATCACCTCGGACACTCGGATGTTCTTCCAGCCGTGAATGAACGCATAAAGCAAGCCCACACCGGCCCGTGCATCCACCAAGCCCGGAACGCCCAGCCCTGTTGACAGCAAAGGTCCCCTCATGCGACCGGACAGAGCATGCGCACAGGCGAGAATCTCCTTGAGCACCAAATCAGCGGTCCCCCCGGCAGGCAGCGGACGTGACTCAGCCGCGCAGGTTTGTCCTGAAAAATTCACACCGACAGCCTGGACACGTTCGGCATTGAACTCCACTCCTGCAAACCAGCCCGCCTCCGCGCAGGTGGTCAAAAGACGCCTCGGACGCCCCATCGTCCCCTGTCTGGTTCCTGCTTCGTTGAGAAACCCCTCCACAATCAACCGGTCCACATACAAGCCCACAGTGGAGGGTGAAACGCCCAGCTCCCTGGCCAGCAGCGTCCTGGAGGTGGCACACCCGCTGCGCACCTTCAAAATGACGGAGCCTAGCATCTCATGCTGGAAAGCCGGATTTTTGCGCATTCAAATAAAAAGGCTCTTGCCTGCCCTTCTGTCCAGCAGGATCAATGTGTCGTCATTAAAAAAAATCTGCCATGAGTTCTCCCGACATTCGTACAAAGGCAAGGCAGTGCGAAGTCGCTTGGTTTTCCGCCCTCTGCTCCGATGATTATGAGTTTCTAGGCGCCCCCGACGGCGCGTTACGCTCCAGCTACGAGCACTGTTGCAGCATCGTGAGGAAGGCTGACGCCCTAGGGTATCAAAACATCCTTCTTCCCTCCGGCTGGATCGCCGGGCAGGACGCCCTGGCTTTCGCCGCCGCCATGGCTCCACAGACCCGGCAGATCAACCAGCTCGTCGCCCTGCGCATGGGCGAAGTCTGGCCGCCGATGCTCGCCCGCGCCCTCGCCACCGTCGATCACATCGCCAAAGGCCGTCTGTGCATCAACATCATCTCCTCCGACATGCCCGGCTTGAAAGAGAGCAACGAAACGCGCTACGCCCGTGCCAGCGAGATCATCCAGATTCTCCAGTCGTTGTGGAGGACGGATGGACCGTTCGAGTGGAAGGGGGAGTTTTATCAGATCAACCTGCCCACGACCGAGCCTGCGAAGCCCTATCAGCAAAACGGCGGACCGCTCATGTACTTTGGCGGCATCTCCCCTGCCGCGCAGGATTTATGCGCGAAGCACTGCGATGTCTTTCTCATGTGGCCGGAAACCGAGGACCGCATCGCCGAAACCATGCGTGAGATGTCTGGGAAGGCCGCCTCCTATGGCCGGACGATCGACTTCGGCTTTCGTGGACACGTCATCGTACGTGAATCGGAATCCGAGGCTCGCGCAGCCGCAGACCGGCTCATTTCCAAACTCTCCGCAGAAAAAGGAGCGGAGATCAAGGCGCGTTCCCAAGACAGTCAGAGCGCCGGGGTAAAACGACAGGACGATCTGCGGGCCCGATCAAAAGATCTTTATATCGAACCTCATCTCTGGAGCGGCATCGGCCTCGCCCGCAGCGGCTGCGCCAGCGCCATCGTCGGCGACCCAGACCAGGTGCTTGCCAAGCTCAACCGCTACATGGACATGGGCATCCGCGCCTTCATCCTCAGCGGCTACCCGCACCTCGACGAGTGTGACCTTTTTGCCAGACATGTGCTTCCCAGGCTCCCGACGTGCCGCTTGAACGAATTGCAGGGCCGCCTCGTCCCCAATCCCGTCACACCACTGACGACAGCGCCAAGAACTTGAACAGTTTCGCTCCAACAGCGAAAACAACCAGCAAGAGAGCACCCAGCGGATCAGCCCGTCATTCGAATGCGATGCTGGCTGCTCCCTTGCACCGCTGGTGGTGACGGCATAACCCCCGAGTCGAGCGCATTGCATTCGGAAGGCTCCTCGCGAGGTGCTAAATTGTTAAAAATGAGGTGCATTCCTCACAATAAGCACAAAAAGCATCCTGGAAAAAAGTGGCGCTTATGACATCGCGTTTTTCAGCTACCTGTTATTCTCCCGCCATGTCCACGCACGCCCCCGCCGCCGTTTTGTATGAAGCGAAGAAACCGCTGAAGATCGAGGACGTGTGCGTCCTCCCGCCGCAGAAAGGCGAGGTGACGGTGCGCATGAAGGCCGCGGGTATTTGCCACAGCGACCTGCATGTGATGAAGGGCGATCTTTTGATGCCGACGCCGATCATTCTCGGACACGAGGGCAGCGGCGTGATCGAGGCCGTAGGCGAGGGCGTGACCTCTGTCGCTGTCGGCGATCACGTCATCCTCGTCTGGCGTGGCTCGTGCGGAAAATGCGAGTATTGCGAGGGCGGACGGCCCGCGCTGTGCGACATGGGCACCGCGATGCGTTTCACCGGCCTGATGCCGGATGGCACGACGCGTTTTCAAAACTCCGCCGGCGAGAGCATCCGTCATTACGCAGGCGTGTCGGCCTTTTCCTCGCTCTCGACAATGCCGGAGGCCTCCGTGGTGAAAATCCCGGATGATTTTTCCTTTGAGAAAGCCGCCCTCATCGGCTGCGGCGTCATCACCGGCGTCGGCGCGGTGGAGCGTGCCGCGCAGGTGCGCCAGGGCAGCACTGTGGCCGTCATCGGCTGCGGCGGCATCGGCCTCAACGCCGTGCAGGCCGCGCGCATGGCCGGCGCCCGGCAGATCATCGCCGTGGACAAATTCACCCGCAAAGAAGCCGACGCACGACAGTTCGGCGCGACTGATTATGTCGACGTCAACGCGGGCGATCCGGTGGAGGCGATCAAGGCGCTCACCGGCGGCAAGGGTGTCGATTACGCCATCGAAGCCTACGGCTCCGGCAAAACGGCGGAGCAGGCATTCGATGCCACGAAGAAAGGCGGCACCTGCGTGATGGTCGGCATCACCCACGCGGCGGATCGCGCGGCCATCAACGTGAACCAGCTCGTCTATGCCGAGAAAACGCTGCGCGGCAGCCTCTACGGCAGCACGCAACCGCGCAAGGACCTGCTGCTGCTCATCGGCATGCACCAGTCCGGCCGCCTGATGCTCGACGAACTTCTCACTCGACGCTACCCGCTCTCCGGCATCAACGACGCCTACGACGCACTCCAGCGCGGCGAGGTGGCGCGGAGTTTGATCGTGTTTGAGTGATAAAACGGGCGGCTCAGTGAGCGGCTTTCTTCAGCACAGCTTCGAGTTTGGCGGCGAACTCCTTCGACGTCTCCACCCCGCCGTCCTGCACATCGAGTTTTTTTCCGGAGGCGTCCAGAAACAAGATGTAGGGCACGCTTTCGAGCTTCAGACCTTCGAACACTTTCAGGTTCGTCGGCACGTCAATGTCCAGGTAGGCCCAGTTGAACTTGTCATGGAAGGGTTTCACCTCGGCGCTTGGATAGACATTCTTCTTCATCTCCTGGCAGGGGCCGCACCAGGAGGCGGAGAAAACAATCAGGGCCGGTTTACCGTTTTCCTTCGCCGAGCTGAGCACCTTGTCGTGGCTGGTGGCGAATTGAGGGCTGCTGGCAGGAAAATCAGCCGCATTCAGTATGGAAGCAATAAGTGCTGTGGTGAGGGCGAGGAGGGTGTTTTTCATGGTGTGCGCTGGACATTCGCAGGCGGGATTAAGACGCGCTGAATCACGAATTATTCCAAAGAGGGAAGCCTTCCGTGCTCATTTTGCGCGCAGCGCCCCGGCCAGCGCCGCCAGACGCCGCCAGCATGTCCACAAGCCGCCGAACAAGATCATCGACAGCGCTATGAGGATGCCCAGCCGGCCGCGACCGGCCAGGTGCTGGATCATTTCGATCAAGATGCCGCCGCAGAGCACGGCCATGCGGTGCTGCTTCGCCATCGGCCCGCGAAAATCATGCTGTCCGGTCAGCGACGCGCCCAGCACGCGGATGTAGGCCGTCCATACGGCCACCACGGCGCAGCACCAGCCCAGCGGAACCACCTCGAAGAGCTTCACCACGCCAGGCTCCCCCGCCCCGCTGTAACCAGCGCCCACGAGGATGAGCACATCGGCCACGCGGTCCGGCGCGTCATTGTAAATCGCCCCCACCGGCGATCCCTTGCCCCCCTCCACCGCCACCATACCGTCCATCAGATTGCACAGCAGGCGGAGCTGGATGCAGGCCAGCGCACCGCCCCAGGCGGCGATGATGCACGCCGTCCCTGTTTGATCTCCCGCCCTGAAGAAGCACGCCATCGCCCCGCCGGCAAAGGCCACACTGAAAATGGAGATCACATTCGGTGTCACACCTGAGCGCGCCAGCAAACCCGCCAGCGCGTGCGCCCAGCGCGTGTCGCGTGACTTCAACACACGGCGTGAGGCCAGATGTTCCTCAGGAACACTCATGTGGAAAAAAATGCGGACTCATTGCGGCGAGGCCATCCAGCGCGTCACACGGCCGCGGGTGAATTCCACCACGCCCGCCGTGTAGGGCACATACATCACCGAGGGGCCACCGCCCCAATAAGGATAGCCACCCCAGCCATACGGTCCGCCCCAATACGGCCCCCACCCGCCGTAGCCGAAGCCCATGCCCATGTTGAAGGTGCGCACCGGCCGCTGTCCCACATAGGACCATGACTCGACCTCCCTGCCCCTGTCCGTCCCCGCCGAAACGCGGTCAGGACTGCCCCAGGCCAGAAACACCGCGTCCCGTGACATGCCCTCACGGATGACGCCACCCGTCACCAACTGCCTGTCTTTCGCGCTCAACCGGCTGAAAAGCTGCGGATTGCGCTCGATGCGCGACTGTGGCGTGGAGGAAACACATTGGGACAGCAACAGTGCAGCAAACATCCCCAAGGAGAATCGAAGGATCGCTTTCATGATGGGACTAGCATACGACCAACGCGATGATTGTCGAGCAACGGCTTTCCAACACCTCCGCCCGGCAACATACCACGCTGCAAAGAAGGCCCGGGATTGAGGCTTCTGCAGTTTGATGGAACATGGCAAAGAGGACATTTCCCAAGAAATGAGCGGAGGCCGGCATTGCGTTCGCCCGGATTCCACGTTCTCGTTGCCGAACATGAACATCCGCCCTCTCTCCAGCCTGCTCTGCGTCCTCCTTGTTGCGTCCTGTGCCACACCGCCTGATCCGGAGACGAAGCCGATGGGTGAGAACGTGCTGAGCGAGCAGCAGATCAAAGCGGCGAAGGCCGGGCAGGTGGATTTTGTGACGCATGTGAAGCCGGTGCTCGAACACAAATGCGTGATGTGCCACAACCGCAAGGCGCTTCCCGGCCACATGAGCCTCGAAAGCCGTCGTGAGGCGCTGCGCACGAAGGCGCTGGGCACTTACATCGTGCCCGGACATCCAGAGACGAGCCTGCTGGTCGCCAACACCGCTTCCACCCACCAAAACGTCAGCGTCATGCCCGCCGTGGGCGAGCGATTGACGAAGGACGAGCATGTCATCCTCAACAAATGGGTCAAAGAAGGCGCGAACTGGCCTGCCGGAGGTTCCGGCACGCTGAAGATCATTCGGTGATCAGAATTTCCAATCGCGGGCATTCGGATTTTATCTTGGCCGCCTGTGCGTGCCATGCTCTACATGACGCATGGCTGACCGCACCCTCATCTCCAATCCCGCCGATCTCAAACCGTCCACCGCCTGGAACGAGACGGTTTGGGCCTACACCAGCGAGGAGGAACTCGTCGATCACAGCACGAAGGCGCGTCTCTGCGTGGCCACCCTTCTGCCGTTCAAGGACAAGAAGCCCGACTGGGACGGTTTCCACAAGAGCGTGCGCTGGATGCAGCAGTGCGGCGCGCATTACGGTGTCGAGATGGTCTTCGTGCTGAATGCGGACACCGGTTACATCTTCGATCTGAGCAATGATTTGTATGCCGAGGTGCTGAAGCGCTTCCGCGCGGAGTTTCCGGGACAGCGTTTCATCGCCGGCGTCACCGCACGCGGCGCGGAGAACGACACCGCGTTCAAAGCGGAGCGCTACTGGCCGCTGCTCGACATCGCGCAGGAGCACGACAACTGCGAGATGATGATCATGACCAGCAAGCTGCTCAACACGCTGGAGAACGAGCCGCGACGCGATGCATACTTCCAGATCGCCGAGCACCTCATCCGCCCCGGCATCGCCCACGCGCTGGAGCCGTCCTTCGTGCCGTGGGCCACGCCGTTTGACCCGTGGCTGTTCCATGAGATCGCGCTGCATCCGAAGTATGTCGGCGGCAAGGTCAGCACGCTCGACGAACCGCACTTCCACTACTGGGCGGCGATGTGCAAAGGGCTGAACCTGCCCTTCTCCCCGCATAGCGGCGACGATTATGGCATCGCCACCGCGATCAAGCTGGGCCTGCCGTTGCTCATCGGCGCGGGT
>JAEUHJ010000183.1 GCA_016795375.1 Verrucomicrobiaceae bacterium
ATCTAAGAAACAAACTCATTTGGGTGTTTGTGGTACATGGCTCGGATGTGTTTTCAATGTGGTCCTCACAGACCTTTGTGCGTTTCTGTATCCGTCGTGTTTCATCCCGCACAGAGGACTGTGCGGACCACTTTGAAACCACTTCCGAGCCATGTCCCACAAACCCACATCTCTCTTTGATGCTTCGATTTTCGTGCCCGCCATCGGCGGCGCGTTTCAGAAGCTCGACCCCCGCCTGATGGTGAAGAACCCGGTGATGTTCGTCACGCTTGTCGGCGCGGTGCTCACCACGGTCAGCATCTTCACCAGCAAGGCCGACCACGGCTTCATCACGCAGCTTTCCATCTGGCTGTGGTTCACCGTGTTGTTCGCCAACTTCGCGGAAGCCGTCGCGGAAGGCCGCGGCAAGGCCCAAGCCGATTCTTTGCGCAAAGCCCGCAAGGACACGATGGCCCGCCGCCTGAAAAACGGCGCGGAGACGAAAGTGCCAGCTCCGGCGCTCGAAAAAGGCGACTTGGTCATCTGCGAGGCCGGCGATGTCATTCCTGCCGATGGCGAAGTCATCGAAGGCATCGCCAGCGTCGATGAAGCCGCGATCACCGGCGAGTCCGCGCCCGTCATCCGCGAAAGCGGCGGCGACCGCAGCGCCGTGACCGGCGGCACGCGTGTCATCAGCGACCGCATCGTCATCCGCATCACGTCGGAGAAGGGCAACACCTTCCTCGACCGCATGATCTCCATGGTGGAAGGCGCGAAACGCCAGAAAACACCGAATGAGATCGCGCTCACGATCCTGCTCTCGGCCATGACGCTGATCTTCCTGCTCGTGTGCATCACGCTGAAGCCCTTCGGCATCTATTCGGCGGTCGAGTTCTCCACGCCGGTGCTCATTGCACTGCTCGTGTGCCTCATTCCGACCACGATCGGCGGTCTGTTGAGCGCCATCGGCATCAGCGGCATCGACCGCCTCATCCGCCGCAACGTGATGGCCACCTCTGGCCGTGCCGTCGAAGCCGCGGGCGACATCGACGTGCTCCTGCTCGACAAAACCGGCACCATCACCATCGGCAACCGCATGGCGTCCGACTTCCGCCCTGCGAACGGCGTGACTGAGCAACAACTCGCCGACGCAGCACAACTCGCCTCGCTCGCGGACGAAACGCCCGAAGGTCGTAGCATCGTGGTTCTCGCGAAGGAGAAGTTTAACATCCGTGGACGCGAACTCGCGCATCCTCATGCCACCTTCGTGCCCTTCACGGCTCAAACGCGCATGAGCGGTGTCGATCTCGATGGCCGCAGCATCCGCAAAGGCGCCGCTGACTCGATAAAGACTTACATTGAAGGCAAAGGCGGCACTTATCCTGCCGAAGTTGCCAAAGCGGTCGAAGCCGCCTCCCGCGCCGGCCGCACACCGCTCGTCGTGGCGGAAGGCAGCAAGGTGCTCGGTGTCGTCGAACTCAAGGACGTCGTCAAAGGCGGCATCAAGGAGCGCTTCGCGCAGCTTCGCAAGATGGGCATCAAGACCGTCATGATCACCGGTGACAATCCGATGACCGCCGCCGCCATCGCCGCCGAGGCCGGTGTCGATGACTTCATGGCCCAGGCCACGCCCGAGGACAAACTCAAGCGTATCCGCGCCGAGCAGGCCGAGGGCCACCTCGTCGCCATGACCGGCGACGGCACGAATGACGCGCCCGCTTTGGCCCAGGCCGATGTCGGCGTCGCGATGAACACCGGCACGCAGGCCGCGCGCGAGGCCGGTAACATGGTCGATCTCGACAGCAATCCGACGAAGCTCATCGAGATCGTCGAGATCGGGAAACAACTCCTCATGACACGTGGCTCGCTGACGACGTTCAGCATCGCCAACGACATCGCGAAATACTTCGCCATCATCCCCGCAATGCTCATGGTCACCTTCCCGGCGATTTCCCCGCTGAACATCATGGGCCTCGCCAGCCCGCAGAGCGCCATCTTGAGCGCCGTCATTTTCAACGCGCTCATCATCATCGCGCTCATCCCGCTCGCGCTGAAAGGCGTGGCCTACAAGCCCATGGGCGCCGCCGCCGTGCTCCAGCGCAACCTGCTGGTGTATGGCCTGGGCGGTGTGCTCGTGCCGTTTGTGGGCATCAAAGCCATTGATGTCATCGTCGCCACCCTTCACCTCGCCTAAAGTGGTCCGCACAGTCCTCTGTGCGGCACGAAC
>JAEUHJ010000133.1 GCA_016795375.1 Verrucomicrobiaceae bacterium
TCCCACTCCACCGTCCACTGCTCCGTCTGCTCGTTCTGGCAGCACTTCACGAGGATCGTGTTCTTCCCCTTCTTGAGCTGACACGGCAGCTTGTACTGATCCAGCTTCGCCCCCCGGTGATACTCATCCCGGGCAAACAGCAGCTCACCATTCAGCCACACCTTCCAGCCGTTTTTGCAGCCGATGCGAATCTCCGCCGGACGGTCGCTCTCACTGAAGAAATCCGCTGCCGCGTAGCCCACCGCGCTCTTTTCCATGCCGAAGGGCTTGTTGAAGTCGATCTTGCCGTACTCGTCTTTGCTGGTGAAATCGACCCACTCCACCTTCTTGCTCTTCCCCTCGTAAATGGCATCAAAATGCAGCTCCTTTTCCGGCGGATACACGGTTTCAAAACCCGCCCGGTCCGCGTTGCTGAAGGGCGCGATGAGCTTCCAGCTCATGAGAAACCCAAAATGCTTCGGCAAATCCACCTCCTGCCCCAGATCACGCAGCTTCTTGGTCAGCGCCTTGATCTGATCCTCATCGCGGGCACCGCTCAAACCCTTCGTGAAGGCAGCGATGGCCGTTTCTTTGTCTTTTTTGTCCAAAGCCGAGTCCCCCGCCTCGATCAGTTTTGCCACCGGATGGCGGCGCAGGTCACTGCTCACATCGTTGAGCAGTGTGGGTGTCAATTCCTCCGCCAGCTTTACATCCGCGCGCTGGATCAGGTCAAATGCCACCACGCGGGCGCCAGGACTGTTCTTGGTGTCCTTCAAAAACGTCACCAGCGTCTCCACAGGCATCTTTTTCGCCTTCAGCGCCTCATCCGCGATCACGCCCACCGCCGTGCGCAGCCAGTTCTCCGCCAGCGGATTCGCCCCGTTCATGCCCTTCAGCACCTGCGGCAGATTCGCCGCGTCCGCCCTCACGATCTCCCGCCAGGCTTTGCCCGCCGCCTCATTCCCCTCTCCTTCCTTCTTCACACTCCGCAGCGCCTCGATGGGTTTCGACAAATCCCCCGCCGCGATCAGCGGCAGGCCGGCGACGGCAAACAAAGGCGCGAAAATCAGCTTCATGGCGTGGTGAACGATGCTTTCACAAAGAACGCCGCCCGCCAAGCGCCAGTTTCGCTCAGTCCCCGCGATCCTGTTGCCTCAAAAGTTTTGACACCTGCGGTGGCGAAGAGGGTGGGTTGGGAAAAAGACGTTGACTCAAAAAGGATGACACCGGCAACCCAAGTCGATGTCCATGAGTCAAAAAGTCAGAGAAGAGATGCTGCCGCGATTGAGGCAGAGGCATGTCAATGGTGGGCGGCAAGGCCGTTCCCGGATGATTGACGAGCTGTGCGAGCAGTTTGGATGCAGCCGCAAGCACGCCATCAAGCTGCTGGGCGCGCGCAGGCTGGGGTGGCGACCCGGCGGTGCGCAAGGGGCGTCCGCCCAAGTATGGCAGCGAGGTCGTGGAGGTGCTCTGGCGGATATGGAAGGTGTCCGAGCAGCCATGCGGCAAGCGCCTGGTGGAGATGCTCGGGCTGTGGCTGCCGCACTACGAGGCGGAGCACGGCAAACTAGCCCCGAAGGTGCGCAAGCAGCTCAAGGCCATCAGCGCCGCACAGGTGGACCGGCTGCCGGCCCCGCGCAAAGCGCAATGCAAGCACCGTGGGCGCAGCGGCACCAAGCCCGGCAGCCTGCTCAAGCACCACATACCCATCCGCACCGACAACCGGGACATCACCCGGCCCGGCTGGCTGGAGGCCGGCACCGTGGCGCACCGCGGCGGCAGCCTGGAAGGCGACTTCATCTGGAGCGTGACCTACACCGACATCTTCAGCGGCTGGACTTCCTTGCGTGCCGTGTGGAACAAGGGCGCGCACGGCGTCGTCGAAGCCACGCGCGAGGTGGAGGCCGCGCTGCCCTTCCAGATCGAAGGCTTCGACTGCGACAACGGGCATGTGGAGCAAAAGAACTGGACCCATGTGCGGCAACTGCCGGGCTACGAGCGACTGGCAGATTCCGAGATGGTGAAGGAGATCAACATGCTCTGCCGCGAGTTGTGGGAACCGCTGCACAACCACTTCTGCGCCTCGACCAAACTGGTGAGCAAGTACCGGCACGGGGCCAAGGTCATAAGGCGGCACGAGCGGCCCATGACACCGTGCGACCGGCTGCTAGCCAGCGACGCCGTCAGCGCGTGGAAGAAAGCCGAGCTGAGAGCCGTGCGCAAAGCGCTCAACCCCTTTGAGCTCAACCGCCGGCTGGAGGCAGCCCTGCGC
>JAEUHJ010000135.1 GCA_016795375.1 Verrucomicrobiaceae bacterium
GGCTCTACAAAGTGATCGTGCGTTTCGATGACGAGGTCGTGGTGCAGGAGTGCCTGCGGGCGGCGCGTGAGCTGCTGCTGGCGGCCTACACGGGCGGCACCTTCGATGTCGCGGCGGAGGTGAAGCGCCTGCAAGACGTGGTGGACCGCAATGCGCTCGGGCCGAGCACGAAGGCCATCGTCGATGCGGCCAAAGAACGCGGCATCCCGTGGCGACGCTTGCAAGAGGGCCGCAGCCTCATCCAGCTCGGCCAGGGAGCGAAACAGCGCCGCATCTGGACGGCGGAGACGGATCGCACCGGCGCCATCGCGGAATACATCGCGCAGGACAAGGACCTCACGCGCACCTTTTTGAAGCAGGCTGGCGTGCCGGTGCCGGAAGGCCAGACCATCGGCAGTTCGGAGGAGGCGTGGGAGGCGGCGCAGGACATCGGGCTGCCCATCGTGGTGAAGCCGACGGATGCGAACCACGGCCGCGGTGTGTTCATTGATCTCACCACGCAGGAGCAGGTGGCGGACGCGTATCAGCAGGCGCTGAATGAAGGCAGCGGCGTGATGGTGGAGAAATTCATCCCTGGAGTCGATCATCGCCTGCTCGTCGTGGGCAGTGAAATGGTCGCCGCGAGCCGTGGCGATCCCGCGATCGTCGTTGGCGATGGCCAAAGCACCATCGTGCAGCTCATCGAGGACCAGTTGAACTCCGACCCGCGCCGCGGCGAGCTGGAAACCTGCCCGTGGGACAAGATCGACACCGTGAAGTGGGACCCGGTCATCCTCGCGGATCTGCAAAACCAAGGTCATCCGCCCGAGTCGGTGCCGCATGATGGCGAGCGCGTGATGGTGGCCCGTTTTGCGAACTGGGCCATCGACATCACCGATGACGTGCATCCCATCGTGCGTGACCACGTCATCATCGCCGCCAAGGTGGCCGGGCTCGACATCTGCGGCGTGGATGTCGTCTGCGAGGACATTTCCAAGCCGCTCGAAGAGCAGGGCGGTGCCATCGTCGAGATCAACGCGAGCCCCGGCCTGCTGATGCATCTGAAGCCCGCTGTCGGCAAAGTGCGTCCCGTGGGCGAGGCCATCGTGAACATGCTCTTCCCGGAGGGCGACGGTCGCATCCCGGTGATCGGTGTGACCGGCACGCAGGGCAAAACGACCACGGTGAAGCTTCTCACGCATCTGCTGGCCTCCACGGGCCAATTCCTCGGTGTCTGCCACAGTGATGGTTTGCAGTTCGGCGAGCGAAAAGCCGTCTCAAAGCAAGGCGACCGCCTTTTCGGATCGCAGGGCGTTCTGCTGCATCCGTGGACAGAGATCGCGATTTGCGAGACGAGCGCTGAATCGATCATCCTTGAAGGCATCGGCTATGACCGCTGCCAGACAGGCATCGTTTTGAATGTGGGCAGCGATCATCTGGGTCTTGGCTACATCGACACGATGGAGCAGATGACGAAGGTAAAGCGATGTGTGGTCGATGTCGTGCTGCCCGGTGGCACGGCGGTCTTAAATGCCGATGATCCGCTCGTGGCGGGCATGGCGGAGTATTGCAAAGGTGGCGTGCTGTTCTTCAGCCGTGATGCAGGCAATGAGGTGCTCGTGAAGCATCGCGAGGCCGGCGGTCGTGCGGTGTTTGTGCGGAACGAGGCCGTCTGGCTCGCGGAAGGCGGTGCCGAGCGTCTGTTGTGCCCGCTCGCATCCGTGGCCGTGCCGCATGAGGGGCACTTCACGGCTCATGTGGAGGCCATCCTGGCAGCCGCAAGTGCGGCGTGGGTCCAAGCGGTGCCTGATGAGCAGATCGCGGACCGCTTGGCATCATTTGCGTGAATTGCTGACGGTGAGCAAAAAGACCAAGGGACAAGGCGTTTGCACCTTGTGAGTCATTTTGAATTCAATCCCGCGACAGGTGCATGACGGAGACAGGTGTGCGCATTCCCGCGTCTGAGGCAGGCATCAGTCTTCTTAAGGACGAATGGAGACGGCTCGGCATGACGGGCTGGATCGAGTGGCTCCACGGGACACAGGACTTGATTCAGCCAGGCCTGACGGCCGAGGCGCGTGAATGGATGCCGGACTTTGACACGCTGGAGATCGCGCGAAATCGCAGATGGGATGTGCATGCCGCCGATGATGATCTGGAGCGCGAGATCTGGCTCACGCTGCTGCACAGTCCGGTGCCGGTCGTGTTTCCGAGCGCGGCGGAGCTGCTCTCATCCGTGCGCATCCGGCGGAACATCGCCCGCAATGCCGTGCGCACGATGCTGAACTTCAACACGACGGCGGTCGAGCGTCCTGCGGACTGCTGGACTTACTCGGAAGACACCGGCTTCATCCTCCAGCCGGGATGCGATTTGATCGAATCGCTCATCAAGGCCAGCCAGCCGACGCCTGGGGGCGTGGTGTACTCCTTCTCCTGCTACCGTGCCTCGGAGTATGTGGTACTGCTTTCGATCGCCCAGGAGGCGAGGGAGAGTCATCCGGCGCTTTACGCCCGTTTGCAAAAGCAGTGGCACACACACGCGGTGGCCTCACGCCGCTTCCATGATGTCTTCATGGAAGAACTCGGAACTGTGGAGCAGCCTCTGCCGATTCATTACTACGTGCCGGGCGACCGCGTGTGGTTCCGCAATCCGGACACGCCCTCGGATGAGGTGGAGGGCTTTGAGGGTTCGTGGGTCGTGTATCTCGGCGGGGGCCTGTTTGCGAACTTTTGGAAGCGTGACCGGCCTTTTGATGTGCTGGGCAAGTGCCTCGAGATCTACCATTGGCGTCATGGGACCTATCGCGATGCGAAAGGCGAGCTTCTGATGGATGAAAACGTCGTCGAGCGGCTCGTGGCGGAGACCCGGGCCGATCCGAAGGTCTGCGCGGAGATCTTCGAGCGGATGCACCGCATGCGTGATCCGCTGGATGTGTATGCGGATGGCGGCTGCATGGATGCCACGCGGGAGTATCCGAAGTTCATCCTCCCGCCGCACAGCACGATGATCCAGGACCTGGACGCGCTGACGTGGTGAGTCAGAGGCGCAGGTAGAGCTTTCGCCGGTCCATCCACACGATCACGAGGATGATGAGCAGCAGGCTGGGCACACCGGTCATGATGGTCTCCATCTCGGGGCCGAGCAGTTGCAGGTAACGCTGGCCCAGATGAATCTCCAGCGTCTCGGCCAGCCAAAGGTCGAGCGTGTGGCGCATAACATAAAAGGCGAGCGAGTTCATGCCGATGACGATGAAAATCCACGCCCAGCGGCGATGCTGTTTCACATCCACGAGTTGATAGAGCGCCGCCAGCACCAGGAAGCAGCAGCCACCGCTCCAAAACACCCATGAAGGCGTCCACAAGTGCTTCACGATGGGGCAGACGCCGCCGAAATGCATCGCGAGACTCACTGGCAGGCAGATCAAGCCGGCCACGGTGAGGCGCTTGCTGGCTTGATCGCGGGATTTGAGCCACGTTCCAGCGATGAGTCCCAGGATCATCGTCGAGATCGTGGGGATGAAGTTGATCGTGGCATAGCCTCCGAGGTAGCCGACATACGGATTTGGTCGCGGGAAGAGATTCAGCAGCCACACATCGAAGTCCCAGCCTGCGTTGCGATTGTGGTTCCAGTGCGCATAAAAGCCCTCGAAGTCATGGTTCCAGCCCTCGGGGATGTTCCAATCGGCCGGGCTGGCATGCGGTGGCATCACGGGATGCAAAACGTAGATGAGCCAGTGCAGCACCAAAAACCCCGCGAAGTAGCTCCAGCGCAATTTCGAGCCCGTAAAGGCCAGCGCGAAGACCACCATGTAACCGAGGCCGGTCTGCGTGAGCGTTTCCTCAAAGGTCCAGTTCGTCATGTCACGCGTCTGGCTGCGCAAAAAGATGCCGAGGAAAATGAGAGCGAATGACCTCCAGAGCGCATGCAGCGTCATTTTGAGCTTCGAGTCGCCCTTGGAGGTTCGCGACGACACGGAGAACACCAGCGAGGCACCGGTTAAAAACGCGAACGAGGGATGAATGAGGTCATTCAATGAGCAGCCGACCCACGGCACATGCGAGGAATGAAAGCCGATGAACTGCCAGATCGCGCTGTGCGGGAAATGCTGCGCCACCTCGTCGAGTTCCAGCAGGCGCAGGCCCAGCAGGAACATGATGATGCCGCGATACACATCGAGCGAGGCGAGGCGCTGCATCTTAAAAGTAGCGTTCGAGTTTGCGCCGGCTGTCGTGATCGAGGGCGGCCACATCCGGGATGAGGTAGCGGGTGCCGGCCTTGTCGAAAATGACGAGGCGGGTTCCGCCGAGGCTTTGGATGCTTTCATCCGTCTCGATGCGGAAGACGGTGGGGCCGCGGTCGGTCTCGACGTGCCAGTCATGACCTTCGGTGGCCCGTTTGATGGCCGTGATGCGCTTCACGACCGGCACAAAGTCCCTTCGCGCCAGCGCCGCTTCGACAATCGCACGTTGTTCTGGATCGAGGGCATCCAAATCGTCGATGCAGGCCGCTTCGTGCCCCTTTTCATCCACTAGCGAGATCCAGTGCCGCGGCTCGGTGAGCGGGAAAAGCCGCACCGGACGCAGGTTGTCGTGTCGGACGCCCACGGCGTCGATCAGGGAAAGATTTGAGCCTGTGAGGGAGAGTTTCATGCGGTTAGTCGTCTGTGGTCAGCGCTTCCGGCAGGGCGATCAGCTCACTGCCCGACTCAGTGCGCCAGACGATGCGTCCGTCATCCAGAATCCGGACAACGGTTCCATGAGAACTGCCACGCAGGGTCCTGACACGCGTTCCAGGCGCCAGTTCTAAGGCTGCTGCACAAAGGCTCTCCACCATTTCGATCATGGCCTCCCGGTCCAACACCCCGGCGATGTAGTGGGCAATCAATGAAGTGGCCTCCCGAAGTCGAGACGGCGGCAAATCGGCAAGCAACGCGGCCGCCAGCCTTCGGCCAATGTCTGCAAAGGTGTTTCCGTTAAAAAAGAGAAACGGAGCCCGCTTGTGGCACTGCCGGAGGAAATCCAGCGTCCCAGCCAGCGTTACTTCCCGCTGCCGGAAAGACCCCCATTCTGCCTGGCACGTTTTGAAAGCCTCTGGATTAGGGCCGTGTTGCGCTCTTCCTCGCTCGCACGCTCCTCGGTTGAAGCCGACGACAAGCTGCCAGTCCCAGTTTTTGAGAAAAGCGGCTCTGGCTTGTAGCGGTGATTGTTCGCCAGCACCTCCTCCAGGATGTCCTGGGCGGTCATCTGGTTCAGTAGATCGAGGCGGAGTTTCATGGTTCATAATGATGCATTTGGGCCTGTGGAGCAAGCTCGGGCAATCACGTCATGCGTGATTCACCTCCACCATGGCGGCGTGCAGGCGGGCGTAGGTGCCGCTGTGTTTCATGAGGCTGTCATGCGTGCCGGTCTCGCTGATGACGCCGTTTTCGAGCACCACGAGGCGGTTCGCCTTCCGCAGCGTGCCGAGACGATGCGCGATGGCGATAGTGGTGCGGCCTTTGACGAGATGATCGAGCGCGGCCTGGATCTCACGCTCCGTCTCGGTGTCCACGGAAGAAGTCGCTTCGTCGAGGATGAGGATTGCTGGATTGACCAAAAGCGCCCGCGCGATGCTGATGCGCTGGCGTTCGCCGCCGCTGAGCTGCTGGCCGCGCTCACCGACCATCGAGTCGTAGCCGTCAGCGAGCTTCAGGATGAACTCGTGCGCTCGCGCCGCCTTGGCCGCAGCGATGATCTCCGCCTGTGTGGCCCCCGGTTTGCCGTAGGCGATGTTGTCCGCGATGGTGCCGAAGAACAGATACGGCTCCTGCAGCACGAGTCCGAGGTTCCGGCGGTAGTCCATCACATCGATCTCACGCAAGTCGTGGCCATCGACGAGGATCGCGCCTTCGCTCACATCGAAAAAGCGGCACACCAGATTGATCAGCGTCGTTTTGCCAGCGCCGCTGGGACCCACGAGGCCGATCATCTCGCCGGGTGTGATCTTCAGATTGAGCCCGCGGATGATCTGGCGGGTGCCGTGGCGGAAGCGCACGTCCTTGAACTCGATTTCGCCCCGCAGGCGGCCCACTTTCCGCGTGTCCTTGTTCACCGGCATGTCCGGTTTCACATCGAGAATCTCAAACACGCGGTGCGCACTGGCCGCCGCCCGCTGCGCCGAGGCGACGAAGCGGCTCATGGCATCGAGGCGGCTGTAAAACTTCGTCACATAGAGCACGAAGCCCGTGAGCACGCCCACGGTGGTGTGCTCGTGGGCCACGGCCCAGGCGCCGACGGACCACACGACGAGCAGGCCAAATTCCGTGAGGAAGGCGATCGTCGGCTCGAAGAAGGACCAGGTGCGGTTCACGCGGTCATTCGTGTCAAAGATCTGCTGGTCATGCTGGCGGAAGCGCTCGATCTCCCGTTTTTCCTGCGCGAAGGCCTTCACCACTCGCACGCCGGGGATTGTATCGGTCAGCACGCTGTTCATCGCGCTCCAAGCACGGCTGGCAGCGGCAAATCCGCCACGCAGGCGCACGCGCACCCACTGCACCAGCCAGGCGACGACCGGCAGCGGTCCCAGCGCCGCGAGGGCGAGCACCGGATTGATCGTGAACATGACCCCGGCGGTGAAGATGATCGTCAGCAGGTCGCAGGCGAAGTCGATGAAGTTCACCGAGATGAAGAGCGAGATGTCATCCGTGTCATTGCCGATGCGGGAGATGAGGTCGCCGGTGCGCTTCTTGTTGAAGTAGCCGAGCGAGAGCGTCTGCAGGTGCTCAAAGGTGGCGCGGCGCATGCGGCTGGTCACACGCTCCGCCAACCGTGCCACCACATACGTCGTGGCCCATTGCAGCATCCAGGTGAGCACCGCCGCGCCGAGCAGGCCGCCGACGAATTGATACACCTTCTGCACGTTGATCTCGTGCGTGGCGCTTTGCAGCGGGATGAGCACATCATCGACGAGAGACATCGTCAGCCACGGCCCCAGCAGGCTCGCTCCGGTGCTGGCGACGGTGAGCCCGAGGCCCACGAGCATCAAACCGAGCCAGGGGCGCGAGAAGGTGATCAGCCGCAGCAGGGGCCTGCCGGCGAATTTGGGCTCCGTGGAGCCGATTTCGGGTGAGAAAAGCTCCTCGTCATCTTCTTCAGCACCTTCGCTGCCGACTTCGGCCATGCCGCGCTGCTCTTTGAAACGGCTGATGAAGCTCTCGACCTCCCTCAAATGCCCGGCGGTGATCCGCCAGTGCCAGACGGCCTTGCCATCCTGCATGAGGTGCAGGGCCGTCGTGGGGCCGAGCTCCTCCAAAACGAGCTCATCGACCGTCGCGAGCTTCCACTCGTGAAAATGACCATCCTCGACGTGGAGCAGCCGCTGGCTGGTCAAAACAATGAGTCCGGCATGAAAGTGGAGGTTCCAGTCCAGGTCCGTCGAAAGCCGGTCTGCGATACGCTCTCCCGCCTCCAGGCGCGATTCCGCGTGTTGGAGCAAAACTTGGGCAGCGTCTCGAGGGGAGGAGGGCAAGCGGAAGGGCGGGGTATGGAGCGACGAAACAGGGGGAAGTCAAACAGGCTGAAAGAAATCTGAGCCGTTCCCGTTTGGCGGCGCGAATCCATCTTGACGCCACGTCAAGGCGGGGATTCTTCCGCCCTCTTTTCCCCTGCTTGTCCCCCGAATCCTCATCGAATGAGCCCCGCACGACCCTCGTGCGGAAAATCAATGCCCTCCGCGGGCCGAACATCTGGGCGCGTGACACCATGCTCGAGTGTCGCGTGGAGTTCCCGGAGATCACGACCTTCGTCCCCAACTGGACGGACTGGCTCGTCTCCAGGCTGCCGGCAATGGAGCAAACCTTCAAAGAAGTCGCGAAGCCGGATGCGGACACGCTTTCAAGGCTGCTCGTGGACATCACACTGCATCTCCAGAGCCGCACCGACCTCCAGGTGAGCTTTGGCAAGGTCATGCCGAGCAGCGAGACGGGCGTGCTGCGCCTCATCATCCAGTTCGACGAGGAAACGGTGGCCCGCGCGGCCTTTGATCTGGCGCGACGTCTGATCGACGCGGCATTGCATGGCTGGGCGATGGATGTGAACGCCGCCATCGAGAATCTGCGTGATCTCGCCCACGACATCTGCCTCGGGCCCAGCACCCGTTCGATGGTGGATGCTGCGAGGCTGCGTGGCATTCCCGTGCGCCGCCTCACGGAAGGAAGCCTCGTGCAGTTCGGCTGGGGTTCGAAGCAGAAGAAAATCCTCGCCGCCGCCACCAGCCAGACGAGCGCCATCGCCGAGGACATCGTGCAGGACAAGGACCTCACCCGCCGCCTTCTCAACGAAGTGGGCCTGCCCGTGCCGCAGGGCCGCCCCGTGCGCTCCGCCGAGGACGCTTGGAATGCCGCGAACGAAATCGGCCTGCCGGTGGTCGTGAAGCCGCGTGATGGCAATCAAGGCCGCGGCGTGGCCTTGAACCTCTTCACCCGCGAGCAGGTCATCAAAGCCTACGAGGCCGCGAAAGAGGAAAGTGACTCCGTGCTCGTGGAGCAGTTCGCCGAGGGCGAGGACTACCGAGTGCTGGTGATCGGCAAGCAGCTCATCGCCGCCTCACGCCGCCAGCCCGCGCATGTCATCGGTGATGGGGCGCAGACCATCCAGGAGCTCATCGCCGAAAAAAACCGCGACCCGCGCCGCGCCGCCGACCACGCGGCCGCTTTGAGCAAGATCCGCATCGACGCCGTGGCCATGCAGGTGCTCGCCGAGCAGGATGTGACACCGGATTCCGTGCCCGCGAAGGGCCGCATGATCCTCATCCGCCGCAATGCGAACCTCAGCACCGGCGGCACTGCGGTCGATTGCACGCCCGAGGTGCATCCCACCATCTGCGCCGCCGCCGTCGAGGCCGCGCAGACCGTGGGCCTCGACATCTGCGGCATCGACATGATCGCGCCGGACATCTCCGCGCCGCTCAGTCCGCGCAACGGCGTCATCATCGAACTCAACGCACGCCCCGGCCTGCGCATGCATTTGTATCCCTCCGAGGGCGAGCCCCGCTCCGTGGGCAAGGCGGTGATCGACACCATGTTCGCCGAGGACTGCTGCGGCCGCATTCCCATCGTGGCGGTCACCGGCGTGAATGGCAAAACGACCACCACGCGCTTCGTGGCCCACCTCATGCGCGCGAACGGCTGGCGCACCGGCCTCACCAGCACGGACGGCGTCTTCGTCGATGATCGCAAGATCGACAGCGGGGATTGCAGCGGGCCAAAAAGCGCCCGCAGCATCCTGGCGTATCCGCTTTGTGACGCCGCCGCTCTCGAAACCGCCCGTGGGGGCATCCTGCGTGAAGGCCTGGCCTTCGATCATTGCGATGTCGCCATCGTCACGAACATCGGCTGCGGCGACCACCTCGGCATCAACGAGATCGACACGCCGGAGCAGCTTGCTGAGGTGAAGCAATGCATTGCGGCCGCCGTGCCGGCCCACGGCATCGCCGTGTTGAACGCCGCCGATCCCCTCGTCGTGAAAATGGCGGAGACCTATCCGCGCCGGACCATCTTCTTCGCACTCGACGCCGAAAACGCCGTCATCGTCCGCCATCGCATCCAGGGCGAACGCGTCATCTTCGCCCGCGAGGGTCACATCATCCGTGCGGAAGGCCCTCGCGAGGAAATCTTCATGCCGCTGGCGGAGGTTCCGCTGACCCGCGGAGGCAAAATCGGCTTCCAGGTCGAAAACACCCTCGCCGTCGTCGCCGCCATGTGGGCGCTCGGGGTGGAGGACGAGGTCATCCGCCGTGGCTGCCGCACTTTCATCCCGAGCCTCGATCAGAACGCCGGACGCTTCAACGTGCTCGATTTGAAGGGCGTCACCGTCATCGTCGATTACGGCCACAATGTCGATGCGCTCAAAGCCCTGCTCGAAGGCCTGCGGCAGTTTGAAAACGAGCGCCGTCTGGTCGTTTACACCTCCGCCGGCGACCGCCGGGACACTGACATCATCGAGCAGGGCCGCCTCCTGGCCGCCGAATTCGACGAGGCATGGCTTTATGAGGGCGACTACGTCCGCGGCCGCGAATCCGGCGAAATCATGCGCCTGCTCGCCAGCGGCCTGGCAGGCTCCGCACGCACGAAACGCGTCGAA
The DNA here is from genome assembly GCA_016795375.1 of Verrucomicrobiaceae bacterium. Lineage (GTDB taxonomy): Bacteria > Verrucomicrobiota > Verrucomicrobiia > Verrucomicrobiales > Verrucomicrobiaceae > Prosthecobacter. The sequence continues at coordinate 10,099 of JAEUHJ010000135.1, forward strand.
TCCATCCTCGGCCACCTCAAAGCCGTCGATCTCGCCCTCGAATCCGCCCGGCCAGGCGATCTCGTCATGATCCAGGCGGATACGGCCGAGGAGACCGTGAGGCATTTGAAAACGATGCACGGGGCGCATTGAATATCGCGAGAGAAGCAGGATGAAATGCTTGCCATGTCGCGTTGGATTCGGCTACTAGAGCCTCACTCATGACCGCCACCACAGCCACTCTCGCCAGCATCGCCTGCGGCTACCTTTGCGGCTCAGTGCCGTTCGGCTATCTCGCAGGAAAATTGAAGGGGCTCGACATCCGCCAGCACGGCAGCGGCAACATCGGCGCCACGAACGCCATCCGCGTGCTGGGGAAGGGGGTCGGCATCCCCGTGTTCATTCTCGACATGGTCAAAGGCTGGCTGCCCGTGTGGCTGGCCTCCGTCTGGATCACGCAGGCCGGCGCGTCGGTCGAAGTCGTCTCCTTGGGCAAGGTGCTGGCCGGTTTCGCCGCCGTGCTCGGCCACATGTTCACCTTCTGGCTCGGTTTCAAAGGCGGCAAAGGCATCGCCACCACCGGCGGCGTGCTCTTCGGCATCTCGAAGGCCGGGATGCTCGGCGGCTGGATCGGCTTCCTCACCTTCCTCTTCGCATTTCGTTATGTCTCACTCGGCTCGCTGGCGGCGGCCGTTGGTGTGCCGGCGGCGATGGCGATTCAAATGTGGCGTGAGGGAAAATGGGACTTCGTGCTGCTGGGCTTCGGCCTCGTCGTGATGGTGCTGGCCTTTGTCCGCCATCGCTCGAACATCCAGCGCCTCATCGCCGGCACGGAGAGCAAGGCGTTCGTCAAAAAAGACAAGCCGCAGCCATGATCCAGTCCGCCACAGTCATCGGCGCCGGAAGCTGGGGCACCGCGATCGCATCGATGTTGTCGCTGCGCGGTTTGAACGTGCAGTTCTGGGGGCGCGACGCCGGGTTGATGTCCCAAATTCGCGACACCCGCCGCAACGGGCGCTACCTGCAGGATTTGCAGCTTCCTGAGAACATCGCGGTCACCTCCGACCTCAGTGCGTTGCAGCCTGCGGACATGCTGGTCTTCGTCGTGCCGTCCAAAGCGATGCGTTCGACCGCCGAATCGGTCGCCAGGAGCGGCGCGGCATCCAAAGGCCGCGTGCTCGTTTCGTGCGCGAAGGGCATTGAACTCGAAACCGGCCGCCGCATGAGCGAAATGATCGGCGAATCGATCCCGAATGTCCCTCTGGCCGTTTTGACCGGGCCGAATCATGCCGAGGAGGTCGCACTTCGGCTCGCCACCGCCGCCGTCGTGGCCTGCGCGGACGACGAGATCGGCAGGGCGGTGCAGTCGTGCTTCACGCTGCCGTTTTTCCGCACCTACACCACGGATGACATCGTGGGCGCGGAATGGGCCGGGGCGATGAAGAACCCCTACGCTATCGCCGCAGGCATCGCGCTTGGCCTCAAGCTCGGCGACAACGCCATCGCCGCGCTCGTCACGCGTGCCCTCGCCGAGATGGTGCGCCTCGGCGTGGCCGAAGGTGGCCGGACCGAGACCTTTTACGGCCTCAGCGGCGTCGGCGATCTGATGACGACGTGCTATTCCGAGCACAGCCGCAATCAGCGCGTCGGTCTCCTGCTCGGCCAGGGCAGGCCGCTTGATGAGATCATCTCCAGCACACGCATGGTGGCCGAGGGCGTGCCGAACACCGCCAGCCTGCATCGTGCCGCGAAGGAGAAGAATGTGCGCACGCCGCTGCTTGATGAGATTTTTGCCGTGCTTCACCAAGGCAAGCCTGCCAGGGAAGGCATGAAAGCACTCCTTTCCCGTGATCCGCGGCCAGAAGCAGACTGAACCCATGTCCGACACTCACGGCTACGAACTCATCGACAGCGGCGCGTTTCAGAAGCTGGAACGCTTCGGCAGCGTCGTGCTGTCACGGCCCTGCGCGCAGGCGGTGTGGCGGCAGACGCTGGCGAAGGCCGACTGGCAGCGCGTGACGGCCACCTTCTTCCGCGACGGCGGCAATCAATGGCGCGGGCGCGACCGCCTGCCGGAGACGTGGACCATCGAGGTCGATGGCACGAAGTTCCAGCTCAGCTCCACCGACTTCGGACACCTCGGCATCTTTCCCGAACAACGCGACCAGTGGCGGCGCATCCGCGAGACCTGCGCGGACTATCGCAAACGTCATGATCGCGCTCCGCGTGTGCTCAATCTCTTCGCTTACTCCGGCGGCAGCACGTTGGCGGCGGCGCATGCGGGCGCGGAGGTCTGCCATGTCGATGCGTCGAAGGGCATGGTCGATTGGGCGCGCAAAAATGCCGCGCTCAACGGCCTAGATGACCGTCCGGTCCGCTGGATCGTCGATGATGTGTCGAAGTTTCTGGAGCGCGAGCTGCGGCGCGAGCGTCACTACGACCTGCTCATCCTCGATCCGCCCAGCTACGGCCGCGGAGCCAAAGGGGAGGTCTTCAAAATCGAAAACGACCTGCCGCCGCTGCTCGCGCTGCTGGGCAAGCTGCTGTCACCGGAGCCGCTCGGCGTGCTGCTGTCCTGCCACACGCCGGAATTGACGCCGATCTCGCTCCATCACCTGCTGTTGCAGCAGTTCGGCCTCAAAGGCGGCAGACTGGAACATGGCGAGATGCAGCTCCGTGGAGCGAAGGATGTTTTACCCGTGCCCAGCGGCAGTTTTTGCTGGTGGCTGGCCTGATCGCGCCTGACATTCGCCCGATGTCCGGGTTTCTCCTCCGCCGTGCCTTCAGCAGTGTCATCGTGATCTTTTGTGTGATCTCGATCACGTTCGTCCTGGCCCGCATCACGAAAGGCGGGCCGTTCGACCGGGAGAAGGAGCCGCCCGCGCACATCAAGGAGGTGCTGCTCACGCGCTACAAGCTCAATGGCACCCTGTGGGAGCAATACACGGCCTATGCCGGCTCGTTGCTGTGTTTCGACCTCGGCTTGTCCACGCGCTATCGCGACTGGCGTGTTTCAGAGCTGCTGCGGCAGAAGCTGCCGGCATCCTTCGCGCTCGGCACGCTCGCTTTCCTCATCGCCACCACGGTCGGGGTCATGCTCGGCACGCTCGCCGCCATGAGGAAGGACACATGGCTGGACCGCGCGGCCATGTCCGGCGCGCTGCTGTGCATTTCGATCCCATCATTCATCAGCGGCCCGTTTTTGATCGCCGTGGCCGCGCTGTGGCTGGGCTGGCTGCCGGCCGGCGGCTGGGGCACGGCACAGCAGATGATCCTGCCCGCGCTCTGCCTCGCCGCGCCTTACATCGCCTACATCGCCCGTTTGATGCGCAACAGCCTGCTCGACGTGATGAAGAGTGACTTCCTGCGCGCAGCGCGTGCGAAGGGCCTCTCCGAAACGCAGGTGGTTGTCAAACACGCCGCCAAAGTCGCGATCCTGCCCGTCGTGACCTTTCTCGGACCGCTGGCCGCGCATCTGCTGACCGGGTCGATGATCGTGGAAAGCGTCTTCAACATCTCCGGCGCGGGCATGGTCTTCGTGAACTCGATCCAGAACCGCGATGTCTTCCTGCTCGGCGGCGCGGTGATCGTTTACTGCGTGCTGCTCGTGCTTTTCAACCTGCTGGTGGACGTGATCTACACGCTGCTGGACAAACGCATCCAACTCCATGCCTGATGCCGCCACCCCAGCACGAATGGCTGCGCCGGGCGGCTGGCAGATTCTGAGACGCAACCACACGGCGATGGCCGCGCTTTGGTTCCTCGTGGGATTGTCGCTCATCGTCATCGTCGTGCCGGTGCTGCTGCCGGAGGCGTTGAAAACCACCAGCAGCGCCTCGTTTGCGCCGCCTTCCGCGCGGCATCTGCTCGGCACGGACGTGAACGGCCAGGACATGCTCTTCCGCGTGCTCGCCGGCGCGCGTGTCTCGCTCGGCGTCGGTCTTGCCGGGGCGCTGATCAGCCTCGTGATCGGGACGTTCTACGGCATGGTCAGCGGCTACGCGGGAGGACGCGTGGACGCGTTCATGATGCGCACCATCGAGGTGCTGCAATCCGTGCCGCGCATCCTGTTCATCATGATTCTCATCGCCGCGCTGGATGATCATGTGAAGGAATGGATCGACGGCTGGCGTCTCGCCGCCCAGCAGCACGACTCGCAGCGGATCGCCGCTGGGATGAGCGGCTTGAAGGCCTGCTCGAAGGTGCTGGTGATGGTCGTCTCGCTCGGCCTCGTCGAATGGACCGCCATGGCGCGCATCGTGCGCGGCCAGGTGCTCGTGCTGCGGGAGATGACCTTTGTCACCGCCTCGAAGGCGATGGGGCAGGGGAGCTGGGGCGTGCTGCGCAGGCATCTGCTGCCGAACCTGGGCACCATCATCCTCACCTGCCTCACGCTGACGATTCCCGCCGTCATCCTCGACGAATCGGTGCTCAGCTTCCTCGGCCTTGGCATCGAGGATCCAGCCGCGAGCTGGGGTTCGCTGCTCAAGGACGGCGCGCAGGTCATCAACCCGCTGGAAAGCAAGTGGTGGCTGCTCGTCTTTCCCGCGCTGCTGATGTCCGCCAGCCTGCTGGCCCTCAATTTTCTTGGCGACGGGCTGCGCGACTTGTTTGATCCGAAGGACAAGGGGTGAAGACATGGCGGCGGTCACGACCCGCCTTGATGGCAGGAGTTTTTCCAACAACAGCCTGGCTCTTCAAGAAGCCGGGTCTAACTTCGCCGTCATGCTGCGAAAAAAAGAAGCCTGGGGATCACGTCTGGGGGTCATCATGGCCGTCGCGGGCAGCGCTGTGGGGCTGGGGAACTTTCTGCGTTTTCCCGGCCTCGCGGCGCAGTATGGCGGCGGGGCGTTCATGCTGGCGTACGCGGTCAGCTTCCTCATCATCGGCCTGCCGATCGGCTGGGCGGAGTGGGCGATGGGGCGTCATGCCGGCACACGCGGCTATCATTCCGCGCCGGGGCTCTTTGCCGTCATCCTGAACAAACGTTGGGCCAAGTACACCGGCGTCATCGGTGTGATCGTGCCGGTGGTGATCTACATGTATTATGTGTTCATCGAGTCGTGGTGCCTGGGCTATGCGGTGAAGTTCTGGACGGGCGGGGTGCGTCTGACCACGCCGGAGCAGACAAGGGCGATGTTCGAGGTGATGAGCGGGCAGGCGGGTGATGGGGCGGCGCTGGCGCTGTCCTGGGACGTGGCGCTGCCGTGGCTCATCATCGTGTTCGTCTTCAATTTTTTTCTCATCTGCCGCGGCCTGAGCGGGGGCATCGAGAAGATGTGCAACTTCGGCATGCCGCTGCTCATGGTGCTGGCGCTGGTGGTTCTCGCACGCGTGCTGACGCTCGGCGCGCCTGATCCGGCGCGTCCGCATGACAATGTCCTCAACGGCCTCGGTTACCTGTGGAACCCGGACAAGGTGCAGGTTGTGTCCGAACGTCAACTGCTCGACACAGAAACCACACCGCCCAAGCCGATTGATATGGTCGGTGATGAGGCGATTGCAGAGGCTGAAAGAATGGTCGCGGCAAGCAACGGTGCGCTCAAGCTCAGGACGGTGTCGCCGTGGGGGCAGTTGCTCAATCCGGGGTTGTGGCTGGCGGCGGCGGGGCAGATTTGCTTCAGCCTGGCGGTCGGTTTCGGCATCATCATCGTGTATTCGAGCTATCTGGGGAGGGAGGATGATGTGGTGCTCAGCGGCCTCACGGCGGCGAGCGCGAACGAGTTTTGCGAGGTGGCGCTGGGCGGGCTCATCACCGTGCCCGCGGCGGTGGCATTCCTCGGCCTCGCCTCGGTGGCCGGGCAGGGGACGTTCGGGCTGGGGTTCACGGTGTTGCCACTGGTGTTCGCGAAGATGCCCTTCGGCGCGTTTTTCGGTGGCGCGTTCTTCTTCATGCTGTTTCTCGCGGCCATCACCAGCTCCATCGCGATGCTGCAGCCGGGCATCGCGTTTCTGGAGGAGGCGCTGGATGTGGGACGGCGTGTTTCCGTGGCGCTGCTGGGGCTGCTGACGGCCTTCGGCACGGGCGTGGTGGTGTATTTCACCGGCGGACAGATGAAGGCGCTCGACACGCTCGACTTCTGGATCGGCACGCTGCTGATCTTCGTGCTGGCCACGATCCAGATCATCGTCTTTGGCTGGCACTGGGGCATCGGGCGTGGCTTTGCGGAAATGCATCAGGGCGCGGCGATGCGTGTGCCTGCCGTGTTCCGTCCGGTCATGCAATGGATCAGCCCGGCCTTCATGCTGCTCATCTTCGTCCTGTGGATCCTGAAGGAGATCCTTGGCTTTGACCTCGTCACGTTCCAGGCGGGTCAGGTTTCCAGTTATGTCAGTGATCTCGCAGGAGCGAAGTCCAGCCCGCCCGCGCAGCTCAGCGTGGCGATGGCGGCGTTGCTGTCTGTCTTTTTCATCCTCATCACCGCACGATCCAAAGCCTTCAAGCGGGCCGAACGCGGCCTCGACAAAACAGAGAACTGAGAACAGCGAACCGGGAACTCATTCATGACCACCAGCGGCCTCCTCATCATGATCGCCTCCGTCGGCACCGTCACCGTGCTGTTCGGCTGGTGTGTGTGGAAGGTGCTGACCTCCCTCGGCGGGAAGGACCGGAATTCATGATGATTGGTTCCGGGCCTGATGGCAGGCGGGGCCGTCAGCCTTGCACTGCCGTGATGTATTCGCGGACCGCGCGGAGCGTCTCGCCGGCGAGATCGGCGCGTGCTTTCGCAAAGGGCGGGCGGAACCAGGGGAAGCTGCCGAGGAGGTCCGGCGTGACGAGCACCTGGCCGTCGGTGCCGCCGCCCGCGCCGATGCCGATGGTGCTGGCTTTGGCGAGTTCTGTGATCTGCGTGGCGACTTCCGGGACGATGCTTTCCAGCACCATCGCGACCGCCCCCGCCTCATCCAAGGCGCGCGCGTCGGCGATGAGATGCTCGATCTGCTCTCCTGTTTTGCCTTTCTTCTTGTAGCCGCCCTCCTCCTTCACGCTTTGCGGCAGCATGCCGATGTGGCCGACGAAGGGAATGCCCGCAGCGATGATGGCGCGGACTTGGGGGATCATGGAGACGCCGCCTTCGAGCTTCACGGCGGAAGCACCGCAGTCCATGAGGCGTCTGGAGTTTGAAACGGCCTCCTCCGGCGTGCGGTAGCTCTGGAATGGCAGATCGGCGATGACCGGGGCGCGCTTCACGCCACGGCAGACGGAGGCGGTGTGGATGAGCATCATGTCCATGGTCACACCGGTGGTGTCCGGCAGCCCGTGCACGACCATGCCGAGGGAGTCGCCGACGAGGATCAGGTCGATGCCTGCTTCATCCAGCATGCGGGCGGCGGGGTAGTCGTAGGCGGTGAGCACGGCGACTTTGGGGCCGTGTTGTTTGCGACGGGTCAGTTCAGAGAGGCTGGAGAGCATGTGGCGCATGCATCGCAGGCGGCGCCGGGGATTTCAAGCGGAGGTGTCCTGGAGCACGGCGGGGCTTACTTCATTTTGAAGTAGTCATCGCCTTTGATGACCTTGCCCTCGCCCATCACCACGGTGAACTTGCCGTTGTTGCGTTTCGCCAGTTGATCCAGCGCGCGCGCGGCGCTGGGCTCCTGCATGGCGCTGGTGTGAATGACGGTCATGGGAGCGCGGCGCTTGTTCTCCGTGGTGACGACATCCACCCAGCCTTGCTCGTCGGATTCGAGGCCGTCGGTCATGAAGAAGATCAAGTCGGGCTTGGGACTCGCATTCAAGGCCATGAGCAGCCCCGATCCCCAGTTGGTGCCGCCCGGATTTTCCGAGCGCTCGACAATATCACGGCTGTCCTGCAGGGTGAAGGGACTGGCCTGGATGTATTTGAAGGGGGGGATCCTCACCTTCTTGTAATCCTTGGAGTCGATCAGCCAGCGATATTTCTCGAGCGCGCTTGAATTGCGGCTGTCCACCTCGTTGTGCGGCCAGGCGAAGTCGGAGAAGAACAGGATCTGGTAGGCGGTTCCCGGCGGTATCTGGCTGATGCTCTTCACCAGCTCTTTTTTCAGCAGTTCAAAGCGCGAGATTTTCTCGCCCTGTCCGATGGCGGACATGGAGCCCGACACGTCCACGACAAACACCACCCGCCGGCCAAAGGCGGTCTGGCCGACAAAGCTGAACTTGCCGCCACGGCCGATCCCGGCGCCAAAGCCCCCGCCTGCTCCGGCCGTTCCCATGCCCATCGGCTGGCCTGATCCGATGGCGGCCGCCTTGCTGATGTCCATGCGGTTGGTGATGCTGGAGAAATCCATCATGTCCATCGGCGGCATGTCCGGCAGCACGATGTCCGCCGCGATGGTCTGGACGGTGACTTTTTGCATCCTCGGCTTCGCCTTCAGCCAGGGATTTCTCTTCTGCTGGATCTTGTGGGCCAGATTTTCAGCCGCCGCCTGGGATTGGGCCGAGCCGCCGCCGGGCAGGAAGTCCACCTGCCGCTCCATCACCTGCGACACGCCCACGAAGGCGGCTGCAAGCAGCAAAAACAGATGCACGCCCACGCTCAGGCCGAGCGAGCTCACGCCGATTTTCTCCGCCAGCTTCCGCCAGCGTGTTTTTTTTGCCGCCTCCGGATCCTCTGGATTTTCCGGCTTGGGTTTCGGGGCGGTGAACGACTTGGGATTTGCCTGGGGTGGCGCGGACTCGTCCACCGCGGGTTTATCCGAACGCAGCGGCGGCGGATCGGCCGGGACAATGCTTTTTAACTCCTGGCGTCCTTTGCTCAAGGAGACTGCCGGCGTCCCGCCCGTCTGTCGTGCCTTCTCATCGAGCTGACGCGCGTCGTCAGGCGCTCGCGTTGTCGCCTGGGAGGCGTTCATTTCCGGCTGCACGGGATCTTCGTTGTCAGACGTACTGGCGGGTGAGAGTTGCTCCTTCTCAAAAGCCTCCCACAAGGCGCGGCCATCCTGTTCTGGTTCCGATGGCGTCTTCGGAGCTTCGGATGCAGAAACATGTGCCGTGTCTGTCGTCTGCGGCACCGGGGCTGGATGTGCAGGTTGCGAAATGAGCGGCGGCTCCTCATGCGCCTGTTGCTCCGTGACATCCTCCCCTGGCTGTGATTTCTGGTGGACCGCCCTTCGCAGCATCTGTTTTTCCATGATTTCCTCCTCCGTCGAATCGACGGTCGGCAGAAAACTGAAATCGTCGGCGACGTGTCTGGGCATGGCGGAGGGACTGTGGTGGTAAACGTCTCCGGTTCAAGAAAGTTCCTGCTGGCCGCGGCGCGGATCAGCGGGGGACGATGGCGAGGTAATTGCGCACGGTGCTCCAGCCGGGATCGGCATGTTCGTGCCCGTCCGCGGCGCGATAGTAAATGGCGGATGAACGACCGCCATCGAGATTGAGGGCGCGGTGGACGCGGAAGCCAGGCAGAAATTCCGGCGAGGCGAGGATTTCGGCGAGTTCTCCAAGGCTGACGCCGTGCGCGAGGCCTATGATCCAGCGCCGCCCGGCATCCGTGGCGATGAAGGTGCGCGTGGTGTGCCTGGCACGTTCGAGGCTGGCGACGGCGCGGCCTGAATCGACGAGGCGCGGGCCGGCCTGCAACAGCTCGCGGGCGCTGTCGCGGCCGGTCTCGGCATTCCAGAGCAGGCGTGGCTGGGAATCGACGATAATCGCACCGGTGAGCAGTTTGTTTTGCTGCCAGGCGCCTGTCTTCCGGCCGTTGGCGATCATCAGGCCCAGCGGTGCGAACTGCGGGGTGAAGAAGCCGCCGTTCACGCCGGCGGCGGCGTTCACGCCGCGCATGGAGGCGGTGATCTGCCCGCCGCCGGACCAATCCTCGGGCTGGTCGATGATGCGCAGGTGGTAATGGCGGTCATCGAAGAGAACGCATTGAAGATCGACGGCGCGGCCGTTGTGCGGGACGGTGATCTCATGCAGCGTCGCGCCGCCGATGAGCGGGCGGCCGCCGCCGGGCGCGTCGGTCTGCGCCTGTCCCGGCGCGGCAGGTGTTTGTGCCGGCCAGCGCGTCTCGTCCCATGTCTGGTGCTGCGGGGTGGGCGCTGGCGGTTGCTCGTCTCCTGGCGGAGCCGCGTGGGGCGGGTGGGCGCAGCAGGCGAGCGCGAGCGGGGCGAGGAAAGCGAGGCTGCGCATGCGGGTCAAATGTGAGACTGGAGTTTTCCCTTCATCGCCGCAAGTGCGCGGGCACGGTGGCTGAGCTGGTTCTTCGTTTCGGCGGGAAGGACGCCGAAGGTGTCGCTGAAACCTTCTGGAATGAAGAGCGGATCGTAGCCGAAGCCACCTTCGCCTTGTTCCTGTGTGATGAGGCGGCCTTCGACGCCACCGTGGCTGATGTGCAGCACCTTGCCGTCGCGGGCCAGTACCATGCAGCAATGAAAGCGGCCGGTGAAAGCCTGGTTTGGCGGCAGTCTGGCGAGTTCCGCCTTCAATTTGACGCGGTTGTCAGCGGCCGTGGCTTTTTCCCCGGCGTAACGTGCGCTGCGCACACCGGGCGCACCGCCGAGCGCATCGACTTCGAGACCGGAGTCGTCGGCGAGCACGAGCAGGCCGGGCGTGCCACGGCTGCCGCTGACAGCCTTGATGATGGCGTTGGCCTCGAAGGTGGCGCCGGTTTCCTCATCGAGGGTGATGCCGGGATGAGCGCGGAGGTCTTCGACCTGCCAGGGATGACCGAGCATGGCGGCGACCTCTTCGGTCTTGTGGGCGTTGGAGGTGGCAAAGACGAGACGGGGCATGTCGTGAGGGCGGTTCCTTTCACTGTAAACAACGGCCAGAGGCGGCGGACAACCGCAAACCGCGGTCAATGCATCAGCGGCTCCAGCAGCCGTTCTTCGGTGACGAGGCCGAGGGGGGAGTCTTTTTCATCGACGATGACCGAGAGGCGGCGTCCCTGCCTGCGCATGCGCTGCAAGACATGCAGGGCGGGCAGCGTCGCGGGGAAGGTGTCGAGCGTGCGCATGTGCTGGCGCACCAGGCAGCCGGACGCAGGGGCGGCGGGCAGTGTGGTGATGTCGAGCACGCCGATGAAGCGACCGTCCTCCCCCAGCACGGGCAGCAGCATGCAGTTTTGTCCGCGGGCGATGACCAGGGCGTCGGCGGCGGTCATTTCGGCTGATAGAGCGACGCCATGCGTGAGCGGCTGCATGACATCGGCGGCGCTCAGTTTTTTGTAATCGAGCACACGGCCGATCAATTCCGTGGCGACGGGGGAGAGCTGATGCCGGGAGGCGAGCTCGTCCGCCAGCGCCTTCAAGTCACCCCGCCCGCGTGCATGCAACACCCCGCCGGGCGCGGCGACGGGCGTCTCCCGCCGGGCGAAGGCGCGGAACAGCGGCAGCGCCAGCCCGACGAGGTGGAGCAGCGGTGAGACGCTGCGCAACGAACGGAACGGGTAGCGGCGGAAGAGCTTCTTCGGCATCACCTCCAGCCCGATGAGGAAGACCGGGAGGGCGAGCATGAAGGCGGCGGCGTAATGCCACAGGCTGTCGTCATGCAGCAGGGGGAGCGCCATGACCACAAAGGCGGCGAGGTTTGTCATGTGGTTGGCCACGGTGATACAGCCGATGAGGGCGTCGCGATCCTCCAGCAAGGGCAGGAGGCGGCGCGCACGGCGGTCTCCTCCACTGGCGGCGTGGCGCACGCGCACGCGGCTGACAGCCAGCACCGCGCTCTCCAGGCCGGAAAGCATGAAGGAGAGGGTGAGGAGAATGAGGAGGAGAAGCCAGATCACGGCAGGGGATGCGGGTTCAAATCATGCCGGGCTCGCCCGCTGGCATGGCTTTGAGGCGGAGTTCGAGCTCCTGGATGCGCGCGCGGACGACGCGGCGGACTTTGATGTCGGCTTCCACGACGGCGATGCGTTCGCCGGGCTTGGGGACATGGCCGAGCTGGTTGAAGACGAAGCCGCCGATGGTATCGATGCCGCCGGAGTCGAAGTCGAGCCCCAGCTCCTTTTTGAGATGGTCCAGGCGCGTGCCGCCATCGAGCAAGTAGCGTCCTCCACCGAGTTCGCGGATTTCCGCGGCCTCGCCGCGCCAGGGGGCTGCCTCGTAGAGCAGCCAGTCGGCGATCTCGCGCCGGGTGAGCATGCCTTCGAGGCCGCCGTATTCGTCGGCGATGAGCACTGGCAGGTCATGGCCATGCAGATGATGCTCCAGTGCCTCGAGCACGGGCATGGTTTCGGGAACGAAGGCCGGCGGGCGCATGAGCGTGCGCCATGCCGGGCGGTGGGCGAGTTTCCACAAGGCGGTGTCGATGACGCCTTCGACGGAGTCGGGGGTCTCGCCATAAATGATGACAAAGCGCCCTGCGGCCTTCTCCAGCGCGCCGGCGACCTTGCTGCCCGCGTCCTCGCTGCTGACGAGGACGAGATCGACACGCGGGATCATGCAGTCGCGCACGGTGAGCGCCTCGATGTCGAGCGCCTCGTGGATCATGGCGCTCTCATCGCTGTCGAGCATGCCCTGCTCCTGCCGCATTTCGACGAGAGTCTCGAATTCGTCACGGGTGACGGGCAGGCGTGTCTTCACATGGCGGGTGACGAGTCTTTGCAGCAGCCAATCCGTGGCGCGGTCGGCGAAGGCGGTGAAGGGATCCAGCACGACGCGCAACGGATCGAGCAGGCGCAGGCTGCCGAGCAGCACCACGGAGGGATTGCGTGTGGCGAAAAACTTGGGGGCCACGTCCCCCAGCAGCACCGTCGCCAGGAACAGCACGGCTGAGGCCGGCCACGGGTTCCAGCCCAGGTCGTGCAACGGGCCGGTGACGATCCACAGGCCGAGCGCCGCGAGCGCGAGATTCAGCGTGGCGGAGAGCAGCAGAGCGCGGTGCAGATGCGCGAAGGGATTCGCCGTGATGGCGCGGAGCTTCCTCGCCACCGAACCTTCCCCCGCCGCGAGGAGCTGCGCCTCGACATCGCGCGCGCTGTGGATGGCGGTTTCCGAGGCGGAGATGACCGCGAGGACGAGCAGCAGGCTGAGGTAGATCAGGAGGACGACGAGCAGGGACATCGGCGGACGGGTCTGCAAAAGCAGCGGAGGGGGCACGGGGGGTCAAGGTGAATTATGCCCGGCCCGGCAGGTCTTTGCCTGTCTGGGACGGCGGGCAGCGGACGGTTTGTGAAGGCAAATCGTTCCGGGAAAGCAGCGTGTCTGCATCCGGTTTTCAGTCTCGCCCCTTTCCACCAGCCGTCCAGATCACTTCAGGCTGCGCAACCAGGCCACGAGGTCGAGCAGTTCGCCCTGCGGCATCGTTTGATCAAGGCCCATGGGCATCAGGCTGGTCGCCAGCGTGGTGTCTCCGGTGATCAATTGGTGAGCAATGGTTTTCTCCTGGCCGGCGATGTCAGTGATGAGCAGGCCTTCGGCGGTGTGGGATTTGATCACACCGAGGGTTTGCTGGCCGTCGCTGGTTTCGATGATGTGGGCTTCGTAATCGCGGGCGAGGGTGTTTGAGGGGAAGATGATGCTTTCGAGCAAGTCACGCTCGGTGCGGATGGCTCCGATCTTCGTGAGGTCGGGGCCGATGGCGCGGCCTGTTTCGCCGATCTTGTGGCAGGCGATGCAGGTGCCTTTGCCGGCTTTGAAGTGCTTCTCGCCGTTCGCGGCGTTGCCGCTGGCGATCACTTTGTCCGCCAAGGGGCCAAGCTGGCGCTTTTTGGCCTCGGTGGCGGCCACGGCGGTGTTGTAGGCAGGCAGGACGATCGTCTCAAAGATCTCCGGCGGCAGATCGGCGAGCGCGGTGCGGTATGAACTCTCCTGCTGGCTGGCGATGGCCGGATTCTTCGCGATCTCGCGGGCGAGCGACTTCACGATCTCGACGTCTTTGTGGCGCTTGAGCAGCGGCAGCAGTGTTTTGAGCTCCACCGGGCCGACTGTGGCGAACAGCGGGGCGATTTGCGACATCTGCTCCTTCGCGATGGGCGTGGTGGCGAGCATGCTCGCGGCCTGAATCTTGGCCGCGGAGGACGACGCGGCATCGGCGAGGACGTTTCTGACCATGTCGAAGGTCTCGCCGGTGAGTTTGACCGACTTCGCCGAGTCGAGCGCCTTCAAGCGGATGGACAGCGGGCGTTTCGCATCAGCAGCGATGTCCTGGAGAGCGGCATCAAAGATGGGTGCTTTGAGCTTCTTGATCGCGTCGAGAAGAAGCGGTGTCGGGGCAGAAGAGAGCGCTTTGTCGAGGAGCGGGAGCCAATCGCTATTTACAATGCCGCCTTTTTGGGAGGCAAGGATGGTGAGGGCGGCATCCCGCACGCCAGGGGAGGCATGGCCGAGCATGGCGGTGATGATTTTTTGAGCGCCAGGCTTTCCAAGCAAGTGGCCGCAGTAGCCGATGAGTGCCTGAAGACGGCGGGCGGGGATTTTTTCATCCCGCAGCCAATGGATCAGATCCTTGGAGAACCACTCATCCGCCTCCGCGTGATCGGTGACGAGATGGAGAGCGGTGTGGGCGAGAGCTGCGTCCTCCGAGTCGAGGTGTTTTGCCGCCACGGTGGCGGTGATGTTCACCGCGCCGGGATCGGTCGGCATGATGCTCATCAACGAACGCCGGATGGCGGTGGGTGACTTCGCTTTTTCGAGATCCTCATCGTAGATCGCGTGACTCTTCTGCGCCGCGCTGATGAAGCAGTGCTCGGCACTCGGGTCGAGATCGGCCTCCAGCAGCGCCGTCAACGCTGGCTTGGCCCAATGTGCGGCCACATCGGACTCTTTCAAATTCGCGGCAACCCATTCGAGCGCACGACGGCGCAGGTGCTCGTCCTTTGCCTTGAGGTTGGCGATCTGTTGGCGCATCTCCTCGTCTGCGGCAAGCTTGGCGGGCGCCTTCGCGACGGTGACCGGGCGCGGTTTCTTCGGCTTGATGCGATACACCGCGCCAAGAAGATCCGACTTCGCCATCAGACTGCTCGGGCAGCCGATGCGGAACCAGCCGCCGGTGTCGAGGAGGAGGAGGGAACCATCACTCGGGTCTTCCATCACATCGGTGAGGTGGATGTCGGGGCTGTCGTGGAATTTGAGGAACTCGTTCTCGACGGCCTTGTAGGTGCTGCCGCTGGGGGTGAGCTCCATGCGCACGAGGCGCTGGGTGTTGAAGTGAGTCACCATGAAGTTCTCGGTTCTTGGTTCTTCGTTCTTGGTTGGATAGCCGTGCCAGAAGCAGCAGCCGCTGACGGCGACGTGGCCGAAGTTGTACATCACGGGCATGGTTTCGAGCGTGCGCGGGAGATGGGCGATGGCCTTGAGCTGGTCGCCACGCTCATAAACGCCGCCATAGAGCCAGTGGATGATCGTGTCGCCGCGCGGGTTGGAGTAATAGAGGTTCTGCACGCCGATGATGTCACCGCTGCGGGTGAAATCGACTTCGACGGGGTTGTCGCCGCAGCCGAGCGAGTGCCAGGCGACATCGCTGCCGTCCGGTTTGCAGCTCCAGATACCGCAGGCGAGCGAGGCATCGACGGGTGTGCCATCCTTCTGCTTCACGTCGTGGCCTTTGCGTCCGTGGCACCAATAGAGGCGGCCGTTGGGATGCAAAAACGGGCCGTGGATGTCGGCAGCATTACCGGTGTAATCGAAACCAGTGACAATCTCCTCGCGCTTGTCGGCCACGCCGTCGTTGTCGGTGTCCGTGAGTTTCCAGATGCCGGGGGGCGAGGCGACGTAGAGGCTGCCATCGAGCCAGCACGCGCCCTGCGGGAAGGTCATCTTGTCGGCAAAGAGGGTGCTCTTGTCGAAAGCGCCATCGTGATTGGTGTCTTCCAGCATGAGGACACGATTCGGCGGATTTGCCTCCAGTTGTTTCTTGTTCCAGTTCACGCCCGTGGCATCACCGATGAAAAGGCGGCCTCTGTCATCAAGACAGCCCATGATCGGATGCGTGACCAGCGGCGCGGCGGCGGCGACTTCGAGCGTGTAGCCTTCGGGAAGGGCGTGCCTCGGCAATGCCAGCGTGGATTTGCCGGAGACGACGACGGGGCGTTTCGCGCTTTCAGGAATCGCGTTGCCTTTGTCCGGCGGCAGATCGGCGGCGAAGACGGGAAGGGCGAGGAGGGGCAGGAACTGGCGCATGAAACCAGTACGCAGCCTCGGCGTAATGTTTTTAAAACGGAGCGATGATTGCGATTACAAACGCCGCACTTCCTGCACTTCGAGGCCGGTGAGTTTCCACTCACCGTCATGCGGCGTGATGGTGACACGGGCGTTGTAGATGTTCACGCGCGGATGGCTGTGGCCCCAGTGACCGACGATGCCGCGCGCCATCCAGTTGCAGTCGGCCACGAAGCCCACGCCTTTGGGATTCGGCCCCACCTTGTCCACGTTGGCGGAGAATTCGGCGATGGTGACGCGGGTGCCTTCCCGTCCCTCCAGCGTGAGCGCCTGGATGGTTTCCAGGTAGAGCCTGCGGAGCAGCTCGCCATCGACACTGCGGGCAAGGACATCGTAAACGTCGGATTCGACATGATGGTCGAAGGCGCGATAAACATTGCGCAGCAACGGCGAGACAATCTTTTGCGCCTCCTCCACCTGGGAGACTTCCGGGCTGGCTCCGTCGGTGTGGAATGGCACCACCAGCAACTGGCTCATGAGCACGGCCCCAAGCAGCCAGACAGCGAAGAAGGGCAGGCTGCCGCCGGGCAGTTTGTGGTCCGCCACCTTGATGTAAATGTAAAAAACCAGGCCGACGAGCAGCCAGAGGACGCCGCCCAGCGGGAATCTCATGGGTTCAGGCACCTCGAACTGCGGCACGGCGGCCAGCGGCGCCGGGCGTGGCAGCCGCCCCTGGTTGCGCCAGCGGTAGATTTTGCCGGCGGAGTGTATCTCCCCGGTTTCGCTCAAGGAGCCGAAAAAGGCGCGGACTGGCAGGGCCTTGAGATTGTTCATCCATCCTTTCCAGGTGACTTTCAAAACATCAGGATCAGGCGGTGTGGCGAACTCCCACATGAAACCGAGCATGGCCTGGTTGACCGGCACCTCTTCCCCCTCCTGCAAGGGCAGGGTGTTTCCTGGAAGGCCCTTGATCACGGCGACGAGCGGCAGCGGCACGGGCAGGGCCTCTGCTGCGGTGCTGACGGCGCACCATTCCGCTGCACGCAAGGCCGCGGCATCGCACAACTGCTTTTGCATCTCTGGTGTGAGCGTGGCAGGCGTCGGCTGCCCCTGGAAAAGCAGCGCGTGCATCGAGGCGCTGTCAAACAACACCTCGAAGCGGGTCTGGTATGTCTCGATGTAAAGGTAGGCCTGGGCCAAAGGGCCGGTGATCACGGTGGAGGTGCTGACTGGCAGCGGCGGCGGCTCGGTACTGGGCGCTGGTGCGGGCGCGTCCATCTTGGGGGCCGCCAGCGGAACGGCCGGCGGAGTCATGGGCGAAAGCGAGGGCAGGTTCTCCAGCGGTTTGAGCGGGCCGATCTTGATGGTCTCCGGCGGCTGGGAATCCTGCGCTGGTGAGGAGGCAGCCAGCACGAAAAGAAGCAGCCGGGACATGACAGCGCCCGCGCGCGGGCGCTGTCTGCTGCCTGTGGTGCTTCGTCCCTGCTTTGTCATTCGATCTTCATGTTTCCGCGCTGGACCTCACAGCGCCCAGGGTTTGCGCCACTCTTTGGAGAGCAGCTTTGAGGCTGCGGCGTTGTCCGCGATGGTCTCCGTCTTCGGATCCCATTTCAACGAGGTGTTGCCGCTGCGCAGGGCCACGTTGGCGAGATGAGAAATGGAGATGCTGCTGTGGGAGACTTCGATCGGCGTGGCGGTGGGCTTGCCGTCGTGGATGCAGGAGAGGAAGTTGTCCGTGTGGTCCTTGCTCTCGTAGAGGTGGATTTCGCCCTCGCCGGCCTTGTCACGCAGGATTTCCGGATTGCTGGCGGTGATCTTGCCGCGGTTGACGTAGATCCATTTGCCTTCATCACCTTCAAACATGACACCGACGTGGTCGAAGGGCTTCTTCGCGTTCGGATTCGCGAGGGCGGCGGCGACTTCCGGCATGAGCTTGTGGTCCGGGCTGGCGACGTGCATCACGACGCCGCTTTCATAAACGCACTCGAACGTGAACGCGGTGGCGGTGTTGTAGAGCGCCTTCAGATCGAGGGTGCCGGAGACGTTCTTGATCTCCACCGGCCCGGTGAGGTCGGTGCCCATGCCCCATTGTGCGATGTCGATGTGATGCGCGCCGAAGTCGGTGATCATGCCGCCGGAGAAGTTGAAGTTGTGACGCCAGTTCAGCGGCAGCAGCGCGGGGCGGTAATCCATCTGCTCCGCCGGGCCGAGCCACATCTCGTAGTCGAAGTCAGCCGGAGGCGGCGCGGGGTTGACCTGGTCGGCCATGCCGTTCCAGTTCGTGTGACCGCCGGGCAGGCCGACGCGCACGCGCTTCAGCTTGCCGATGCGGCCGTTGCGCACCTGCTCGCAGGCGAGGCGGAAGTAAACATCGCTGCGCTGCTGGCTGCCCGTCTGCCAGGTGATGCCGGCCTTCGCGACTTCATCGCTCATGCGCCGACCTTCGGCGATGTTCAGCGCGAGCGGCTTCTGACCGTAGATGTGCTTGCCTTTACGCGCGGCGTAGATGGCCATGTAAGCGTGCCAGTGGTCTGGCGTGGAGACCTGCACGGCATCGAGGTCTTCTTTCTCCATCATCTCGCGGAAATCGGCATAGGCGGCGCAGACCCTGGCCGGTTTGTTCGCCGCTTTTGAGTAATGCTCGTCAATAATCTTCTTCCCGGCCTCGCGTCCGCCGGACTCCTTGCCGTCGTAGCCGTAGTGGCCGTATTCCTTCATCGGATCGGCCACGGCGATGACCTGGCACTTTTCATTGTTCAAAAACGAAGGCGTCCAGTCACCCGCGATGGTCCCCCAGCCGATAGCACCGACGGTGATGCGCTCCGAAGGCGCCGGACGGCCGCCTTTGCCCAATGCCGTGGCCGGGATGATGGTGGGGAAGCCCAGCGCGGCGGCGCTGGTGGTGAGAAAACGACGGCGGGAGAAGGCTGGCTGGCTGGTTTGCATGGCGGTTGTTTATAACGAACGACAGCGGCGGGGCCAACAAAGATTTCGTCATGGTTGCGGCGGGGGCCGCGCTCAACACTGTCAGCTCATGCCGCGCATTCCGGAGGAAACCATCCAGCAAGTGCTTGCCGCCACGGACATTGTGGCGCTGGTGGGCCGTTCAGTGAAGCTGCGCAAGGCGGGCACGAACCACCTCGGCCTGTGCCCGTTCCACAACGAGCGCACGCCGTCATTCAATGTGAGTCCCTCACGCGGCACCTATCATTGCTTCGGTTGCGGCGCGGGCGGCTCCGCGATCCGTTTTGTGATGGAACACGACGGCATGTCCTTCATCGAGGCGGTGAAACGCCTCGCCGACGCGGCAGGCATCCGCATTGTCGAGGAGGTGTGGGACGCCAATGCCGAGGCGGAGGCGAAGCAGCGCTCGCTGCTGCTGCGGGCGCATCGCGAGACTGCGGAGTGGTTTCATCTGCTGCTGATGAAGCACAAACTGGCCGCGCCCGCCCGCGATTACCTCAAAGCGCGCGGCATCAACGCGGAGATGGCCAGACGCTGGCAGATGGGCTATGCGCCGCAGAGCACGGCGTTCTACCGCGAGTGGATGGCACAGCGGAAACTGCCGGAACATGTCATGGTGGAGGCGGGCATCTTCATCCAGCCAGAGGAAGACGAAAACGGCCAGGGCGGCCGTCCCTACGCCCGCTGGCGGCATCGCCTGATGTTTCCGATCCGCAACGACAACGGTGATGTGATCGCCTTCAGCGGCCGCATTCTCGACAAGGATCAAAAAGGCGGCAAATACGTCAATTCACCCGAGACGCCGGTCTTCACCAAGAGCCGCGTGCTCTTCGGCTTCGACAAATCGAAGCGCTTCATCTCCAAAGCCGACCAGGCGATCATCTGCGAGGGCCAGATCGACATGATCATGGTGTTTGAGGCCGGCTTGCAGAACGTCGTCGCAGGACAAGGCACCGCCTTCACCGAACTGCATGCAAAGATGCTCAAGCGTGTCTGCAATGAGGTCGTGTTGTGCTACGACAGCGACAACGCCGGTCGTGAGGCCACGGAAAAAGCCTTTGGCATCCTGTCGCCGCAAGGCATCAGCGTCCGCGTGGCCGCATTGCCGCAGGGCGAAGACCCGGACTCCCTCATTCGCAAGGAGGGCCCGGATGCGCTGCGAACCATCGTGACCGATGCCCCGGAGTTCCTGGAGCATCAAATCCGTCATCTGCGGGCCGGCTCGAAGAGCAACAGCATGGTGGAACGCGTGCGCATGGCGGAGCAGGTCGCCGGGGCGATCAGCATCTTCAGCGGCGTGGCCCAGCGCGTCGCCGCCGTGAACAAGGTGGCGAAGTTGCTCGAAATC
>JAEUHJ010000203.1 GCA_016795375.1 Verrucomicrobiaceae bacterium
CCCAGGCTTGCGACGCTCCACGGCATTCACACTCGTGGAGATGCTCATCGTGCTCTCCATCATCGCCCTCCTCGCCGGGCTGACCCTCGGCGGCTATACTTACGCCATGCGCTCCTCGAAGCGCAAACTCACCACCGGCACCTTCGAGGCGGTCAAATCCGCCCTTGAAGACTACCGCACGGAGTTTGGAGAATACCCGGAACCCGCCACCACAGGCACCATGATGGAGTTCCTTCCCGGCAAAGCCTATGACGCCAGCGGTGCGACCTGCCTCTACCAGGCGCTCACGGGGGATGGCTTCGATCAGATCAAGGGGGTCACCGGCGGAGACAGTCAGACCACCGGCACCTCCGACGGCAAGACCGAGGGGGCGGAGCTCAAAAACCTCATCATGAAAGAAATGCCCCAGACCATGTGGCGGCGTTTGGGCCAGAGTTTTGTGCTGGTGGACGGATTCGGCAGGCCTTTTCAATACATCAAAGCGGTCGCGCCTGCAGCCGGTGGTGGCTCATCAGGCGGCGGCGGCGGTGGCAGCGGCGGCAGTTCCAGTTCCCAGGCCACCACCGTCAATTCCACCTATGATCTCTGGTCCTATGGCGAGGATGAGCTGAACATCGGCAAGAAATCCGTCGAGACGCTCGAAAATCCATCCCTGTCGATCAAATGGATCAAAAACTGGTAGGCGTATCGCCCAGTTTGCAGGCCGAGCGCATACATCCACACCTCCATGCCCATCGGTCTGGCCATAGTCTCCATTTTAACATTGTTCATCAGCTTCTGGGTGTTGAACATCGCGCGTGAGCCGCGCGTCTGGCGCCTCTGGTGGATGGACCTGCTGGGCGTGCTGGACGTGGACTTGGATCGCGAGCAACGGCGTGTTCAGGAGGCACAGATGACTTTCGCCTGCTATATGTTGTTCGCGGTGCTCCTCGCCACCAGCCTCAGCGGCGCCTTCTGGACTGTGGATCTGGTGCGCGAGTACAAACGTGAAAAAACCCGCATCGAGCGGGAGATCGACGGCTCCAAACGCGAGATCGACAAGGTCAACAGCAAGCCGCAGCGCATTTCCCGCTGAGGCGGGGCCGCACCGGCCGGGATTTGGGTTTGCGCGTGGCGGGCTTCGCGGCGAAGGAAGACGCCCCCCCAAGCACGACCATGAACCGCCAGGAAAACCTCGAAGCCCTCTTTCGCAACGGCAGGACTGTCATCCTCCCCATCGACCACGGTTGCGCCATTCCCGTGCCAGGACTGGAAAATCCCTTCCAGATCATCGACCAGGTCAACGAATTCGTCGATGGCTACGTCATGAACCTCGGCGTGGCCCTTCGCGCCGCCGACAGCCTCGCTGGCAAGGGCATCATCCTGCGCACGGACGTCTATAACACCCGCACCACCGGCGAAGGCGCGGGCAGCATCGGCGTCTTCGGCGTCGAGGAGGCCGAGATGGTCGGTGCCAATGCCGTCATGAACATGCTTTACCCCGGCTCGGCGCATGAGAAAACCAACTTCCAGGAATGCGCCGACCTCATCCGCCTCAGCCTCGACACGGACATCCCTGTCATCCTCGAATCACTGCCCTTCGCCCTCGGCGCGACGGACAAATACACTGTCGCCAATGTCAGCTTCGCCACCCGCCTCGCCGCCGAACTCGGCGCCGATGTGGTGAAAGTCCCATACCCCGCTGGCGCGAAACCCGACGACTTCCGCCGCATCATCGCGCAATGCTTCGTCCCCGTCATCATCCTCGGCGGAGCCGCCATGGGCGATGACGCCGGCCTGCTCAAAATGGTCGAGGACGCCATGGACGCCGGAGCCGCCGGCATCGCCATCGGCCGCAACGTCTGGCAGCACAAAAATCCCGCCGCCATCGCACGCAGCCTCGCCGCCATCGTGCATGAGGATGCCTCCGCGCTCGAGGCGCTCGCCCTGCTGAAAGAACCCGTGCGCTGAGCCAGTTTCGACTTCATCGCATGAAACGACTGATTCTCGCCGCAGGATTCCTCACCGCCGCCCTCCACGCCCAGCCAGTACAGACTTTCGAGATCAAAGCCGACAGCTGGGCCGAAGGCGAGCCGCCCCAGGAAGTCTTCGTCGTCGATGGCACCATCAAAATCGCCGCTCGCGAAGGCAACAAAGCCATCGTCATCGATCCCGCGCCCATCACCGACGCCAGCGCCCAGTTGGGCAGCTCGGCCTCCGGCAGCGCTGTTATTGAGGCCAGAATTCTCGCCACGAAACGTGGGCGCAGCACCCCGCGCTTTGGTGTCAGCGTCCACGGGCTCAGCGGCCATCGCCTGCTCGTCAACCCCGCCAAAAAAGCCCTCGAACTCGTCAAAAACGACCAGACGCTCGCCTCCGTGCCATACACCTGGAGCAGCGGCACCTGGCTCAAGCTCAAACTGGAGGCCAAAAAAGCAGTCGGAGACGCCTGGAACATCACCGGCAAAGCCTGGCCTGCCGACGCCGCCGAACCCGCCGCCCCGCTCATCCAGCACGCGGACAAGGCCCTCAAAGGCCAGGGCAAATGCGCCATCTGGGCCACTCCCTTCTCCGGCGAGCCCATTTTCTTCGACGACATCAAAATCACCATCGAGTCCGCTCCTTGAAGGCGGGCAGCCGTGAGTCCACTGCATTGTTGCCAGTGAGAAAATAGTGCTCGTGGCTCCAGGATGAAATGATGGCGGGGCGAATGAAAGAGTCGCGCAGTGCCGAGAAATGAAGCACGGAGAGGCGTGGCAAGTTTCATCCCCTGTGGCAATCCCGCAATCTTGGACGACTTCATCCCAAACCTCGGCATCGTGAGGCGCAGCAGGCCGGCCCGGACCTCGGTGGGCAGTCTTCCATGATGTGGATCAGGAATCAGGGGATGTTGCCCGGGGTGGAGACGGCGTCTTCGAGTTTGAGCGCCCATTTGATGCCGGCGAGGATCATCTCCTGGTAGGTTTTGGCGATCTCCGGGCTGTTTTTGCGCTCGTTGGTGCCAGCTTTCCAAGTGGGATCCCAGACGTCTTCGCGGTGGCCGAGGGAGTTGTAATAGACCCGGCCGGCGCCGAATTCCTTGCACCAGGAGACGGGGTAATAGCGCTTTTCGGCGGTGACTTTGACTTTCTCCTCTGCACTCATCTGGGGGAGGTTCGGGTGGGAGTCGAGACCGAGGAGGCCATGAACCTTCGCCTTGTCGAAGGATTTGATGATGTAGATCTCGTCGAAGACTTTCCAGCCCTGCGGCACGGATTTGGTGATGATGTGGGCGGGGGAGTGGAGGATGGGCTGGATTTCGACCTGGGACTTGTGGGTTTCAAATTCGCCGCCAAGCATGTCAAGGTAGCCGCGGAAGGGATGATAGGTGTCGGAACCGGAGTGCATGGCGATGAATGCCTTGCCGCCCTCGATGAGCTGGATGAAGCCGTCGCGGTCGGGGAGGAGGAGGTCGCCGGTGGTGTTGGCGAAGACAAAGCCGTCGTAGTGTTTGATTTTGCCAAGGGCCATCTTGCCGACCATGTGGGCCTTGACCTGGTCGTTCCAGGTTTTGGTGTCCTCGCTGAACCTGGCGAGGGCGGTGCTGTAGGCGTCCTGCCTGGTCTTGAAGGCGGCTTCACTTTCCTTGTCGTTGCGCACGGGTGGTCTGCCGGGATTTTTGGGCTGGCCTTCTGGCTGGTGAACGTAATCGACGGTGAAGGCACCGGATTTCGCGCCGAGTTCAGCGAGGACTTTCTCCGCAGTCTCAATGGAGGAATGGCGGAAGCCGGTGGTGACGGTGACGACGAGGAGCTTCTTCGGCTCCGCGTGGGTGGAGGAGATGGCGAGGGCGGCGGCGAGCAGGAGGGGGAGGCGTTTGATCATGACGGTGATGAGGAACGTGGCAGATGTGCGCGCTTTTACAGATGGCATGCCGGCGGGCGTGCCGTCTGCCGGTCAGAAGAAAAGGCTGAGGGGGTGGAGTCGAAGCTCTGTTGCCGGACTTCCTTTGTATTCGAGTGTGCGGTAGATGCAGGCGTGGCTGAGCTTGGAATCGCGCCTGTTGAAGGTGTCGCAGCTTGCGGGATGAATGTCCTCCGTCATTTGTGCCGCAATCCGGCCTGTGAGGGCCGGGAGCGCAGAAACAGCAGGAGAAGACGTGGCTTCATGCAGGCGGAAAGCACCGTGCCGCCCCCTGCCGCAAATCCGCCTCATCTTCGAGCGAGGGAAAGCGCCTGGAAGGAGCGTTTTAGTTCGCGATGAAAATCCAACTCCTCGCTCTTTTGTGCTGCTTCACATTTGCAAACGCGCAAACCGTCGCGCCGGTGACGGTGGATGCCGCCAGGCATCCGAACCTCCAGGCCGCGCTGGACGCGGTGCCGGAAAGCGGAGGTGTGGTGGTGATCCCGCCGGGGAACTATGAGATCACCGAGCCCCTGCGCGTGAAGACGGCGGAGACGCGCATCACGGGCGGCGGCGCGGCCACGCATATCATCAACAAGGCCGCAGGAGGCGCGCCGGCGTTCATTTTGCGGCCCGCGAACCTGGACACGGACAAGAAGGCGCGCCTGTGGCGCGTGCAGATGGCGGACCTGCGCATCAGCGGCAATGAAAAGAGCGGCGACGGCATTTTTGCGGAGGGAGTGCAGGAGATTTACCTCGAAGGCGTGTCGATCGATCATCACGGCGGGCATGGCATTCACCTGAAGGACTGCTTTGAGGATCCGCGCATCGCGGACTGCATCATCACTTACAACAAGAAGCGCGGGATCGAGATCAGCAACTGCCACGACATCGTGGTGAACGCGAACCACTTTGAGGAGAACCAGGACGCGCTGTTCTGCGGGGATTCGTTCAACCTGTGCATGAACGGCAACAACATCGACGACCACCTGGGCAACGGGGTGATCATCGAAAACACCTACGGGTCCGTGGTGAGCGGGAACATGATCGAGGAGTGCAACGGGACGGCGATCATCCTGGACCGGGACTGCTACGGCATCACGCTGAGCGCCAACGTGATCGCGCATCATCTGGAGGGCGGAATCGATCTGCGCGACGCGTGCGGCTGCACGCTGAGCGCGAACACCTTCACCATCGCACACAAGTTTTCGGTGCGGGTGGGCAAGGACTCCGAGCGCAACACGATCAGCGCGAACACCTTTTGCAACACCTACATCGGCGCGGGGAAGGACAAGCGCCCAAAAGAAGATAAGACGCCGATGGGGATCGACGAGGGGGCGGGTGTTTTACTAGATGGTGAGGTTAACGGGTTGATGATCAATGGTAATACGTTCTCGGGATTGTCCACGGCGGCGATTTGGGGTGCTGGCGAGGTGAAAAATATCGTGGTGTTAGCAAATCTTTGTATGGACTGCGGACGTAAGATGGATAAGAACATGGCGTGGATAAATCTGAAACAAGGCACAGGTGTGCTGATCAGAGACAATCTCACCAATTCGTCACCATCTAGATAGTTCATGTTGGATGTTCAACGCAATCGAGGGGCTGTTTATCAGGAAGAAGTCCAGTTCACCCGAAAGGTGATGTGGGGGCACATGCTGTTCGGGGCGCTGGTGACGACGATGTTTTTGTTTCATGAGCTGTTCTGGTGGTTTGGCGCTTCGATGGCTTGGTACACCGTGAGCCTGGTGGTGATGTACGGATTCATGAGCGAACGGCAGGGCTTTCGCCTCCTGCTGGCTGTGACCTTTCTTACCGGAGCGATGGCCGGACTCTACTTCATCAACCGCGTGCTTCCGGGCGTGGTGGCTCCACGTCGCCCGCTGCTGCCACAGGCATTCATTCCGATCTGGATCGGACTGGCGAATTTGATCTATGGCTTCGGAACGCTGCTGGTTCTGTTCAACGGCAAAATCCGCCGCGCTGGAAGCGTGGGTTTCACGCTTTGGTGAGCCAATGAAAAAGCCGGAGCTGATGCCCCGGCTTTTTCGTGGAAGAGACACAGGTTGCGGCGCGATTTACTTCTTCTTGTCGCGCAGCGCGCCGGTCTTGAGGCGCAGGCCGTTGAGGCGGATGAAGCCGGTGGCGTCGTCTTGATTGTAGGCCTTCGTCGGGTCGGCCTCCATGGTGGCGATCTGCGGATTGTAGAGGCTGTAGATGCTCTTGCGGCCGGCGGCGATGATGTTGCCCTTGTAGAGCTTCACGCGGACGGTGCCGCTGACCTTCTTCTGGCTCTCGGTGACGAGAGCCTGGAGCGCGAGGCGCTCCGGCGCGTACCAGAAGCCGTTGTACACGAGCTGCGCGTACTTCGGGATCAGGCTGTCGCGCAGGTGCATGACCTCGCGGTCCATGGTGATGGATTCGATCTGGCGGTGGGCGAAGTGGAGAATGCTTCCGCCGGGAGTTTCATAGACGCCGCGGCTTTTCATGCCGACGAAGCGGTTCTCCACCATGTCCACGCGGCCGACGCCGTGCTTGCCGCCGAGTTTGTTGAGCAATTTCATGACGCCGAGCGGATCGAGCACCTTGCCGTTCACGGCGATGCAGTCGCCTTTGTCGAATTCGAGGATGACGGTCTCGCCCTTTTCGGGGGCCTGTTCCGGGAAGACGGAGAGCACGTTGAAGTAGTCCTTGTACTTCGGATCGCTGGCGTCGAACCACGGATCTTCGAGGATGCCGGCCTCGTAGCTGATGTGCAGGAGGTTGCGGTCCATCGAGAAGGGTTTTTTGGCGCTGGCCTGCACGGGGATCTTCTTTTCCTCGCAGTAGGCGATCATTTCGGCGCGGCCGGGGAAGTCGCTGCGGAAGCGTTCGTCGCGCCATGGGGCGATGATTTCGATTTCAGGGGCCAGGGCGGCGGCAGTGAGCTCGAAGCGCACCTGGTCGTTGCCCTTGCCGGTGGCCCCGTGGGCGATGGCGGTGGCTCCTTCGGCCTTGGCGATCTCGACCATGCGTTTGGCGATGAGCGGGCGCGCGATGGAGGTGCCGAGGAAGTACTGGCCTTCATAAATCGCGCCGGCCTGGATCATCGGGTAGATGAAATCGCGGGCGAATTCGAGCTGGAGGTCGTCGATGTAGATTTTCGACGCGCCGGTCTTCTTCGCCTTGGCGTTGAGGCCCTTCAATTCGTCGTCCTGGCCCACATTGGCGCAGAAGGCGATGACCTCGGCCTGATAGGTGTCTTTGATCCAGGAAAGGAGGACGGAGGTGTCGAGACCACCGGAATAGGCGAGGACGATTTTCTTGCTCATGAGGCGTGTGGAAGGAAGGGCGGCGAGGATAGGGCCGAAAGGCGGGGTGTCGAGAGTTGCGTGGGGTTTTTTCGGCAAAAGCAACGAGGAAGGTTTCAGCGGAGCGAAATGTTAAGAAAAGTGAAATAAAACCATTCTTATTATTGAAATTATAATTTATATGGTTAGAATGAATGAATTCGATCAAAATTCATGCAACCACCTCCGGGAAACCGCCGCTCCGCCAAAACGACTCAAGTGTCCTTTGGTGGAATGGATCATTCTCTCCACGCAGCCGCGTGGGCAGGAAATGGTTTTGTGATTAGCCATTGTCTGCGGGGAAGGGTATTCTTTGGCTTCTTTCGCGCGTTGTTGTTGAGCGTGGGATTGCTCGTCGCTTGCAACGCAGCCTTCGGCCAGACTTTGGATTATGGAGATTACAGCTCGTTCCTTGGTGCCTCCAGCACTAGCAACAGCAAGCTGAGAATCGGTGCCACGGTGGATGCGGAGTCCTCCGCTACGACGAACAGCACTGCGACTGGTGACGACACAAATGGCAGTGATGACGAGGATGGAGTGACGCTGCCACCCTGCATCGTACAAGGCACCTCTGGCAGTATGACAGTGAATGTGACCAACACCTTGGGCTCCACCGCCTACCTGAACGTATGGATCGATTGGAATAACAACGGCAGTCTCACCGACTCCGGCGAGCAAGTCGCTTCGAATACGACGGTGGCGAAAGGGACATCGAACTCGAATCGTACGGTCAACTTCACTGCTCCTGCGGCGGCGGTGACAGGCAGGGTGGGTGTGCGAGTGCGACTGACAAGTAACAGCAGCCCAGGTGCGGATGGTGCGGATGGTAGCGGTGAAGTTGAGGATCACCAACTGGTAGTCGCCCCGAAATTTGCCCTCGTTGTTGTGAACTACAACAACAACACCATCGCCCGGTTCGATGGTGCGAATGGGGCTGCTCTCGCCACTTGGTCACCCTCCGGCCTGAGCGCACCCAATTACGGATACCGCCTCAGTGATAACACGTTCCTAGTGGCCAATGGCTCTTCCAACACGATCACGAAATACAATCCCTTCACCGGAGCGTATCTCGGCACGTTGGTATCTTCCGGCAGTGGGCTGAATTTTCCCTACCAGATGGCGGTGGGCGCGGATGGTCTCATCTACATAGCCAATCAGAACGCGGGTAACGTGCTGCGTTTTAACCAAACCACGGGGGCCGTGACAGGCACTGTGTTGACTACAACCAAGCCAGCTGGTTTCGTCTTTGACACCGTCGGGCAGATGTATGTGACGCAAAACGTGTCTGCGGGTAGCCTTTTGCTTTACAGCGCGGCGGGGACCTATCTGTCCACTATTGCCTCATGGGCTTCCAATGAGTATCCGCGTGGCCTCGCATGGGGGCCGGATGGTCGCCTATATGTAAACGTCCGTGACAACGGCAGCAGCGACGCACGTGTGGAGGCCGTCTCCTTCCCTGCGCGCACGCGCTCTACATTTGTGACGATGGATGCTGGATCGAACCCTTACACCGGCATCAAATGGGGACCGGATGGCAACCTGTACGTCGTGGATTACGGCGAGAGCGAATTGCATGTCTATTCACCTACGGGTACGGCAATCCGCACGATCACCGCCAACCTCGACGGCCCACATGCCGTGGCATTCACAGACATGAGTGCCTCCACGCAGGATTTCGGCGACTATTCGCGTTTTGCCAGCGCTAGCAGTAACTGGAACAGCACTCTGCGTCTGGGGAATGAGAGCGACACCGAGGCCGCCGCACGCACCTCCGACATGGCTAATGGCGACGACATCGACGACATCGATGATGAGGACGGCGTCACTTTTCCTGCGCCCCTAGCCGCCGGCACGACGGGTAGCGTGACGGTGAAGCGGCGGAACACCAGCGGTGCCACAGCGTATCTCAACGGCTGGGTGGACTTCAACGACAACGGAGTGCTGACGGACTCCGGGGAGCAGATCATCGTCAACCAAACCGTGGCCAACGGCACCAATGGTGTTTCGCTGAACTACACTTTCAGTGTTCCTGCAACGGCGCAGACCGGCTTGAATGGTGCGCGTTTTCGTGTGAGCTCCACCAGCAATCCAGGCCCCACAGGCAGCTCTGGCAACGGTGAGGTGGAGGACTTGATGGTGGAGATTGTGCCGGCTACCACCGATTTCGGTGACTATGCCAGTCTGGCCAGCGCCAGCAGCACTATGAACAACGCTCTACGTATCGGTGCCACGGTGGATGCTGAAACCGCTGCCACGACGAATGCTGCCGCCACGGGAGACGACACCACTGGCAGTGATGATGAAGATGGCGTGACGCTGCCGGCATCCTTCATGGCCGGATCCTCTGGATCGATCACGGTCAATGTGACCAATACCAGTGGCTCATCTGGCTATTTGAATGCCTGGATCGACTATAACCGCAACGGCAGCCTGTCCGACTCGGGTGAGCAGATCGCCACCAACACCGTCATCTCCACCGGCACATCGGAGGCAAACCGCACGTTGAACTTCACGGTTCCCGCAGGGGCCAGCCTAGGGCAGAGCGTGGTGCGCGTGCGCCTCACGTCCAACAGCAGCCCAGGGCCGGACGGACAGGATGGCAGCGGGGAGGTGGAGGATCACGCGGTGATGCTGGCACAGAATCTGACCCTTGGGAACATGGTCTGGAATGACGCAAATGAAAACGGGCTGATGGATGGCGGGGAGAGTGGCATCAATAACGTGCTCGTGGAGTTGTGGACGCCCGGCGTGGACAACGCCATTGGCGGCATGGGGGCAAACGCGGACACCAAAATGGCCGCCACCACCACGGCAGGAGGCGGACTTTACAGCTTCACCGGGCTGGCGGCAGGCCGCTATTTTGTCAAGGTGCCCACGCCGCCTCTGTCCCGCACCAGCCTCGTGGTGGACACGAATGACAATGGCGAGGACGGCGACAACAACGGTTCCCAGCCGGGTGGCTCCGCCACCTCTGCCTACAGTCCGGTCGTCAATCTGCAGGCAGGCTCGGAGCCGGGCAACTCCGGTTCCAGCAACACCGACAATACGATCGACTTCGGTTTTGCCTCCAACATCGGCTCTCCCTTCGTGTGCGACAACCGCTTCTGGGTCATCCAGAACGTCCAGGTTGACACGGATGTGTGGGATTCAACTTTGTACTATGTGGCGGACGGTCCGTCGCTGGTGCCGGCTTTCATTTTCACCGGTTACAAGCTCAACGCCCTCGCTGCCTACGGTGGATATCTTTACTGCGTCGATCAAAACGGAAACCACCTCTATCGCATCAATTCGCAGGGGGTGCTGGTGGACATGGGGGCCATCGCAGGTCTGCCGGAGCCGGGAGGAGATGGCCAGTGGTCTGGTGCCACTGCGCTGACGAACGGCAGGATGATCCTGAACCTCTACACATGGGGGGCGGTCAAATCGACCACGCTTTACACCATCGATCTCGCCTCGGCATCCCTCGTCGGCCCTGGTGTCACGGTGACGAACACCGGCACCGGGACGGTTTATGCGGGCAACTTTGGCGACATCGCCTGGGATCCGCTCACCAACAAGGTGTACGGCTATTCCACAGTGGACACCAACTGGCTGGGGCTATTTGAAATCAACACCACGACCGGCGCGGCCACACGCGTGACCGCCACGGTGCCGGGAGCGTGGGGTTCCATCATCATCGACGCCAACGGCCTGACCTATGGTTTCGGCAGCGCGGGTGCCACGGGTGCGCAGGACACGCTGTATGTGTTCAACCGCACCAACAATGTGCTCAATGGCAGCATCACGGCCGTCGGCACCGGTCCTGCGGTCTCGAACTCAGACGGCGCGGCCTGCCCCGGCGCGCCACCCTCGATGAAGCTGGGCAATCTCGTCTGGAACGACGTCAACAACAATGGCATCAAAGACGCGGGCGAGTCCGGCATCAACGGCGTTGCGTTGCAGCTTTTCCTCGGTGGTCAGAATCCGCTCACCGCGGCACCGGCGGTCACCACCACCACCAGCGGCGGCGGCTTTTACTCCTTCAACAACCTCTCACCCGGCCAGTACTTCGTGTACATGCCGAATCCACCCTCCGCGTTTCCTTATAGCAGCGACGCTGCTGTCACCACGGACAACAGGGTGGATAACGACGACAATGGCACCCAGACCGCATCAGGCCAGCCGGTGCGCGGACCGTTGATCGGCTTGAGTCCCACCATGGAGCCGGATGACGACGGCGACACGGACACCAATTCCGACCTCACCGTTGACTTCGGCCTGCTGGCCATGCCCATCTTTGATTTCGGTGACTGGAACGGATCCGGCGCGGCCACTGCCAGCACCTCCAGCACAATGAACAGCAATCTGCGCCTTGGGGCCACGGCGGATGTGGAAGCTGTCGCCACAACCAATGCCGCCGCCACAGGAGACGACACGTCCGGCGGCGATGACGAGGATGGTGTCACCATGCCTGCCGACATCACGCAGGGCGGGTGGGTCACGATTCCCGTCTCTGTTTTCAACAACACCGGCGCCACGGCCTATCTGCATTCGTGGATCGATTTCGACAACAGCGGTGACTTCAACAACACCACCATCTCCAGTGGCGGCGAGCGGCTTGCTGCCGCCGTGACCGTGCCCAGCGGCACATCCGCGCAGACGGTGAACGTGATCTTCCAGGCTCCGGTGGCCGCCAGCATCGGCACGCAGCGCGGCGTGCGTTTCCGTCTGACCGACCAGGCTGCCACCGCGCCCACGGGTGTCTCCGGCACCGGTGAAGTCGAGGACTATGTGGTGGGCATCGTGGCCCCGACGCTGGATTTCGGCGACTTTGATGGCTTCGCCGATGCTTCGAGCACGATGGTTTCCACTTTGGAAATCGGGGCCGGTACGGATGTCGAGGGCGCGTCCAATGCCAATGCCACCGCCACAGGAGATGACATCACCGGCAGTGACGATGAAGACGGCGTGGTCTTTCCGACGATGATCGCCAGCCAGCCGGTGGTCGTTCCTGTCACGGTGACAAACAAGAGCGGCTCCACGGCGTATCTGAACGCCTGGTTTGACTTCAACGACAACGGCACCCTCACCGACGCGGGCGAGCAGGTGGCAGCCAATATTGCGGTGCCGAACATGACGACGAAAGGCACGGTCAATCTCTCCTTCACCGTGCCCGCCGCCGCCGTGACGAGCTCCAGCATCGGCGTGCGCGTGCGTTTGACGAGCGGCAGCTCCCCCGGCCCCACCGGCCAGTCCGGCAACGGCGAGGTCGAGGACCATGCGGTGACGGTTTTGAACGCCACGACGGATTTCGGCGACTTCAGCGGTTTTGCCGACGCGGTGAACACCGCCAGCTCAAACCTGCGCCTCGGCGCGCTCGTGGATGCGGAGTATGCCGCGACGAAAAATATCACGGCGACCGGGGACGACACCGCTGGCAATGATGACGAGGACGGCGTGACGCTGCCGTCCATGATCGCGGGTGCGCCGGTGGTCATCCCTGTCGTGGTGACGAACACCACCGGTGCCACGGCCTGTCTGAATGCCTGGATTGATTACAACAACAACGGCTCGCTGGCAGATGCAGGGGAGCAGGTCGCCACAAACATCACCATCAGCAACGGCTCCGTGAATCTGACACGAAACCTCAATGTCACTGTGCCGCCCAATGCTGTGACCGGCTCGGCCCTCGGCGTGCGCGTACGGCTCACGGAAGACTCCAGTCCCGGCGCGTCCGGCATCGGTGGCACAGGCGAGGTGGAAGACTATGTCGTGAGCATCGCGGCCCCAACGACGGATTTTGGTGACTTCACGGCCTTTGGCAGCGCCAGTGCCACGCGGAATGCCAGCCTGCGCCTCGGCGCGGCCACGGATGTCGAGTATGCCGCCACCACGAACGCCACCGCCGCGGGCGATGACACCACCGGCAGTGATGACGAGGACGCAGTGACGATTCCCGCGATGACTGCCGGCGGGCCGGGTTCATTCTCCGTGCAGGTGACGAATACGAGCGGCTCCACGGCCTACTTGAACGCCTGGATCGACTACAATGGCAACGGCGTGCTCACGGATGCCGGGGAGCAGGTCGCCACCAACGCCCTGATCGCCAACGGATCGAACAACCTCACACGGGCGCTCAATTTCACCGTCGCATCCACCGCGCTCACGGGTGTGAACCTTGGCGCGCGCTTCCGTTTGTCGAACACCAGCGGCACCGCCCCCACCGGCCTGGCCGGCAACGGCGAGGTGGAGGACTATGTGCTCGCCATCACCGCGCCGACCACGGACTTTGGCGACTTCGCCCCGTTTGCCGATGCGTCCCAAGGCGTGAATCCATCCCTGCGCATCGGTGCGTCGATCGATCCGGAGTACGCGGCCACCACAGACGCCGATGCCACGGGGGATGACTCCACTGGAAGCGATGACGAAGACGGCGTGGCAATGCCTTCGATGATTGCGGGCCAGACGGTGACGATCCCGGTCACGGTGACGAACACCACCGGCGCGAGCGGCTTTCTCAACGCCTGGATCGACTTCAACAACAACGGCGTGCTCACGGACAGCGGCGAGCAGATCGCCACAAACACCCCGGTGACCACCGGCACGTCGAACGGCACGCTCAATCTCACCGTCACCGTGCCGCCCACCGCAGTGACCGGCGTGACTGTGGGGGCGCGTTTCCGGTTATCCGCGCCCAGCGGCCTCGGCCCCACGGGGGCGAACGGCCTCGCGGGTGAGATCGAGGACCATGCGGTCGTCATCGCGGCTCCCACGACGGATTTCGGCGACATGAGCACGCTGGCTGACGCCAGCAGCGCCGTGGTGAGCACCATCCGCCTCGGTGCGACGACGGACACGGAGTATCTGGCCACGAAGAACGCCACCGCGACGGGAGACGATGCCACCGGTTCGGATGACGAGGATGCCGTGACCTTCCCCTCCATGACCGCAGGCGATCCGGTGACCATTCCGGTCGTGGTCACGAACACCTCGGGCTCCACGGCTTATCTGAACGCCTGGATCGACTACAATGGCAACGGCGTGCTCACCGACGCGGGCGAGCAGATCGCCACGAACGTGGTGGTTTCGACCGGGACGACGAATGTGACGCGCAATCTGTCCATCACCGTGCCGCCAGGCGCGGTGACGAGCGTGCCGCTGGCCTCACGTTTCCGCCTCACCAGCACGAGCAGCCCCGGCGTTGATGGTGCCAGCGGAAACGGCGAGGTGGAGGACCACCGGGTGCCCGTCATCGCCCAGGCATCAGATTTTGGTGATTTCAGCAGCTTCGGCTCCGCGTCGAACGGGGCGGACAGCCGCCTGCGTCTCGGTGCCGCTGTGGATGCCGAGCCTGCGCCGACGACCAACATCACGGCGACCGGGGATGACGTCACAGGCACGGATGATGAGGATGGTGTCACGATCCCCGCGCTGACCGCCACAGGCACCTTCACGATCCCGGTCGTGGTGACCAATGAACTGGGCGCGGGCGCCTTTCTCAATGCCTGGATTGATTACAACAACAACGGCGTGCTCACCGACAGCGGCGAGCAGGTGGCCACCAATGTGGCGGTGGCGACCGGCCAGACGAACTCCACGCTCAATCTGAGCGTCTTCGTGCCCTCATCTGCTGTCACCGGCACGAATCTGGGCGCGCGTTTCCGCCTCACTGCAGCCGCGTCCCCTAGTGCCACCGGTGCCAGTAACGATACAGGGGAGGTGGAGGACTATGTCGTGAGCATCGCGGTGCCAACGCTGGATTTTGGCGACTTCACGAGCTTTGGAGCCGCCAGCAGCACGCGGAACGGCAATCTACGCCTCGGCGCGCTGACGGACGCGGAAGGAGATGGCATCACCAACACCACGGCGACGGGTGATGACACGAGCAACACGGATGACGAGGACGGCGTGACGCTGCCCTCTTTAATGGCTGGCGCGGCGGCCACGATCCCGGTGAAGATTTACAACAAACGCGGCTCCACCTCCTACCTGAACGCCTGGATCGACTACAATGGCAACGGCGTGCTCACCGACGCGGGCGAGCAGATCGCCACGAACACGACCATCTCCACTGGCAGCTCCACCGTCACGCGGAATCTTTCCATCACGGTGCCCGTGGCCGCCACCACTGGTGTGCCGGTCGGCGCACGCTTCCGCATCACCAGCACCAGCTCTCCTGGCAGCACCGGGCAGAAAGGTGTCGGCGAGGTGGAGGACTACGCGCCGACCATCAACGCGCCGCCGAGCGACTACGGCGACTTCAGCGGCTTCGCGGACGCCTTCTCGACGAGGAACGCGGGCCTGCGCCTCGGCGCGACGACGGACTCAGAGCTCTCCGCCACGAAAAATGCGCTGGCCACGGGAGATGACGACACGCTCTCTGATGACGAGGACGGCGCGGCCATCCCGAGCATGATCGCGGGTGCGCCGACGACGATACCTGTCACCGTGACCAACAACACGGGCGCCGCAGCCTATTTGAATGTGTGGGTCAACTTCAACAACGACGGCGACATCAACGATGGCGGCGAGCAGGTCGCGGTGAACGTGCCCGTCCCGGCAGGAACCACCGACGAGATCGAAAACGTGAGCTTCATCGTGCCAACGAACGCCATCACGGGCGCGAACCTCGGCATCCGCGTGCGACTGACCTCCACACAGACTCCGGGCAGCACCGGCGGCAGCGGCAATGGCGAGGTGGAGGACTATGTGGTGAACATCGCCGTGCCCACGATTGATTTCGGCGACTGGGACGGCGCGGCGGAAGCCAGCAGCACGCGCTCAAACAACCTGCGCATGGGCGCGCTGGTGGACGCCGAGTATGCGGCGGCGAAAAACGCCTCCGCCAACGGCGACGACGCCACCGGCAGCGATGACGAGGACGGCGTGACCGTTCCCACAATCGCGCCGGGTGCTTCTGCGACAGCCTCCGTCACCGTCACCAATCTCAGCGGCGCCACAGGCTACCTCAATGCCTGGGTGGACTTCAACGGCAACGGCCTCTTCACCGACGCCGGAGAGCAGATCGCCACGAATCTCGTCATCGCCAACAACACCAATGCCGCCGTGCGCAACATCACGGTGAACGCGCCTGCGGATGCCCGGCCAGGCATGAGAGGCGCGCGCTTCCGCCTCACCAGCTCACAGACTCCTGGATCCACCGGCCACAGCGCCACGGGCGAGGTGGAAGATCATCTCCTCCAGATTCTCTGCCCGGTCGTCTCCGTGCCGGCCATCCCCACTTCGCTGATTTCCGGCACGGCCTATTCCGCCACACTCGCGGCCTCGGGCGGTGCCGCGCCTTACACCTATTCGGTGACCAGCGGCACGCTGCCTGCCGGTCTGACACTCAGCACGGCGGGTGTGCTCAGCGGCACGCCAACGGCTGCCAATGGCGCAGGTGTGAGTGTGACGATCCAGGCTTCTGATGCGAACGGCTGCACCGGCTCCTTGATCTTCGCCGCGAAAGTCTGCCCGGTGATGAACGTCGGCCCCAGGAATCTGCCGGACGGCTTCATCGGCGTCAGCTACTTGCAGTATGTCACGGCCACGGGTGGCGCCACGCCCTACAGTCTGGCACGTACCGGCGGCACGCTGCCTCCGGGCCTCTCCTTCTTCGGCTGCAATCATGTGGTGGCCGGGCCGGGTATGCCTTACGCCCCTATTTTTTCTCCTGCGGCCAATGCCACGGTCAATCCACCGGACGGCCTCATCACTCTGGCCCTGGGTGGCTCCGCCGGACCGGTGACAGCGGGCATCTGGACGCTGAAGGCCACCGGCGGTGTCAGCATCGGTGTTCTTGGCCTCGGCTTGACGGAAAGCGGCTCGCGCACGCAGCTCACAGGCACGGAATTGAAATTCGGAGTCAGCAACAACAGCTCCAGCCTGCTCGGCATGCTGGGCATCGGCACCTCGATCACTTCCACCTGGGAGGCGGTGGCGAAATTCGACGCGCCGGGTTCGCCGGTGCAGTTGCAGCCGGGCATCCGCTACGCCGTCAGCTTTGATGTGGACGGGGAGAATGGTTTCCTGGAGTCCGGACTTGGTTTCATACCCACCTTCACCGTCGAGCTGCTCGATGGCGCGGGCAATGCGGTGGATTCATCCGGGTCCGGCACGATCATCAACATCCTCGGTCTCTTTGGCAACGGTGTGAAGAGCGGCACGCGCACGCTCTACTTTGACGTTCCGCAGGGAGTTTCCCCTGGGGCGTGCAGCGTGCGTTTCCGTGCTGGCGCAGCCTTGAACACCACCATCCTCGGCATGGGCACCAGTTTTGCCACTGTGTCGAACCTGCGCGTGATCGAGGCGGTGCATGCCGGACCGGAAGGCGGCCTGGTCATCGGCACGCCGACCAGCGGGGGGCTTTACACCATGCAGGTGACTGCCACCGACGCGAACGGCTGCTCCATCCAGCAGCCGGTGAGCATCCTCATCTGCCCGGCGATCACCCTCCCGGCCATCTCCGCCAATGCCACGGTGGGCACGGCCTACAGTCAGAGTGTCGCGGCCACCGGCAGCGTCACTCCCTACACCTACGCGGTGAGTAGCGGCACGCTCCCGGCGGGATTGAGCCTGGACGCCAGCACCGGAGACATCACCGGCACACCGACGAGCGCGGTGAACGCCAGCTTCACCATCCGCGCCGTGGATGCCAATGGCTGCTCCGGCACGCGGGCCTACACGATCGCGTCTGTGTGTCCCACGATCACGGTGAGTCCCACCACGCTGGAGAACAGCACGGTGGGCATCGCCTACTCAAAGACGATCACCGCCAGCGGCGGCACGGGTCCCCACACCTTTGTCATCACCAGCGGCACGCTGCCAGCCGGTCTCACCCTGAGCTCTGCCGGCGTGCTCTCCGGCACACCGACCAGCGCCAATGGAGCCGGAGTGAGCATCACCATCCGCGCCACGGACGCCTACGGCTGCACGGCCTCGCAGGTGCTCATCGCAAAAACATGCCCGGTGATGAATCTCGGCCCCGCGATCCTTCCTGCCGTCCGTGAGGGGGTCAACTACCTGCAACGCATCACCGTCACTGGCGGAGCCACGCCGCATACCCTGGTGAAGTCAGGAGGCACGCTGCCGCCGGGTCTTTTCTTCGCGAGCAACAACGCCCCCGTGGCCGGTCCTGGCACGCCCTACGCCCCGATCTTTTCTCCCGTCGCGAACGCCACGGTGGATCCACCGGACGGCCTCATCACTCTGGCCCTGGGTGGCTCCGCCGGTCCCGTGACTTCGGGCATCTGGACTCTGAAAGCCACCGGCGGCGTCAGTGTCAGCATCCTCGGCATCGGTTTGACGGAAAGCGGCTCGCGCACGCAGCTCACAGGCTCGGAGTTGAAATTCGGCGTCAGCAACAACAGCTCCAGCCTTCTAGGCATGTTGGGCGTCGGCACCTCGATCGTCTCCACCTGGGAGGCGGTGGCGAAGTTTGACGCGGCGGGTTCGCCGGTGCAGTTGAAGCCGGGCATCCGCTATGCCGTCACCTTTGATGTGGACGGTGAGAATGGCTTCCTGGAGTCCGGACTCGGCTTCGTGCCCAGCTTCACCGTCGAACTGCTCGATGGCGCGGGCAACGCGATGGACTCTGGAAGTTCCGGCACGCTCATCAACATCCTCGGTCTTTTCGGCAACGGCGTGAAGAGCGGCACGCGCACGCTTTACTTTGACGCGCCTTATGGCACGCCTCCCGGCCCATGCAGCCTGCGCTTCCGCGCCGCCGCCGCCTTGAACACCACGATCCTCGGCATGGGCACCAGCTTCGCCACCGTGTCGAACCTGCGCATGATCGAGGCGGTGGATGCCAGCTCGAACGGCGGCGTGATCACCGGCACTCCCACCGGCACGCCGCCCGCCGGCGGCACCTACACCATCCAGGTGACCACCACCGACGCGAACGGCTGCACCACTCAAGGCCCTGTGGACGTGCCCGTCTGCACGGTGATCAACCTCGCCTCGTTGAACAAGACACTCACCATCGGCAGCGCCTACTCCAGCAGCGCCGCCGCCGCCGGTGGAGCCGCCCCCTACGTCTATGCGCTGGGCAGCGGCAGCCTGCCGGCCGGGCTGAGCCTGAACACCGGCACGGGCGAGGTCACTGGCACGCCCACGGACATGGACAGCCAGCCCTTCACCATCAGCGCCACCGATGCCAAGGGCTGCGTTGGCACGCGCTCCTACACGCTCGACCTGGGCTGCCCCGCCATCACCGTGAATCCGGCCACGCTGCCCGCGCCGGAAATCGGCGGCGCGTATTCCCAAACAATCACGACCAGCGGCACCACCGCCACGCCCCTGGTCTGGAGCGCGAGCGGTCTGCCGTCGTGGTTGAGCCTGAACAGCGCCACGGGTGTCCTCAGCGGCACCGCGACTTCGACCACGCCTGTCACCTTCACCATCACCGCCACGGATGCCGACAACTGCCCGGGCTCCCGCAGCTACACGCTCACGCCCGCGTGCCCTCTCATCACGCTCGACAATCCTGCGGCACCGGCCGGCTACCGCAACTCCGCCTACTCGCACACATTCACCGCCAGCGGCGGCACGGCCCCGTATTCGTTCGCGCTCGTCAGCGGCACGCTGCCGCCGGGACTCACGCTGGCCTCTGACGGCACCGTGAGCGGCACGCCGACCGCTCCGGGCAGCCACACCGTCACCGTGCGTGCCACCGACGCCGGCAACTGCCAGAGCGCGACGAGTGCCATCACCTTCCTCGTCAAAGGCATGGCGCTGGGCAACCAGGTGTGGATCGACATGAATGACGACGGCCTGCGCGGATCGACCGAGAGCGGAGTGCCGGGACTGCCTTTGCAATTGTGGTCTCCAGGCATCAACGGGAACGCGGAAAATGGCGCGGGCGACGATGTGATGCTCGCCACGACCGTCACAGACGCCAACGGCCTCTACCTTTTCAGCAACCTCGCTCCCGGTGTCTATTATGTGCGCGTCCCGACGCCGCCGGTCTATTATCCGAAAGTCAGCACCAGCCAGGTGGCGCTCGACAACGGTGTCAACAATGACAACAACGGCCTGCAAACCGCGCCGGGCAATCCGGTGGTGACGCCGCTGATCACACTTTCTCCCGGCACGGAGCCCGCGGCCGAGGTGGATGGCAACGATGCCGACACGGACGGCACGATCGACATCGGTTTCTCCAACGCGAATCCGTGCCAGATCACCAATCTCATCGACAATCCGAGCTTTGAGTTCCAGGGACTGCCAAACACGACCGGAACCGCCACCTCGGTGCTCGGCTACGACGGCACAGGCACTTCCTTCGGCGCGAACATCAACGCCTTCCAATGGCTCGGCGGCACAAACGGCACCAGCGGTGTCGGCGAGCCGATCCAGCGTGCGCAGGTCATCTCCGGCAACAACGGTTCGCGTGTTTCGTGGATGGAAAGCGTCAAAAGCCGTCACGGCAAACGCATGCTGCTGCTCCAGGGCACCAGTTCCACCGTCAGCCTGCGCCCTGCGGGCG
Source organism: Verrucomicrobiaceae bacterium (assembly GCA_016795375.1). Lineage (GTDB taxonomy): Bacteria > Verrucomicrobiota > Verrucomicrobiia > Verrucomicrobiales > Verrucomicrobiaceae > Prosthecobacter. The sequence goes on from JAEUHJ010000203.1 coordinate 20,656, forward strand.
GCGGCGGGTGGAGCACCGCGCTTCAGGCCGGCAAGGAGTATGAGTTGAGCGTGTGGGCCTCCAGCGCGTCGTCCGGCGCGGCGTCGATCCTGTGGGATCTCGGCGCGAACGCGCAAATCTTCCAGATCATCACCGGCGTCACACCTGGCATCTACCAGTATTACACCGTGCCGCAGGGTGAGATGAGCGCCACGGCTCCGGGAGAGCAGCAGTGCTGCGGTTACAGCGGCGGCACGGTCTCCTACCCATCCTTCGGCGCCCCGGACTACAACGGCTGGAGCGAGGCCGCATCCAGCACCGCGCAGCCCGTGTGGCGTCAGTTCACCTACCGCTTCCGCATCGCCAGCGCGGCGACGCAGTCGCAGATCGACACCGCAGCCATCGTTCTCTCCGGCGGCAGCAGCACGAATCCGGTCGTGGCCGACCTGGTTTACCTCTGTCAGGTCAGCCCCTCCGCCACGCTGACCATCGGCAACCTTGTCTGGAACGATGCCAATAAGAACGGTGTGCGTGACACCGGCGCGTTCAGCGAGACCGGCGTCGGCGGCGTCACTGTCGATCTTTTCAGCACCACCAATGACACCGCCGGTGACGCGGACGATCTGCTCGTCGGCACCACCACGACGGGTCCGGCCGGCGCTTACAATTTCACCGGCCTCGCCGATGGAAAATATGTCGTGCGTGTCACGCCGCCCGCCGGCATTCCCGCGGCCGGCGGCAATGTGGTCATCGCCGACAACGGCATCAACAACGACAACAACGGCGCGCAGCCCGGCGGCCCCGGAACCCATCTTTACAGTCCGGTGGTCAACCTTGGCATCGGCGCGGAGCCTGTGAACGATGGCGACACCAATCCCGACACCGAATTGAGCATCGATTTCGGCATCTTCACCGGCATCCAGCTCGGCAACCAGCTCTTCATTGACGGCAACAATGACGGCGTGTTCAGCAGCGGCACGGAGACGGGCGCCGGCGCGGGCCTGACGGTCGAACTGCTCGACGGCGTGGCGGACACCGTCATCGCGAGCACGACGACAAACAGCAGCGGCGTCTATGGCTTCACCGTTTACCAGCCCGGCGCGTATCGCGTGCGCGTCCCCGCGCCGCCTGCGTCTTCCCCGCTCGTGTCCGGCGTGACGGACGGCGCGGACAATGGCGAGGACAATGACAGCAATGCCATTCAGGGCGGTGGAGTCGGTGCCGCCGCGATCAGCCCGGTCATCACGCTCACGGCAGCCGGTGAACCTGGCGGCAGCGGCATCGGCAACAGCGAAAACACCATCGACTTCGGCTTCCGCGGCTGCCCGGTCATCACCATCAGTCCCGGAACGGTCGCCGTCGCCACGCAGTACGCGCCTTACAATCCGCTTTCGCTCACCTCCAGCGGCGGCTCGGGCGGCTACTCCTATTCGATCAGCGGCGGCAGCCTGCCGGATGGCATGACCTTGAGCAGCGGTGGCGTCCTCGGCGGGACGCCGGGCGCGGCGGCGGCGCCTGGCGGTTATGCCTTCACGGTGCGCAGCACGGACAGCCAGGGCTGTTCCGGCACGCAAAGCTACACGTTGCTGCTCATGAACGCGCTGGTGACGGTCAGCCCGGCCACTTTGCCATCCGCGACGCAATATGCGGCCTACACGCAGAACCTGCTGGCCTCCGGCGGCACATCACCGTACTCCTGGAGCGTCAGTCCGGCCGCCCTGGGTGGCACCGCCGCCTGGTGGCCGGGTGAGAATGGCGCTGCGGAAGTGATCGCAGGCAACAACGGCGCGCTGCTCAATGGAGTGGCCTTCACCGCAGGCGTCACAGGCCGCGCGTTCGATTTCGACGGCACAAACGACTTCATGCAGGTGCCGGACCAGTCGGTCATGCGTCCGGCGCAGATCAGCGTCGAGGCATGGGTGAGGCCATCCAGCGCATCCCCGTCGGGAGACCGCGTCATCATCGCGAAAACAGACAATCCCGGCGCGCCGGGCAACGGCTACGGCCTCATGCAGCGCGATGGCACCAGCACGGCGCGTTTCTGGATCAACCGTCCGTCCACGCTGCTGCTGAGCTCCGATTTCGTGGATGCTCCTCTCACGGTGAATGCCTGGAACCACGTCGTGGGCACTTATGACGGGGCCGTTCTGCGCATTTATGTGAATGGCGCGCAGGTGACGTCCAAGCTCTTTGTCATTCCCGTCAGCCACTCCAGCCAGCCGCTGAGATTCGGCGGCAGCGCCGTTGCTGGCACGCATTGGGCCGGCGCGCTCGACGAGGCGGCGGTGTACAACCGCGCCATCAGCGCCGCCGAGGTGCTGGCACGTTACAACATCGTCACCAGCGGCAACAACGGCCTGCCCGACGGCCTGACGCTCAACACCGCCACCGGCGTGCTCGCCGGTACTCCCACGTCCGTGCCTGCGAGCTATCCGTTCACCGTGCGTGCCAGCGATCTTTACGGCGGCACGGGTCTGCGCGCCTACACGCTCGCCGTCACCTGCCCGGTGATTGACATCACGCCCAAAACATTCGCGGATGCCACGCAGTATGCCGCCTACGCCTCCGTCACGCTCAGCGCGGCGGGCGGAACGATGCCTTATCAATGGGACATCTCCAGCGGCGCGCTGCCCACCGGCATGAGCATGAGCGGCGCCGGTGTCATCAGCGGCACGCCGGGCTCCGCCCCGGGGTCGTATTCCTTCACCGTGCGCGCCCGTGACGCGAACAACTGCGTCAGCACGCAGGCCCTGAGCATCCGGGTACTGTGTCCTCCGGTCTCGCTGACGCCTGCCACGCTGCCGGATGCGCGGCAGTTCGCGGCTTACACCGCCGTGCTGCTGGACGGCGCGGGTGGCAGCGCGCCCTACACCTTCAGCATCACCAGCGGCGCGCTGCCCGCCGGCATGAGCCTGAGCAACGCCGGTCTGATCAGCGGCACGCCGACGGCGCTGCCGGGTGACTATGCATTCACCGTACGCGGCACGGACAGTGCCTCCTGTTCCGGCACGCGCTCCTACACGCTGCGTGTGAGCTGTCCGGTCATCACTGTCACGCCCGCGACGCTGGCCAATGGCCGTCAATATCAGGCCTACAGCCAGACCCTGACGGCCAGCGGCGGCAATCCGGCCTACACCTGGTCGCTGGAAAGCGGCACACTGCCCGCAGGACTCGCTTTGAGCAGCAGCGGTGTCGTCAGCGGCACGCCGACGGTAGCGCCAGGCAGCCACACTTTCCGCGTGAAGGCCACGGACTCCTCCGGTTGCTCGGGTTCGCGCGATTGCACGATTCTGTTCGACTGCCCGCTCATCACCGTGACGCCGGCGATGCTGCCGCAGGCCACCACGACGATGGCTTACAGCCAGCAGCTCGCCGCGAGCGGCGGCACCGCGCCTTACACCTGGTCGCTTGCGGGCGGCGCGCTGCCTTCCGGCATCACGCTTTCCTCCGCTGGCTTGGTCAGTGGCACGACGGAGGCGGCTGGCTCCTTCAACTTCACCGTGCAGGTGTCAGATTTGAACGGTTGTGTGAAACAGCAGGCGCTCGCGCTCGGCGTGGATTGCGCCGCCATCACCATCACGCCCGCGTCGCTGCCTGCGGCGATGGTGGGCGGTGCCTACTCGCAGCAGCTCACGGCCACCGGCGGTGTCGGCGTGAAGACCTGGTCGCTGAAATCCGGCTCCTTCCCCACGGGCGTGAGCATCTCCTCCTCCGGTCTCATCAGCGGCACGCCCACCAGCACGGCGGGCAATTACAGCATCACCATTCAGGCGATGGACCAGAACAACTGCCCGGGTACCATCAACTATGTGCTCGCGCTGGATTGCCCCGTGGTCACGATCACGCCAGCGACGGTGCCCGACGGCACGGCTGGCGCGGCCTATTCCACCACGTTGAGCGCCTCCGGTGCCGTCGCGCCTTACGTCTGGAGCGTGCCTGTGGGGAGCACGTTGCCTGCGGGGCTGGGATTGAATCCATCCGGGGTTCTCAGCGGCACGCCGACCGCGCCGGGCAGTTACAGCTTCACGGTGGAGGCACGCGGCGCTTACGCCTGCCTCGGCAGCAGGACGATCAGCATGACGGTTGACTGCCCCACGCTCGTGCTCGCGCCGGCCACGCTGGCCTCGGGTTATCGCGGCGTGGCTTACAGCCAGACGATCACGAGCAGCGGCGGCATCGGTGCCAGCAGCTATTCATTGATCGCCGGCAGCCTGCCGCCGGGTGTGACCTTGAGCACGGGCAGCGGCATCCTCAGCGGTACGCCTTCCGCCACCGGCAGCTTCAGCTTCACCATCCGTGCCGTGGACTCGGCCGCATGTTCAGGCACGCGCGATTATGTTGTCGTCATCAACGGTCTCTCGCTGGGGAACCTCGTCTGGGACGACCTGGATCAAAACGGCGTGCGTGACGCGGGCGAGCCCGGCCTCGGCGGCGCCGCCCTCCAGCTCTTTTCCACGACGGATGCCGTGATCGGCAACGGTGATGATGCCTTGCAAGGCACGACGACCTCCGACGGCACGGGCGCTTACGCCTTCACCGGGCTGGCTCCTGGAAAATACTTCGTGCGCATGGCCGCGCCGCCTTCCACGCATCCTCTGTCCTCCGGCCCGCAGGTTGCCGCTGACAATGGCATCGACCATGACAACAACGGCATCCAGACGGGCGGGAAGGGGACTGTCATCAACAGCCCGGTCGTCACGCTCGCCGTGGCACGCGAGCCTGGTGACGTCGCAGGCGGTGCTGATGCGGACAACTCGCTCGACTTCGCACTGCGCGCCGTGCCGGCGTCGGTCGTGAACCTGCTGGAGTATGAGTTGAATGCCACCAGCGGCGGCCTGCCGGCTCCGCCGAGTTACAAGAACCCCTGCGTGGTCAACGCGGCCAAAATCCAGATCGAGGACGACATGAACGGTCTCACCGATATCAGCGAGCCTGTGAGCAACGGTCCCATCCGCGGCGGCGCCCTTTCCCGCCGCATGCGCGACTGGGACGCGGCCTATGACGCGGCCTACGACGCCACGCGCACCAGCATGACGCAGAATCGTGACAGTCTGTGGATCCGTTTTGACATGGATCCGACCGCCACCGGCACGATCGGCAACCTGATCTTCGACGTGTGTCGCGTCGGCACCACCGCGCCGGTGCAGGGGAAGGCATTCCTCACCTGGAAGGACGGCGCGAATCATCGCACCGCGGTGACGGACAGCTTCGTGCTGCCTGCCACCGGTTCATGGTATTCGATGAACCTGTCCTGGAGCAGCTTCATCGGCGGAGCCTCGGCGCTGCCCGCAGGCGCGGAGCTGGCAGGCAAGCCCTTCCTCATCGAAATTTATCTCTGGGGCGGTGACGGGGCAGGTTACATCGACATCGACAACATCCTGCTGCAAGGCGACGCCACCTGCTCCCCTCCGACGCTTTCCATCGGTGACTTTGTGTGGGCCGACACGAACGCGAATGGCCTCAAAAATCCGCGCGAGCCGGGCCTGCCGGATCTCGCCGTGCAATTGCTCCAGCCCGGCGCGGACAACCTCGCCAACACAGGTGATGACCAGCTCGTCGCCACCACGGTCACGGATGCAAACGGCTATTACCTCTTCACCGGACTCTCTGCGGGCAGATACTTCGTGCGTCTTCCCACGCCGGATGCTCTCTGGCCGCTTGCATCTCCGGGCGTGAACCTCGACAACGGCGTGGACAATGACAGCAACGGCATCCAGCCCGGCGGCTCCGGCACGGCGGTCTCCAGTCCGGTGATCGACCTCGCCATCGACAAGGAGCCCGGCAACCGTGCCAGCGGCAGCAACCAGGAGATGACTGTCGATTTCGGCTTCAGCGCCGCGATGACCCTGGGGAACTTTGTTTTCTCCGATCTTAACAACAACGGGGTCGTCGATGCCGGCGAAACCGGCGTCGCGGACGCGCAGTTGGAGCTCTATTCGTCCACTGACACGACAGTGAACAATGGTGACGATGTGAAAGTCGGCCCCGCCTTCACCACCGGCGCGGACGGGCTCTACAGCTTCACCGGACTGTCCGCCGGGAGGTATTATGTGAAGCTCACGCCGCCGATCACGCACCCGCGTCGCAGCAGCACCAGCAGCAGCTCGGATAACGGCATCGACAATGACAGCAACGGCGTCTCGCAGGCGTGGACCGGCGCGCCGGTTTATTCGCCGGTGATCACGCTCTCGGCGCTGACCGAGCCGGGCGCCATCCTTGCCCCGTTTGGCAGCAACATCGACAACACGATCGACTTCGGTCTGCGTCCCACCTTCAACAGAATCGGCAATCTGGTTTACAAGGATGCCAACAACAACGGCGTCTATGATTCCGGCGAAGGCGTCGGCGGCGTGCGTGTCGAGCTGCTCAACAGCGCGGGTTCCTTCGTCACCAGCACGACCACGAGCAGCTTCTCCGGCTCACGCGGACGCTATCAGTTCACCAGCGTGGTTCCCGGATCGTATTATGTGCGTGTTCCGGCCTCCGAGTTCGGCACCGGGAAGCCGTTGGTGAACACCATCTCCATCTTTCCGTCCAGCTCCGATGACAACGACACGGACGACAACATCGTCGGCAATGATGACGGCATCGACAGCGCCCAGCCTTCCGTGAACGGCATCAGCAGCGCCCTCATCTCGGTCAGTGACAGCGGCGAGCCGACGAACAGCACGGGCGAGAGCGGCGCCTTCAACACGCTGGATGATTCCGACGACAACAACGGCAACATGACGATCGACTTCGGTTTCAAGTCCGGCGGACCGAGCGCCACGGGCTGTTATCACTTCCTCGCCGCCGACCATGACCGTGACGGCGTGCTCGGCATGTCCGCGGACTGGACTCCGGCGCAGGCATACGACTTCAGCTACACGCCTGGCATCGCGCACATCGACAACGCGGATGTCATTTACGACGCCGCGCTCAACCGCCTGAGCCTTGACATCAGCCTGGACCAGATCGGGACCGCGAGGGTGGACGCGCTATGGTTCCTGGTCAGCACCGGCGGGAATCCCGCCACGGCTGATCACGCGGTTGTTTATGTCGATGGCATGACGCGCTCCAGTCCGAACGTGAGCATCTACCGTTACGACCCGGCGCTGGGACATCAGAGCTGGCAGACGGCCGCGAATCTGATGGTTTCCACGGCGGGCGGCAATGTCACCGCGTCCGACATTCTGTTGCAAAAAGTGACGGAAAGCGGTGGCAGCGTGCGCTTCCAGTGCGTGATCGACGTGACCCGCGTCAACAATGCCGCCAACTGGGGCGCGATGGGCGTCAATGCCTCGACGTGGGAAGGCATCCAGACCGGCGGCAGCTCCGGCATCGTGCTGCACATGGTCGATCTGGACAGCCAGCCGGCCTACGACAGCAATGGCGCGCTCACTGCTTTCAGTTACACGCCCGGCGGCACGACGGAGGGTGTTTTTGAGACCGATGCCGGCGGCGTGCTCACCATCGCCACCGAGCCGTGTTCCATCTCGCCCTGGGTGAGCATCGGCAACCTGGTCTGGAACGACACGAACAACAACGGGCTGAAGGACTCCATCGAACTCGGCATCAGCGGAGCCACGGTGCAGTTGTTCAGCCCCGGTGCTGACAACGTCATCGGCGGCAGTGGATTGAACGCGGACATTCAGGTCGGCGGCAGCGTCGTCACCAGCAGCACCGGCCTTTATGAGTTCAGCAACCTGGTTCCCGGAAAATATTATGTGCGCGTCACGCCCACCGTGGGCGTTCCTGGCGCGAGCGGTGTGGCCGTGGGGCTGGACAACGACATCGACAATGACAACAACGGCAGCCAGCCTGGAGGAGCAGGAACCTTTGTTTACAGCCCTGTGATCGACCTCGCGGTCGGCATGGAACCGGCCTCGGGAGTGGACGGGGACGGTGCGAATGGCAACAAGACCATCGACATCGGCCTCTTCGCCGGCATCACCGTGGGCGACGTTGTCTGGAATGACTCGAACAACAACGGCCAGAAGGATGTTCTGGAGTCCGGCATCGGTGGTGTGCAGGTCGATCTGATGAATCCCGGCGATGACAACGCCGTCGGCGGCACAGGTTCAAACGCCGACACCGTGCTGCAGACCACGTCAACACTCAACACCGGCGCCTACAGCTTCAAGACCTTCCTTTCCGGTTCCTATTATGTGAGGCTGACTCCTCCGGCCGGCTACTCGCTGGCCAGCAGCGTCGCCGTCACCTCCGACAACGCGGTGAACAACGACAGCAACGGCACGCAGCCCGGCGGCGCAGGCTCCGCCATCAACAGCATGGTCTTCCAACTGACCGCAGGCGGCGAACCCGGCTCCTCCGGGACGACGAACACGGAAAACACCATCGACTTCGGTCTGCGCTCCTGCCCGGTGATCACCATCGCGCCTGCCTCCTTGTCGGGCGCGATGAAGGGAGCGCCCTACAGCGCCGCCTTCTCCGCCGCCGGCGGCAATTCACCTTACACCTGGAACATTTCAGGCGGAACCCTGCCGGCCGGCCTCTCCCTCACCAGCCTCGGAGTGCTCGGGGGTGTGGTGACGGCCGCGCCGGGCAGCTACAACTTCACCGTCCGCGTGACTGACCTCTCCGGCTGCGTGGCGACCCAGGCGATGTCGCTGGCGGTCGTCTGCCCGGTGTTGTCGATGTCGCCGGCCAGCCTGGCCTCGGTGACGCAGAATATGTCCGTCAGCCAGCAGTTCACCGCCAGTGGAGGATCGTCTCCTTACGTTTACACGCGTGCCTCCGGCACATTCCCCCTGGGCGTTTCTCTTTCCGCATCCGGCCTGCTCTCCGGTACGGTGACAGGCGCGCCTGGAGCCTACAGCTTTGTCATCCGCGCCACGGACTCGAACGGTTGCGTCATCGACAACGCGGTCACCTGGACGGTCACTTGTCCCGCCATTGCCATTTCGCCCGCGTCGTTGCCGGCGGCGGCGCAGCATGCGTCTTATGCGCCGCAAACATTGACCGCCGGCAATGGTTCCGCGCCTTATGTGTGGACTTTCACGGGAACTCTTCCCGCCGGCATGATTTTGAGCAGCGGCGGCATCCTCAGCGGCACGCCTTCCAGTGCGCCGGGGACCTACAACATCACCGTCACGGCCACGGACGCGAACGGCTGCGCCGCATCGAAAATTTATCCGGTCGTGGTCAATTGCCCGGCGATCAGCATCAACGCGCCGGCATTCCCTTCAGGCACGAAGGGGGCGGCCTACCCGGACCGGCAGATCACTGCCAGCGGCGGCACGGCACCTTATAGTTGGAGCCTGGCCTCGGGAGAACTGCCAGCGGGGCTTTCTTTGAGCAATTCGGGATTGGTCTCCGGCACGCCGTCCGCCACGCCAGGAATTTACAATTTCACCGTGCGCGCCACGGATGGAGTGAACTGCTCCGCCACGAGCGCGCTGCAGATCGTCATCGCCTGTCCGGCGCTGTCCATCGGGCCCGTGCCGCTGCCTTCCGCAGTGCAATATGCGTCTTACAGCCGGACATTGGCCGTCGGCGGGGGCAGCGCGCCTTACACCTGGAGCCTCGCCTCCGGTGTGCTGCCTGCGGGCATGACGCTTTCCAGCGGCGGTGTGCTCAGCGGTGCTCCCACCAGCCTCGGCAGCAGCACTTTCGTCGTGCGTGTCACGGACGCAGAGAACTGCTCGTCCACGCAGTCCTATACCTTCGCGGTGGATTATCCGCCCATCACGATCTCCCCGCCCACGCTGCCGGACGCGACCCGCCTGGTGCCATACTTCCAGTTGATCACCGCCGCGGGCGGCACCGCTCCCTACACCTTCAGCAAACTGACGGGCAGCCTGCCATCAGGGTTCACGATATCCTCCGCCGGTGTGATCTCCGGCAGCACCACGGCCAGCCCCGGAACCTACTCGTTCACCGTGCAGGCCCTGGATGCCAACGGCGCTCCGGGAACGCAGCCTTACAGCATCACCGTCCGCTGCCCCGACTTCATCATTTCGCCATCCGCTCTTTCAAACGGCACTGTCGGCGCGGCCTATTCGGCCCCGCTGAATGCCACCGGCGGTAGCGCGCCGTATGTCTGGAGCGTTGTCGGCGGCACGCTGCCCGGCGGGCTTTCACTGAGTTCCAGCGGTGTCATTTCCGGCACCCCCGCCCAGGCGACCACTGCCTCCTTCACCGTGGAGGCGCGGGACGCCTACAACTGCGCCAGCACGCGGCTTTACACGCTCACGGTGAACTGTCCTTCGATGAGCATCACACCGGTCACGCTGGCAAACGCGTATTACGGCACGCCTTACAGCCGGCAGTTCGGCATCACCGGCGGCACCGGGCCTTACACCTGGAGCGTGATCGCCGGTTCGCCGCCCGCAGGCATCACGCTGTCGTCCGGCGGCCTGCTTTCCGGCACGTCGCTGGCCTATGGCACGGCCGGCTTCACGGTGCGCGTCACGGACGCCTACGGCTGTTCCTCCACACAGTCCTGTTCGTTGCTCGTGAAGGGACTCAGCCTTGGCGATGCCGTCTATGAGGACACGAACTTCAACGGCATGCGTGACGTCGGCGAGCCTGGGATCGGGGGACTCACAGTCGAACTTTGGGATCCGGGCGCGGACGGCGCCATCGGTGGCAGCGGGCCGAACAGTGACCTCATGCTCCGCACCACCACTTCCGGCGCGTTGGGGCAGTATCTCTTTGATGACCTCCAGCCGGGCAAATTCTTCCTGCGCGTCACCATGCCTTCACCGTTGAACATTCCCGGCGGCAATCCCGTGAATCTCGACAACGGCATCGACAACGACAACAACTCCGCCTCGCAGCCCGGTGGCCCCGGCACTCCGGTGTTCTCCCCGGTCGTCACGCTTTCCACCGGCGGCGAACCTGCGGCCGAGGATGGTGACGCGGACACCGACTTCACCGTCGATTTCGGCCTCTTCCGCGGCATGAGCGTCGGCAATCTCGTCTGGCAGGATACGAACGACAACGGCCTGCGCGACAACGGCGAGCCGGGCATCAGCGGCGTGCGGCTCGAACTTTGGACGGCGGGCGCTGACGGACGCGCGGGCGGCACCGATGACACGCTGTTGCGCACCACGACCACGGACGCGGACGGGGCCTATCTCTTCAACGCCCTGCCGCCCCTGCAGGTGTATGTGCGCATCCCCACGCCGCCATCGGCGCAGCCGCTCTCCAGCAGTGCCACTGTCTTCACGGACAACGGCGTGGACAACGACGACAACGGCCACCAGATCAACGGCAGCGCGATTTACAGCCCCGTCATCATCCTCAGCGCCGCCGACGAGCCGGGCACGGGCGGAGGCACTTACGACGAGACCACGATCGACTTCGGTTTCATGAATGTGACGCCCAGCATCTATGTCTCCGCCACGCAGGCGGACAGCATCCAGACTTTCAACGCCAGCACCGGCCTTTATTCCGGCTCGCTGGTGCCGGCCTTCGGCAGCAGCCTCAGCCAGGGCAATGCTGATTTTGGCGACGTGCCTTACGCCATCGAACTCGGCTCTGACGGCCACTGGTATGTCGCGCACTACGGGGCCAGCAACATCCGCAAAATCAGCCCCGTCGGCGCGGACCTCGGCCCCGTGCTCGACAACACCACTGCCAGCGTCAGCTTGATTTCACAGTTCACCATCGGCCCGGATGGACACTTCTATGTCGTCGATGTGAACGGCGGCCGCATCGTTCGTTTCCAAGGGCCGGCGGGTACGACGCCTGGCGCGCCGATCGGCGCCGCGCCCTTCACCTTCATCTCCCAGACGGGCGTGGAGGACATCAATTTCGGCCCGGATGGCAACCTTTACCTCATCGTGCAGACAGGCGCTGTGCGTGAGGTGCGCCGTTACAACGCCACCACCGGCGGCCTTCTCGGCACCGTCGTTTCTGACACGCAAATCGTGAACATGGTGCCTGGCGGCCAGCCCATCGCGCTCATCTCCGGCATCGACATCCATGGCTCCACGCTCTACGGCGTGAATCGCAGCGACGGCGAGGTGTTCAGCGTCGATCTCACCCATCCCTCCGCCCCCGGACAGCCGCAGCTTCTCGCGACGATCCCCAGCGCGGGCATGGGGGATGTCGATACGCGTGATGTCGAGTTCAACCCCGCCGACGGCCGGCTTTACATCTCCGGTTATCACTGGGGCAAGCCGGTCAATGCCGGAACATACACCAGCGGCGCCTTGATCCGTGTCGATGTCTCCAATGCCCCGAACGGCACGGTCAGCATCCACGAGGTGCCGATTCCGCGTCCGCCCGGCCCGAACAACGAAATCTGGGCCGGCCCGCGCGATCTCGCCATCGGCCGTCCTTTCGCGCCGCTGCCGGACTCCGTCGCCATCGGCTCGCTGGTCTGGAACGATCTCGACGCGGACGGCATCCAGGATGCGAGCGAGCCCGGCATCCCCGGTGTGCGTGTCGAGTTGTGGCGTGACGTGAACGGAAACTCCTTGGATGGGGCGGAAGTGCTCATCGGTTGGACTTACACGGACACCAACGGCCATTACTACTTCTCCGGCCAGGCTCCCGGTGTCTATCAAGTGCAGATTCCCGAGTCCAACTTTGTCGATGGCCTGCCACTGGCTGGCAGCGGCTACAGCAGCCCCGTCACCTCCATCCTCGACGATCAGACTGACGGCGATGACAGCGGACGCCAGCCTGACGGGCCGAAAACGGTCGTGCGCAGCCCGCTCATCACCCTCACGCCGGCAACAGAGCCCCTGGGCGACGCCACCAGCGGCGCCGAACATGCCCGCGGTGGCGAGATCGACAACTACACCGTCGATGCAAATGGCGACATGACCGTGGACTTCGGCTTCGTCGAGCCGGGCATCATGGGCATCGGCAACCTGGTTTACGTCGATGCCAACGGCAACAACCGCTTCGATGTCGGCGAAGGGCGCGACAACGCGACCATCGAGCTGTACCGCTGGGGCGACACTCCCGGCGTCACGCAGCCCGTCGCCACCACCATCACCGCCAACGGCGGTCTCTTCCTCTTCAGCAACCTCTGGCAGGGCCAGTATTTCCTGCATCTGCCCGCGCCGCAGTTTGAGTTCAATGGCAGCCTGCGCGGTCTCTTCAGCCTGCCTGGTTTCTCCACAGGCGACGATGACACGGGCGAGGATTCGCTCGATGCCGAGGAGCCCTGGGTCACCGGCATCAACAGCGGCATGATCCACCTCGTGCGCGAGGAGGCCCCCACCGATCAGGGCACTGAAACTGGTCACGACTCCGCCACCGACCTTGATGACTTCAACATCAACCTCACCGTGGACATCGGCCTCTTCCGCCCGGTGGCCCTCGGCAACCTCGTGTTCGCTGACAGCAACTCCAACGGCCGTTTCGATCCCGCCGAGGGCGTCCCCGGCGTGCGTGTCGAGCTTTACGGCGACACGCAGTTCCCCGGCGTGGACAATCCGCTCGCGTTCACCAGCACGGACACGGCGGGCCGCTATGGATTCAAATTCCTGCGCCCGGGCAATTACTTCGCCCACATCCCGTCCTCCCAGTTCCAGTCCGGCGGGCCGCTTCACCAGCGCATCAGCATTCTCGAAGGCCTCGTCGGTGACGACGACGTCGGCGAGGATGGCGTCAACAACGGCGATCCTCTCATCAATGGCGTCTCCTCGCTCATCATCAGCCTCTTCCCCGGCAACGCGCCAACCGACGACAGCGGCGAGACGGGCTTTGAGAGCACGAGTGACAATCAAATCGACGCCGCGGTCGATCTCACCACGGACTTCGGTTTCCAGACTCCCGTTGGCGTCGGCAACCTCGTTTACATCGACAGCAACGAGAACGGCTTCGCTGACAACGGCGAGGGAGTGGACGGCGTCACGGTCGAATTGTATCGCGGCGACCAGACGCCGGGCTTCGGTGTGCCTCTCTTCACCCGTGTCACCAGCGGCGGCGGCCGCTACTTCTTCGACTCGCTGCCGGCGGGATCCTACATCCTGCACATTCCGTATTCCGAGTTCGAGCCCGGCCATGCCCTCGGCGGCCTGCAATCCGCCGCTGGCGCCGGAAATGTCACCGCCGATGCCGATGACGACGTTCCCGGCAACGAAAACGGCATCGACGAGGCCGCTCCGTTCCTCAACGGCATCTCCAGCGCCGTCTTCACGCTCGGAGTCGATGCCGAGCCGGACACCGCTGACGGAGAAACCGGCATCGCCAGCGATCTTGATGCTTTCGATGACAACAACTTCAATCTCACCCTCGACTTCGGCTTCGCCCCGTCGAACCCGGACGGCGTGGGTGTCGGCAACCTTGTCTTCATCGACCTCAACGGCAGCGGCCTCTATGAGCCGGGCGAGGGCGCTGACGGCGTGAAGGTGCAGCTCTTTGCCGCCTCGGCCGATCCGCTCACCGCCACGCCGCTCTCCACCGTGATCACCAGCAACGGTGGTGGTTATCTTTTCTCCAATCTCGTGGAAGGCGACTACCAGGCATTCATCCCGCCTTCGGAATTCGCACCTGGCAAACTGCTCTCCGGCTGGCGTTCCGTGCCTGGTGATGGCGGCGACAACGGCGTGGACGACAATCTCGATGAAAATGGTCTCGATGCCGCCGACCCTGCGGCGACTGGCGTCCGCTCCGCCTTCTTCCACCTCGCTCCCGATGAGGAGCCCGTCAATTCGCTGGGTGAATTCGGCGTGAATCCCTACAGCGACGATGTGAACGACGACAACACCGACCTCACCATCGACTTCGGCTTCTTCCGCTCCGTCAGCGTCGGCAATCTTGTCTTCATTGACGCGAACTACAACGGCCGCGCCGACGCGGGCGAAGGCGTCGCGGGCGTCACGCTCGAAATCTACCGCGAAGGCATGGTGCCGCCGTTCGATGCTCCTGTCGCCACCACGACCAGCGGCTCCGACGGTACCTACATGTTCGCCGACCTTTCTCCGGACAGCTACTTTGTGCGTGTCCCCGCGTCGCAGTTCGACTTCGGCATGCCGCTCCACAATCAGGCGAGCATCCTCGGTGCGCAGCAGGGCGACGACCACCTCGGCGAGGACGGCGTCGATGACGGCAACCCGTCTGCCAACGGCATCGAGACGGCAGTGTTCGATCTCACCGCCGCCGGATCACCGGTAGGCAGCCAGGAAGGCGGCCACCTCGGCTCCAGTGACGATCTTGATGACGCGGCCGTGAATCTGACCATCGACCTCGGCTTCGTCCCGCGTGTCTCCGTCGGCAACCTCGTCTTCGCTGACAGCAACAACGACGGCATTTTCGATCCGAATGTCGAAAGCGGCATTGACGGTGTCATTGTCGAACTTTGGTCGAATCAGGAGGCTGCCACGGCCGCGGTCGCCACCACCACGACCTACGGCGGCGGGCTTTACAACTTCAACGTGGCTCCAGGGGGCTACCAGGTGCGTGTGTCGGCGGTCAATTTCACCGAGGGCGGCGCCCTTGCTGGTCGTGTGCCGTCGAAGCCGGCCGCCTCAGGTTCCGGCGCGCTCACCAGCACCATGGGGGACGATGATGTGCAGCAGGACGGCCACACCACCGGCTCCGTGCTGGTGGATGGCACGCGCACCGCGCTCTTCACGCTGCTGCCAGCCGGCACGCCTGACAGCACCACCACCGAGACCGGTTATCTCTCCGAATCCGATGACTTTGACGACACCAATATCGATCTTACCGTCGATCTCGGCTTCTCGCCGAAACCGCTGGGCGTCGGCAACCTGGTCTTCCGTGACTTGAACACCAATGGCCGCTACGACAGCGGGGATTCCGGCGTCGAAGGCGTCAAGGTGCGTCTCTATCGCGCTGGAGATGATCCTGCGAATGCCGGCACGTCCCCGGTGGCCGAGGTCGTCACCGGCATCGACGGTTCCTTCCTGCTGGACGCTTATGAAGAAGGGCAATACTTCATGCACATTCCCGCCTCCGAGTTCGGCGGCGCGTCGCTGCTCGCGGGCACGGTCTCCATTCCAGGATACGGTGAAGACGACGGCCTTGATGATGATGCGGGTGAAAACGGCATCGACGCCGCTGATCCCGCCGTCACCGGCGTCAGTTCTGTTGTTTTCGACCTGGCCTATGGCGCGGAGCCTGTGGCTTCCGGCGCCGAGACTGGTTTCCTCGCCGCTCAGGATGCCTTCAATGACGACGATGCCGACCTCACGCTCGACTTCGGTTTCACCGGCGGGCTGCCGCCAGAGTTGATGAGCATCGGCAATCTTGTCTTCAATGATGCCAACAACAACGGCGTCGCCGACCCGGGTGAAGGCGTCCCCGGCGTCTGGATGCTGCTCTATGCCGGATCAGGCACTCCTGGCTCCAGCAACGCGATCCGCAGCACCTTCACCGACGCGAACGGCCGCTACCTCTTCAGCAACCTCGCTCCTGGAACCTACACCGTCCACGTTGCCGCGGACAACTTCCAGGAATCCATCAGCATCAACAGCGGACCCGTCGGCCCAGGCCCTCTGGTGCGTCTGATCTCGCTGCGCGGTCATCAGGCAAACATCAGCGACGACCATCTCGGCGAGGACGGCATCGACGTGCAGAATCCCGAGGAGGAAGGCATCAGCGCGCCGCCGGTCATGCTCACCGCCGCCTCCGCCCCGTCCGGAGCGCAGGAAGGCGGCTTCCAGGGAGGCGACGATGATTCTGCGGACGAACGTGTGGACCTCACGGTTGATTTCGGCTTCGCCACGCGCCTCGGCGTCGGCAACCTTGTCTTCCGCGACAACAACGCCGACGGCAGGTTCCAGGCCGGCACAGACAGCGGCATCGCCGATGTCACGGTCGAGCTCGTGTTCATCGACGGAGTCACCAGCCAGGAGGCGGTCATCGGCACGACCACCACGAACGAGGACGGCAGCTACGTCCTCTACGGGCCGCCGGCCATTTCTCCACACGCCTACAAGGTGCGCATCCCTGCCACGCAGTTCGCGACCGGAGGCATCCTCGATTTCCTCGTGCCCAGCATGCTCACTGCCAGTGGCTCGGATGACGACATGAATCAAAACGCGCAGCCTGCCACCGCGCCAGAGAACACCGGCGTCTCCACCGCCAGCTATCCCGCTGGCGCTGGCACACAGCCAACCGATGCTGACGGGCGCGAGACCGGCTTTGACAAAACCAGCGACAACTCCGACGACGCCAACATCAACCTCACCTTCGACCTCGGCCTCAAGCCGAAGGCCGTCATGGTGGGCAATCTCGTCTTCCGTGATGTGAACGGAAACGGCACCTTCGAGTCCGGCATCGACCTTCCGGTGCCTGGCGTCACCGTGCGTCTCTTCCAGCAGTCGCAGGATGTCACCGCCACGCCGGTCTCGGAGGCTGTCACCGCCGCGAACGGCACCTACATGCTCCACGCCGCCTCGCCTGCGGCCTACTACGTTCACATCCCGGCGTCCATGTTCGCCGCCGGCGCGCCGCTTGAAGGACTCATCTCCGTCATCGGACTCGGCAATGTCAACCTCTCCACCAACGCCAACACCGCCCTGGACGATCGCTTTGACGAAAATGGAGCGGACCCATCCCTCCCGGCCAGCACCGGTGTCTCCTCCGGCATCATCAATCTCGCCTATGGCAGCATGCCCGTGAACAGCGGCGCCGGCTCCAGCGGAGGTGAGAACGGCTTCGAATCCTTCATGGACGATGTCGCCGACTCCTCCGGCATCATGACCATCGACTTCGGCTTCCGTGTGCTCGTGGGCCTGCCCTTCGCGCAGCATGTCACCCGCGATCTTGCCTCGGGCGGATCTTCAACACCATCGTTGTCCACCTTCACCGCCTGGCAGTCGCAGAACAGCCTCACCGGCATCAACACTCCCCATGACGACCCGGATGCCGACGGCTTCGTGAACCTCATGGAATACGCCCTCGGCACCGCGCCGGACAACGGCCTCGGCGTCTCGCGCTTCCGCCTCGTCAACAACACGGCCACCGGTGCCATCGACGCGCTCGTCACCCGTCCTGCGGGCGAGCATCGCGATGTGCGCTACGTCCTTGAAGGCAGCCGCGATCTCACCACCTGGGCCGCGCTCGCCATCACACCTGCGGTCAAGGCGGGCGCGGATCAGACCGAGGCGCTCACCTTCGGCGGTGTCGATGCCGCGTTCACCGGCGCCGCCTCCGGTTTCCTCCGCCTCAAGGTCGCGCTGGATGCCGATCTCGACGGCACTGCCGAGGCCACGGCTCACACAGCAGCCAGCGGCTGGTCGCGCATGAGCTTCGCTGCCGGACGCCAGACCCTTTCCATGCCGCTGCTGCTGCCGGCGGTTTACACCGGCAAAGTCTGCTCCGTCAGCGGACGCGATGCCACCATCGACACCCGCGGCCTCGACATCCACGCGCAGTGGCAGCAGGGCCTCAGCTATTACGCGGAAGTGATCGATGGCGCTCTCGCCGGACGCGTGTTCGACATCGACACCACCGCCTCCAATGGCGGCAATCTGGCCCTCAGCCCCGCCGCCGACACGGCCATCGTCGGTGCGCGCATCCGCGTCCGCCCGCATCACACGCTCGGCTCACTGCTGCCGGCGGACATGCTCCAGCCGGGTGCCACGGTGGAGGAGGCGGACCGCGTCCTGTTCTTCGACTCCGCCGTGAACCACTTCCAGCCTCTCTGGCTCCAGGCCGCCGAGGGCAAGGCACGCTGGACGGACGCCGGTGGCGCCACGGATGCCTCCGGCCGCGTCATTGCGCCGCAGACGGGCATGCTGGTGCAGATTCGTACCGCCCCCGTCACGCTCACCTTCGTCGGCGAGGCGCGCCTCGCACCACTCGCTCTTCCAGATGCCGCTGGCACGCATCTCCTCGGTACCGGACTCGTCAAAGCGCAGACACCCGGCTCGCAGCCGCACACCACCGGCGCGCGCCTCCGTCTGTGGGGCGGAGATGACGGCTCCGGCTCCGCTGCGTATCAAAACTACCTGCTCACGCCCGGATCCCGCTGGATCGACGAGGCCACCGGCCTCGATGTCACCGCCGAGCCGCTGCTCGACGCCTTCCGCGCCTTCTTCCTCGTGAAGTAAGCCCCGCTCTTCACACGGGTCCAAGTCTTCTCATCTCAAAGTCTTCGTGCTCGCACCCGCGTGGAGGACGGCCTCAACCAGAAGACGGCGTTTGTTTATGACGGGTTCAACCGACTCACGTCACAAACCTTCGCCAATGGTGACACCTGGACGCACACCTATGACGCTGTGCGCAAGCTTTCACAGACCAGCCCGCGCGGCGTCACCACCAGTTACACTTATGATGTCCGCGACCGCGTGACTGCGACGAGCGCCAGTAGTGCGAGCGTCCCGCTTGCCTCCGGTCCCATCGTCCGCAACCACGCCTACGACCCCGCGGGCCACCTGCTCAGCGTCACCGAGCCGACGAACAGCGCCGCGAACGTGGCCTACACTTATGACGAGCTGGGCCGCGTGCTTTCTGAAACCTCACGCGGCATCACGCACAACTATGCGTACGACCTCGCAGGCAACCGCGTGCGCGCGGACTACGGCACGGGGCGCAGTGTGCAGACGAGTTACGACGCATTGAACCGCCCGGAAAGCATCGTGGAAGGCGAGCGCGCCACGCGCTACGGTTACGATCTCGGCGGCAGGGCGGTCATCCTCATGGCGGGCAACGGCCAGGTGACGAGCAACAGCTACGACGCGCTGGGCAGGCTCAAGCAGCGCACGCTCTATCGCACGCAGGCGATGGGAGAGGGCGACGTGATGGTGCGCTTTGAATGGACACACGATTTGCTTGGCAATGTCATGAGTCAGAGCGAGACATGGCCCGGCGAAGCGACGCGCCCCGGCACGCGCACGACGACCATGGCCTACGACGCGAACAACCGACTCATCCAAGAAACGGTCAATGATCCGACCGCCGGAGTCACGACGACCGTGTATGCCTACGACGCGGCGAACAACCGCAGCCGCAAGCAGGTGACCGGCGGCAGCGAACCGGGCGTGTGGACTTATGCCTACAACGAAGCCAACCAACTCAAGAGCTGGGAGCGGCGCATGGACAACACCGTGTTGAAGAGCGCCACGCTGAGTTATGACGCTGCGGGCAACCGCATCGGCCAAGCAGTGACCACTTTAAACTCCCAACCTGAAACTTTAAACACGGCTTACGCCTGGGACGCGCAAGATCGTTTGAGCAGCGTGACGATGCCCGACGGCAAGGTTCACGATTACGAGTACGACTACCGCACGCGCCGCATTGGCACCGGAGTGCGGACGCCCTCGTCCGCCTGGAGGGCTTTGACCGCCATCGTATTCGCCGGTGGGTTAAGCCTCGCCGAATACGACGTGAGCGCCTCCGCGTCATCCAGCATCGAGAATCCAGCATCGAGCATCGTGCAGTATGTGAGAGGCCCGGACATGGGCGGCGGCGTGGGCGGCATGCTGTATTCGCTGCGCGGTAGCACAACCGTCCCGGTTGTGAAGTATTCCCTTTCCAACGGACGCGGCGACATCGTCGCGCAGGCGGATCAAGGCGCGAACCTCACCTGGACGGCGAGCTACGAAGCGTATGGCAAACGCACGAAGGAGACGGGCACGAACCAAGACAAACAACGCGCCAACAGCAAAGACGAAGACCCGACGGGATTGCTGAATGAAGGGTTCCGGTATCGAGACATCGAAACCGGCGTGTGGATGAGTCGCGATCCAGCGGGGTTTGTCGATGGCCCAAACCTCTATGCCTATGTCAAACAGAATCCGTGGTCCAAGTTTGATCCGCTAGGGTTGGCTGAGAAAAAGACCAAGGCCGGTGAAGTTTACTTTATCGTAAACCACGAGACCAAACAGGCTTATGTTGGCGAGACATCAGGATCAGCCCAAGATCGCATGTCGCATGCTCAACACCCCGCTCGATCTCTGTTGGATACCAAGGGGACGCAGACCCATGTGCGTCAGGTCATGGCTAACGATGGATGGGAAGCTGATGTCAAAGCGAACGGATTCGAGACCAGTGGCAAAGACCCAGTTGCCAGTGCTCGCAATCACATAACTAAATCTGCGGAAAGGGCAGAATTTTATTCCAGGCAGAAGGAGTTCGAGGGTTACACCTTCCTCAATGACGAGTCCAAGCTCATCGGCGAGGACAAGGCTATGGCTGCACGATCTCGCTTTGGAGCAAGCCGCACTGCTCGTGCTCAAGTCCGCGACGTGAGCGTTGGCAGTGGCTTTTTCGGTGGGCGCAAGTTATCGTTTAATCGTCCCAGAGGAGGGGGCGCTGGAACTGCGGCATCACTTCTGGCAACAGCAGCCTATGCGCTCTCATCTCCAGATGCGTATGCTGATGACATCGAATCCCAAGTTTACTCATGGGCTGGTGCCGCTGCCCAGGCTAGAAGTGGAAACCTAGATTTTGCTGGGCAAGCCGACTTTACCAGGCAGTCGCACGAGTTGGGTGCGGCGATGACTGGAGGACTACCTGGAGCCAATCAAGCAGCCGTTAGACAGCTCCTCAAGGCAGGCGGCATGCACTCTGGCAATGCAAGTGAAGACTGGTCAGCTCTAGGACAGATAATCAAAGACAACGCAAACTGAGAGCCATGAACGATGAACAATTTTGGGGATTGCTCGACGTTGCGGGCAAGACGGCTGGCGATGATTTAGAGCGTCGCTATCAAGCCGTATTCGATCAGCTCAAGGACATGTCTCGCGATGATCTGGTTGATTACACGGTGCGCTTTGCCAAAGCCCATGAAACCACTTTCACTGCTGGGGTCATTTGCGGCGCATACTTGATTTATGAAGGAAACCTCACGCATGATAGCTTCCTCGACTTCTCCGACTGCCTAGTTGGGTTGGGACGAGCAACACTGGAACGGGTCGTTGCGTGTCCTGACTCTCTCACTGACTATCTTGAATTGGCATATTGTCCGAGTCTCTTTTTTTCGATGGCTGGAATCAAAGCCTACAACTCGAAGTTGAAGCGGAGGGAAAGCCCTTTGGAAGACTATTTGCCGCCTCTCCCATCTGGAGCGTTTGAAGCAATCCACTTTGCGGGAAAGCAAGGTCTGGATGTTGCTTGCCGTGCAAGCTGCGAGGTTTTGACACCGGTGTTGGCCGCCAAATTTGGACCCGCCATATGGTCTGCGTGAATAGCCCCCTTTCCCCAGCTCGTCGCGCAGCTCCTCGGCTCCGCACCGTTGCCAGCCACTGAACTGCTCCGCCCGCTCCCACCCCTGCCGCAAAGAACAGTGCGGCTTTCCGTAACGCCGCAGCTCCGCACCCGCCGATGAACCGCCCTTCCATTGTGGCTCGCGAAGCTCACCAGCTCCGCGCCAGCCAGACGGTAACCACGACACAATGCGTGGTAGTGTGCAGTTGGGCGCCCCCCCCCCCCCGCGGGGGGGCCCCGCGGCCCCAACGGCGCGCGCCCACCCCCCCCCCCCACCCCCCC
>JAEUHJ010000041.1 GCA_016795375.1 Verrucomicrobiaceae bacterium
AAGCTGCTCTACGACCTGAAACCCGACGAGGTTTACAACCTCGGGGCGCAGAGCCATGTGCGCGTCTCGTTCGACGTGCCGGAATCCACCGGCGACATCGTCGGCCTCGGCACGCAGCGCATCCTGGAGGCCATCCGCGAGACCGGGCTGGTTGGAAAGGTGCGCTTCTACCAGGCGTCCTCCTCCGAGATGTTCGGCAAGGTGCAGGCCGTCCCACAGATCGAGACCACGCCCTTCTGGCCGCGCTCCCCCTACGCCTGCGCGAAGGTTTACGGCCACTGGCTCACCGTGAACTACCGCGAGAGTTACGGCCTGCACGCCAGCAGCGGCATCCTCTTCAACCACGAGTCCCCGCGCCGGGGCGAGACTTTCGTCACGCGCAAGATCACCCGCGCCGCCACCCGCATCAAAGTCGGCCTCCAGGAGCAGCTCTTCCTCGGCAACATGGACGCCAAGCGCGACTGGGGCTACGCCAAGGATTATGTGGAGATGATGTGGATGATGCTCCAGCAGGACCAGCCTGATGATTACGTCATCGCCACCAACGAAACCCACAGCGTGAAGGAATTCGTCATCGAGACCTTCAGCCACCTCGGCCTCGACTGGGAGAAGTTCGTGAAGTACGACGCCCGCTACGAGCGCCCGGCGGAGGTGGACCTCCTCATCGGTGACCCCGCCAAAGCCCGGGAAAAACTCGGTTGGGAGCCCCGGGTGAAGTTCAAGGAACTGGTGAAAATCATGGTGGAGGCCGACCTCAAACTGGCCGAACACGAACTCGCCGTGAAAAACGCCACGGCCCCCCTTTAACCCCGCCCGGAACAGATCATGAAAAAAATCGGCATTGGAATCATCGGTGGCGGCCTCATGGGCCGGGAAATGGCCAGCGCCTTCGCCCGCTGGTGCGCCCTCACGGATGTGGAGGTCATGCCGGAGCTCGTCGCCGTGGCCGACCTCGTCGAAGATGTGCGCGACTGGTTCCGCCGCATCCCTTCCTGCGCCCAGCTCACCGCCGACTACCACGAGCTGCTGGCCAATCCCGCCGTCGATGTCGTTTATGTCGCCGTGCCGCACAACCTGCATGAAAAAATCTACTGCGACGTCCTCGCCGCCGGGAAGGACCTCTTCGCGGAGAAGCCCTTCGGCATCGACCTGGCCTCCGCACGCCGCATCGCCGGCGCCGCGCAGGCCTCCGGGCGCTTTGTGCGGTGCAGCTCCGAGTTTCCCTTCATGCCCGGCGCCCAGCGCATCATCCAGTCCGTGACCGGCGGCAAGCTGGGCCGCATCCTGGAAGTCGTCTCCGGCTTCCACCATAGCAGCGACCTCGACGCCACCAAGCCCGCGAACTGGAAGCGCAAATCCGCCACCTGTGGCGAGATCGGCGTGCTCGGCGACCTCGGCATGCACGCCTGCCACATCCCTCTGCGCCTCGGCTGGAGGCCGCAGCGCCTCTTCGCCCAGTTGCAGAAAGGCTTCCCGCAGCGTCCCGACGGCAAAGGCGGCATGGCCGCCTGCGACACTTGGGACAACGCCCTGCTCCACTGCTGGACGACCATCAACGGCCAGGACACCCCCCTGCGCTTGGAGATGAAGCGCCTGGCCCCCGGCGAGACCAACACCTGGTTCCTCGAAGTGCTCGGCACGGAAGGCGGCCTGCGCTTCAGCACCAAGGAGCCCAAGACGCTCTGGATCTTTGAAAACGGCAAGGAGCAGTTCTGGAAGAAGACCGACCTCGGCTTCGGCACCCCCTTCAAGACCGTCACCGGCGGCATCTTCGAGCCCGGCTTCCCGGACATCATCCAGCAAATGTGGGCCGCCTACCTCATGGAGCGCGCCGGGCTTCTCGGCAGCCGCTGCGGCTGCGCCACCGTCGCGGAAGCCGTGGCCACCCAGGAAATCTTCGCCGCCGCCCTGGAGTCACATGGCCGGGGAGTGGTGACCGCCCTCTGAGCGGCGCAGACAAAAAACCCCGCCATGTTTTCAGCACGGCGGGGTTCGAAAGAAACGGGGGAGGGGAGGCTCAGCCTTCGCCTGCGACCTTGCTGATGACCTGGCGGCCGCGGTAGTAGCCACAGGACGGGCAGGCGACATGACCTGGGACAGTGGTGCCGCATTCAGGGCAGCTCTTGAGGGTGGGAGCCTTCCAGCGGCTTGCGCCCTGGCGCATGCGTTGGCGGCTCTTGGATTGTCTGCGCTTCGGATTGGCCATGTGAGTGTCGGGTGGGGGGTCTAATTCAGTTTGTTCAATGCCTCCCATACACCCGTTCCCGCGCTTTGGGGTTCTTCAGCGGCTGTTTCCAGACCGTTTTCAAACCTGCCTTCGGCGGGACACTGACGGGGACGGACATTGCCGTCCTCACAGCGTGGGTAACTCGGAAGGGCCACGAGAGTATCTTCCCGGATGGTATCCGTCAAGTTGATCGTGGGGTCCTTCGCAATCTCCAGCTCGGAGGAGTAGCGGGAAAGTTCCACCCGGTGCTCGTAACGTTCCAGACAGCGGCCGCATTCGAGGCTGAAAACGGCCTCCAGGCGCCCGGTGACGATCAGATCGCCGCCGTCCCTCTGGATGTGAAGGTCGTATTTCAGCGGCGATACAGGCCGGATGGAATCCGTCTCATCCAGGCCAAAAAAAGAGGGCGTTTCCTGCCCGGAGATATCTTTGCCTTCGTCAGGCAGGGAGCGCAGGTCGATATGGAAGGGGCGGTGCATGGCCGGGTCAGGATTGGAGTTTGGTGCGCAGGGCGGCGGCCACGTTGGGCGGCACGAACTGTTCGATGTGGCCGCCGAGACGGCAGATTTCCTTCACCAGGCGGCTGCTGATGTAGGTGTATTCTTCGCGCGGCATGAGAAAGAGTGTTTCGAGGTTCGGTTCAAGTTTACGATTCATGAGAGCGAGCTGGAACTCGAATTCGAAATCGGAGACGGCACGCAGGCCGCGCACGAGCGCGCAGGCCCGGTGCTCGCGGGCGAAGTTCACCAGCAAGCCCTCGAAGGGCACGACCTCGATGCCGCTGATCTCCGCAGTGGCGTCGCGGATGAGGGCGACGCGCTCCTCCACGCTGAAAAGGCTCTGCTTCGAGTTGTCCCGCGCCACGGCGATGATGAGCGTGTCAAAGATTCCCGCCGCGCGCTGGAGCACGTCGAGGTGGCCGTTGGTGAGTGGGTCGAAGCTGCCCGGGTAGATCGCGCGTCGCATGGTTTTCCGCGCTGATTGTAGCGGGCGGCCCGGACGGCGAAAGAAGAAAGCTCAGGCCAGCATCACCTGTGCCATCGCCAGGTCACGCGTGTGTGTCAGGCTCACCAGGCAGGCGGACTCCCCGGCATGTTGTTTCGCCGCGCCGTGCAGAACAAGCACCGGCCTGCCACTGTCTTCCCGTACGACCTCGATGTCGGTCCAGTTCACGCCTTCGTTCCATAATCCCGTGCCTAGCGCCTTCGCCGCGGCCTCCTTGGCGGCAAAACGAGCCGCGTAATGAATCGCGGGATCGGCGCAGGAATCGCAATAGGTGATCTCGCCGCTGGTGAAGGTGCGTTCCTTGAAGCGCGGCCCGTGTTTGTCCAGCATCTCGCGGATGCGGGACACCTCGACGAGGTCGATGCCGATGCCTGCGGGTTTCATCCAGGGTCAGCCGCGATAGGTGGTCATGACGGCGAGCATCTCCTTCACCGCGTCACCCAGGCCGATGAAAATGGAGCGTGAAACGATGTGATGGCCGATATTGAGTTCCGCGAGGTGTGGCACGGCCCACAAATCCGGCAGATTCCTCGTGGTGAGGCCGTGGCCGGCGTTGATTTGCAGTCCCAGCTCGTGTCCCAGCTCGGCGGCGGCACGCAGACGCTCCACCTCGGCCTTGCGTTGCTCTCCGGCGTGATTGGCGAAGGTGCCGGTGTGCAGCTCGATCATCGCCGCGCCGATTTCCGCGCTGGCGCGCACCTGCTCCAGATCAGGGTCGATGAACATGCTCACCCGCGTGCCATTGTCTCCCAGTGCCTTCACAGTGACGCGCAGCGCGTCGCGCTGGCCTGCCACGTCGAGCCCGCCCTCGGTGGTCACTTCCTCGCGGTTCTCCGGCACCATGCAGGCAAAGTCCGGCCGCACGGCCAGCGCGATGTCGAGAATCTCCCGCGTGTTGCCCATTTCCAGGTTGAGCTTGGTGCCGATCTTCCGGCGCAGCAGGCGCACGTCATCATCCTGGATGTGACGGCGGTCCGCCCGCAGGTGGACGGTGATGGAGTGGGCGCCCGCCGCCTCGGCGGCCAGCGCTGCATCCAGCACGGAAGGTTCCGCGTTGGGGGATGCCAGCATGGCGCGATAGCGCGCCTGGCGCAGGGTCACGACGTGGTCGATGTTCACGCCGAGCAGCAGGTTGGGGTGGGGCATGTGTGCTATGTAGCGCGCGCATCCGGGGTCGCAAGCCGGCTTCCCGCCGCTTTTTTGGTGCGTTCCTTGCGAAAATGCGCGGGCAGCCCAAGTAGTTGCGGCAAAACGCGTTGTCAGTTGCAATGATGCGCGGCCCTCCCCGCCCGACACCCCCATGAAATCCCTTTTTTACACGCTGCTCATTTTCGGCGGCGCTTTCCTTGCCTACGATTACTTCCTGGCGCCGTCGGGGCAGAAGATCGTCTTCAAAAGCCTCAACCCGCCGAAGCAGCAGAGCGCTCCCGTCAAACACGTCGAGCTTCCCAAGCCTGCCGTGACCGAAACCGCGCCCGAACCTGTCAAACCCGTCGCGCAGGAGGTGCCGATGTCCGCCGCTCCCGCGCCTGCGGCTCCGATGCCAGCCGCGACATCCAAGGGGTCGAAATTCGACTCCATCGAAACCCTGACCGGCAACTGGCTGAAAATCCCGCCCACCGCTTTTCCGCGCGAGGTGAAGCTGCTGCAGGATGCGCTGTTCAAGATGAGCGTCGGCGCCAGCAAGGTGGCTGCGGGCGGCATCGCCTTTGCCATCAGCGCGGAGAACGGCGTTCTCACCCTTGCGCCGACAGCCACCTCTCCGGCCCGTGCGCAACTGCCTGTTGATGGCACCGATTTGAAGGCGCGGCTGAATGAAACTTACGAAAAATGGAAAGTGCTGCGCGTTGAGGAATTGAAGGTCGCCGCCCTGCGCAAGTCCCAGTCTCAGTCCGCCGCGCCCGCCGTGGCCGCCGCCCCGTCCAGCAGCGAGGTGGAGGCTGGGGGCAAGCCAGTGCGCTCCGGCAACGGCTCCTATCCACTGCTGCTCGCCAGCATGCAGCGCGGCCAGGTCACGGAGGTCACGCCCGACAACGTGACCGGCTGGCAGGAGGCGCAGCCCACCACGGTGCAGGGCAGAAATGGCTGGGTCGTGAAAGTGAACTTCAACGCCAGGACTGTCTTCGGCCCTCAGCCTGCCGTAGCCCAGGCCATTGTCCTCGACGGCAGGGTCACCGGCTGGTATTTCACCGGCTCTGGCGAGGAAATCCCGTGACGCGCCTGCCTGACGTGCGGCGTGTCAGAAATTCCCGCCGAGGGCCAGGTGGACTGCGGCGCGATTGCGCAGGCGCTGGGCTTTCACGCTGGTGAGGGTGCTGCGGGCGTCGAAGGCCCGCTGGCGGGCGTCGAGCAGGGTCAAGACTTCGCTCAAACCCTTCTCATACTGGCCGAGTGCCAGCTTTTCGGCGCGTTCGGCCTCCGTGGTGGCGCGTTCGAGCGCAGACTGCTGCTGGAGGAGAAACGCCTCGGCGGCGAGTGCTGTTTCGACTTCGCGGAAGGCGGTGAGGGCGCGTCCTGCGTAAGTGTGCAGCAATTCTTGATAGCGGCCTTTTTGCAGATCCACGCCGGCTTTGAGCGCGCCGCCTTGAAACAGGGTCTGGCTCATCTGGCCGGCGATGTTCCAGATGGCGGTCTCAGGGCGGATGAGCTGTGCCATTTCCTGCGAGGTGCGGCCGCCGTTCCCTGTGAGGCGGATGGCGGGCAGCATGGCTTTCTTCGCAGCGCTCTCGCTGGCCAGGGCGGAGACGACGCGGCGTTCAGCGGCACGCAAATCAGGACGGCGCAAAAGCATTCCAGAGGGCAGGCCGGCAGGGATGCCGCGCCGGAGGGCGGGCAGGGTGCCGAGGCCGCGCTCAAGTCCTGCCGGATAGCCGCCGAGCAGGGTCTCCAGGGTGCGGCGGGTGGCGTCGGCCGTGGCGCGGCGCTGCTGCACGGTGGATTCCGCGCGGGCGAGATCGGCACGGCTGAGGCTGACATCGAGCGCGACGCGATCAGGGTCGATACCGCGGTCGAGCTGCCGCTCCAGGATGCCGAGCTGGACTTTGCGGGTGGCGACATTGCTTTCCGCCAGCGCGAGGAGGCTCTCGGCCTCCGTGAGACTGACAGCGGTCTGCACCGTGCTGGCGGCGAGCGAGAGCCGAGCCGCGTGCCAGTCCTCCACGGCGGCCTCGGAGCCTGCTTTCGCGGCGCGGCGCGTGTCTGCGACGCGCCCCCAGAAATCGAGTTCCCAGCTCACGTTGAGGTAGTTGCCGCTGAAGCGGTTGGCGATGCGGTTGATGCCAGCGAAGCGCTGGTCGCCAGGGCTCTGGTTGCGTGCGGCGGAGCCGGAGGCACCGAGGGTGGGGAAGAGAGGGGCTCCCGCCTGGGTCATCTGCGCTTGTGCCTGTTCCACGCGTGCGGCGGTGGCTTTGAGGTCGGGATTTTGCGCCACGGCGCGGGCGACGAGAGCCTTGAGCCTGGCGCTGCCAAAGTCATCCAGCCAGCCCGTGGCGGTGTTTTGCGTGATGTCCGGAAGCGCGGCCCATCTGGACGGTGCTGTGTCGTGGAGCGCGGCGAGGTCTTTTTGCAGGCGTTTGGAGCCCAGTGGCGGAAAAAAACCGCAGCCTGTGACGGCGAGGCAGAGCAGGGGCGGGCTGAGCAGTCGCAGGAGGGGCGTTGTCCGGTGATTGCAGCGCTTGGGGATTCCGGACTTCTCGCTTCGGGCTTCGTTCATCATTCTGGTTTCTGGTTTCGTCATTTCACCATGACCCATCCCACGATGAGCAGGACAGGCAGCAGCAAAGGGATGGAGTAACGCAGCATGTAGCCGATGAACGACGGCGCGTTCACCCTGGATTTGTCGGCGATGGCCTTGACCATGAAATTCGGCCCGTTGCCGATGTAGCTGCCCGCGCCGAAGAACACCGCGCCGAGGGAGATGGCGATGAGATGCGGCGCGCGCGTGGCGGCGAACTGGAGCACGTCCGCAGTCGAGTCCACGGAGAGGTGCTCATGGCCCATCGCGGCGGCGAGGAAGGACAGATAGGTGGGTGCGTTGTCGAGGAAGGCTGAGAGCGCGCCGGTGCTGAAGTAGTATTGCAGCGGGGTGTCGATCCTCACGGCCTCGCCGCTTTGCAGGATCTGCAGCGCCGGGATCATGGTGAGGAAGATGCCGACAAAGAGAAAGCCGACTTCCTTCACCGGGCCGAAATTGAAATCGTTCGCCGCATGCACCTCCGGTTTTGTGGTGAAATACGACCCCGCCGCCGCCGCGAACATCAGCAGCGCGGGCATGGAGAAGACGCCCAGGAGCGTGGTCTCCTGCGCGCTTTTCGGCAAGAACACGGCTGCGAGCACGACGCCGAGCCAGGCGAGGTTCGGCAGGCCGCGGAAGGTCCAGTCCTCATGTGCGGTCTCGAATTCGCGCACCTCCTTCGGGGCGCGGCGGAAGTTGCTGCTGTCCATCGCGTAAAAAATGCCCAGCAGCAGCGCCATGGTGAGCGCCCAGGCCTGCCAGCAGTGCTCCAGCACCCACCAGAACGGCACGCCACGCAGGAAACCGAGGAAGAGCGGCGGATCGCCGACGGGGGTGAGCGCGCCGCCGCAGTTGCTGACGATGAAGATGAAGAAGACAATGTGCAGGCCGGTGACGCGGTATTTGTTCATCTGGATCCACGGACGGATCATGAGCATGGACGCGCCGGTGGTGCCGATCACATTGGCCAGCACTGCGCCGACGAGCAGAAAGACGGTGTTCACGAACGGCGTGGCCTCGCCCTTCACGCGGATGTTGATGCCTCCGGAGATGACAAAGAGGGAGCCGACAAGAGCCATGAAGCTGATGTATTCATGCGCCGCATGGTGCAGCGGATGCCAGTCGTTCCGCACCAAGGCATAATACGCCGCCGTCACCAGACCGAGTCCGGTGGCGACCTTCGGATAATGATGCTCCCAGAAATGCGTTGCGAACAGGGGCATCAGTGCGATGCATAGCAGCAGGAGGACAAAAGGCGCGATCATCCCCGGCGGAGGGAGCGTGGCATGGGCGGATGCGGCGAGGATCAGCATGGGGGACCGACACAAGGCGGCGCGGAGGTCAATGCAAGTCCAGCACCTGGAACAAATCATGCCTGCGGTCGGTCCACACCGGCGGATTCATGCGTTTCTCACGCTCGGCGTCCGCCAGTGGCAGCGGCGTGGGCGGATGGGCGCGCAGGAAGGCGGCGTCGCGGGTGACGATGACCTGGTCGGTCGCGTAATCATCCCCTTTGGCCTTCGTGATGATGCGGGTCGTGCCGAGGCCGAGGTGTGCGGCAATTTTTTCCACGACGGGGGCCAGGTACAAGTATTGGTTGCTGATCTGCACAACGACGATGCCGTCCGGCTTGAGGTGCCGCAGGTAAATGTGCCAGGCTTCGAGCGTGAGGAGGTGTGCCGGCACGGAGTCGCCGCTGAAGGCGTCGAGAATGAGCACGTCGAAGTTTTGCGGCTCCTCGCGTTCGAGGGCAAGGCGGCCGTCGGCGATGACGATGTCAATCTGCGCGCCGCGCTCTTCGGCATCGCCGAGAAAGGTGAATTCGTTGGTGGCGATGCGTTCGACGTCCGGGTCGATTTCATAAAAGCGGAAGGTGTGGCCGAGGTGGGCGTAGCAGGCCGCAGTGCCGGCCCCTAGGCCGATGACGCCGACGCGGGCGTTGGCGTAACGAACGCTCTCCAGTGCGCGCCCGATGCCAGTCTGGTGGCTGTAATAGGTGACGGGCACCGTGTGCAGCGGGGATCCTTGATTCTGCATGCCGTGGGTGATGCTCCCATGGATGAAACGGCGGTATTTCATGCGCAGGCCGCTGTCCCAGCCCTCCTCGACGCTCATGATGCCGTAAAAGTTCCGCACGCGGAGGATGCGCGGCTCGCTGGTGAACCCGAGCACAAGCATGCTGATGATGGCGGCCGCTGCCGGGAGGAGGAAGGCAGGGCGCAGACGCTTCATGCCGCGTGCGATCACCCAGGAGGCAAGAACTGCGGCGGCGATGAGTCCGCCGGGCCACTCCGCGAAGGTGATGAGGAGGTGTGGCGCGGCGAGGCTCACCACAATGCCGCCCAAAGCACCACCGCCTGCGATGCAGAGATAAAATTCCGTCAGCCGGGCCGGTCCTGGTCGGAGACGGGCCAGTTCGCCATGACAGAGCATGCAGGCGAAGAACAGAGAGCCGAAGGCCACGGCGAGCTGCCAGAGGTAATTCGGCGCGAGGCTGAGTTTTTCCGGCAACGCGGGGATCCAGGCGTGGAGATGGCTGCCCAGGGCGATCCAGAGCGCGTTTTTTTCCAGAGGAGCCGCGACGCAGGCGATCAGGGCAAGCAGCAGGGCGGGAACGGCCCAGAGCACCGGACGATGCAGATACCAGCGTTCGTGCTCGAAACAGAAGATGAAACTCAACAGGTAGAGAGCCAGCGGCACAACCCAGAGGAAGGGGATGACCGCCACGTTTTGACAGACGTGATTGGTCGCCGCCAGCAGCAGGACACAGGCCAGCGCGGGCAGCAGCAACCAGAGCACGCGGTGCGCGAGTTCAGGCGGTGTTTTGTCTTCCAATGCTGAAACCGTGCCTGCCTGTCGCTGATCACGCCAGAGAGAGAGAAATACGAGCAGGGCGAAGACCACAAACGCGCCGGACCAGAGTCCTGCCTGCGCGGGCACCTCCCAGCGCGGCTCAAAGAAGAAGGGATAGCTCAACAGGGCCAGGAGGGAGCCGAAGTTGGACAGCGCATAGAGCCGCCAGGGCTTCGCACCGCCGGTGGCGCGGGTGAACCACACCTGCACCAGCGGCGCGGTGCTGGAGAGCACGAAGTAAGGCAGCCCCACGCTGACGGCCAGCAGCGCCAGGATGCGCGGCACTGGGTCGGCTCCATCCGCAGGCTTCCAGCTTTCATCCGGCGTGATCGGGAGCAGCGCCAGTGCGCAGAGTATCAGCAGGCCATGCAGCAGCCCCTGCCATCGTGGTGGCAGCCGTGTGAGGCCGTGCGCGTAGGCGTAGCCGGCAAAAAGCACAACCTGGAAAAACAGCATGCACGTCGTCCACACGCCGGGGCTGCCGCCAAACCAGGGCAGGATGAATTTCCCGATGAGCGGCTGCACCTGGAAGAGCAAGAAGGCTCCCAGCAAGGCGGTGAGACCCGGAAGCAAGCGGTGAAGACGGGATGGCGGATGGACAGTCATGGCGGGGAAGCAAAACGCCTGCCTTCCAAAGAGGAAAGACAGGCGCTTCCGAATTCTCAAGCGTGCAAAATCACTCTTTCACTATTCACCCTTCACCCTTGCCCTTGCCCTTGCCTCCGCCCGCCGCAGGCTTGTTCGGATTCTGACCGCTGGCCTGTCCCGTGCTTTGGAAGATGCCGCTGAGAGGGTTGATCGGGTCGTCTTCGCGATGGCGGCGCTTCAGGTTCTTGCCTTTGCCAAAGTAGTACCGCAGGCCACCCATCAACTGGTAGAAATCGCCATCACCGAGGCCACCGACACCGAAGACGGACAGCCCTTGCACCGGTGTCTGGTATTCCACGGTGATGTCGTAGAAGTTGCGGTTGAGCCGGTTCGTGTAATCGAAGCGCACCATCAGATCATCCACTGGATAAACAGCGGCATAAAGATTGGCCAGCACGAAATTGTCGTGATTGTTGGTACGCGGGAGGAAGGCGGAATTGACGCCATTTCTGTCGATATGATCGAAGCCGATGAAGGCTCCCACGGAAACCTTCTCAAGGTACACCTCGCCTTCCATTGCCACGGCGAGATTATCCATGGAGCTTCCGCTCTTGATGCCGCCGACAAAGAGGCCCAGCAGGCCGACGTCCGGCTTGCGGGTGAAGAAGTGACCGCCCAAACCATAGAAGTCGTCCTCAGCGGCATGCTGGTACATCGAGTCAAACTGGATGCCCCAGGACTCGGCCACCGGGATGGAAAGGCTGCCCGCGATGCCGCGGCTGTAGGTGTCGTTCACCGAGCCGTAATTGGCTTCGAGCTTGCCGTTGATCGCCGAGACGGCGTCGTTGGCCTGGGATTTGACGAGGAGGAGAGTCCCGCAGAAGAGCGTCGTAGATGCAAGCATCCAGGAGGCGGCACGGCTGACTTTATTTGTGGCATTTTTCATGACGCCGCGTTTTTTTGCGGTTCACGAGATTAAAGTCGAGCCTTTTTTGTGATTTTTAAGGCTTTTTTTGCGAATCACCGGGCAGTCTAATCCGGCCGCCGATCCAGGATGGACTTCGCTTTTTCGAGTTCGGAGGTCACCCATGCACCCAGGCCTGCCTCGTCCGTTTCCGGCGAGCCGGTCACATGCAGGCGGCGGATATAATGCTTGTCGAGAAAGGCGACGATTTTCTCCGAGACACCGAGAATGCCGCGATGGACATGGAGGATGGGTTTTTTCTGCTTCTTGGCCTGGGCGACGGCTTTCTGGGCGGTGCCGGCGGCCTTGGCGGCCTGGGTGAAGACGACTGTGGCCTCTGAGTCACGCACGTTTGAACTGATCGCCTCCAGCACATCGTCCGTGGAGCCTTCCTTGAGCTTGAAGCGTGCATCGGGCGGCTCAGCGGAGGAGAGCAGACCCAGGGCGCACCACCCGCCGTGCGGGATTTCGTGTTTGAGGGTCCAGTCCAAGGTGGCGCGTTCCACGCCTGTTTGCGCGCCGGAGATGATGACGAGTTTGAAAGCCATGTTCAGCGGCAGAAGAAAGCAGGACTGTTCACGCGGCAAGCACGAAGTCTCGGCATGATGTTGCCTGCCGACGCCGGTCAGCCCCGAGTCTGGCCGCTGCCATCGACGAGGTACTTGTAGCTGCACAGCTCGGAGAGGCCCATGGGGCCGCGGGCGTGGAGCTTGTCGGTGGAGATGCCGATCTCGGCGCCGAAGCCGAATTCGCCGCCATCATTAAAGCGTGTGCTGGCGTTGTGGAGGACGACGGCGCTGTCCACTTCGTGCTGGAAGCGTTCGGCGGCGGCGCGGTCCTTGGTGATGATGCTGTCGGTGTGGTGGGAGCCGTGCCGGTTGATGTGGGAGATGGACTCGTCCAATCCGCTGACGGTTTTGGCGGAGAGGATGAGATCGAGATATTCCGTGCTCCAATCCTCCTCCGTGGCGGCCTTGGCGGGGACGCCGAGGTGCTGAAGTGCGGCATCGTCGCCGCGCACTTCGACCTTGGCTTCGGCGAGACGTTTGCCGACGAGCGGATAGAATGAAGCGGCGATGTCGCGATGGACGAGGATGGTTTCCAGCGCGTTGCAGACGCCGGGCTTCTGGCACTTGGAATTGACGATGATGTCGGCGGCCATCTGCTGGTCGGCGTCGGCGTGGACATAGACGTGGCAGACGCCGTCGTAGTGCTTGATGACGGGCATGCGGGCGGTGGCGACGACTTTTTCGATCAAACCTTTGCCTCCGCGTGGAATGATGAGGTCGAGGTATTGATCCATCCGCGCCATGTGCTCGACGCTGGCGCGGTCGGTGAAGGGGATGAGCTGGATGCTGTCGGCGGGCAGGCCGGCGCGCTCTCCACCGGCCTGGAGCGCGGCGGCGAGGGCGCGGTTGCTGTCGATGGCCTCGGAACCGCCGCGCAGGATGGTGGCGTTGCCGGTTTTGAAGCAGAGGGAGGCGGCGTCGGTGGTGACGTTGGGGCGTGACTCGAAGATGATGCCGATGACGCCGATGGGGACGCGGACTTTGCGGATGTGGAGGCCGTTGGGGCGTGTCCACTCGCTCAACAGTTCGCCGACAGGATCGGGCAGTGTGGCGACTTCGCGCACGGCGTCGGCGACGGCCAGCAAGCGCTTCGGATCGAGCGTGAGGCGGTCGATCATGGCCTTGCTGAGGCCGTTTTTCTGCGCGCGGGAGAGATCGAGGGCGTTTGCGGCGAGGATGGTGTCCTGGCGTGCGACGAGCTCATCGGCCATCGCGTGCAGGATGGCGTTCTTCTGGTCGCTGCTGAGTTTGACAAGCGCGTAGGAGGCGGCGCGGGCGCGGCGGCCCATGTCGAGGATGGCGGGCTGGATTTCGGAATCAGTCATTAAAATGCGGAGTGCGGAATTCGGAATGTGGAACGATTTGGCCGTTTAGTTGAAGATAACGGGGCCTTCGGGAACTTGGACGTCTTTGCCGAGTAGATGACGATCGAGGAAGGCGCGCATGCGTTCAAATAACTGTGCGCTGAAGAAAACGTGCCCTCTGTTTGTGCCGGTGAGGAGGATGGAAGGAATTTTGGCCTTTTCGAGGGCGGCGTCGAACTCGGTGGCTTGGGCGTAGGGGACGAGGGGATCTTTGTCGCCATGAATGAGGAGGAAAGGCGCATCATCGCTGGTGAGATAGGTGACGGGCGAGGCATTCCTGGCGGTAGCGGGCTTGTTTTTGATGGTGCCGCCGAGGAGCTTCGAGACGGCTGTCTTCGGGTCGTCCATATTGATGACGCTGCCCTGACTGGGGAGTGTGAAAAAATTGGAGGGGCCGCAGAAGTCGAGCACGCAGGTGACGCGGCTGCTTTGGGAGAGATTGGGGCCGAGATCACCCTCCAGCTCCTTCACGCCACCGGTGACGCCGAGCATGCTGACGAGATGACCGCCTGCGGAAATGCCGAAGACGGCGATTTTTTCCGGGTCGATCTGGTTTTCGGCCGCATGGGCTCGGAGAGCGCGGATGGCGGCTTTGCAGTCATGGATTTGCGCGGGCCAGACGGCCTCGTTGGTGAGGCGGTAGTTGATGCTGGCACCTGCGTAGTTGCGATCTTTGATGAGGTTGCTGAGCACACCGGCCTGGTCTTTGCTGCCGTTTTCCCAGCCGCCGCCGTGGATGTAAACGACCAAGGGGCGAGGCTTGGTGGTCTTGGTCTCGGGCAGATAGAGGTCGAGCATCTGGCGTTTGTTGCCGGCCCCCACATAATCAAGATCGCGCAGAACTTTGAAGCCGGGGGGGGGCTGGCTGCAAGCCAGGGCAGGGAGCGCAAGAACGAGGAGGGCGGGAAGACGCATGACGCCCCCATAGAGCGGAGTCCGGGCAAAACAAGTTCCGGGAGGAGAGAGGAAGGGTGTGTGCAACCTTGACGCATGGTTCACAAGAACATACTATCGGGCCGATGAAATCACCCATCCCCGCCCGCCTGCCTGTCGCTCTGGCATGTGCCGCATCATTCCTCTCCCTGACAGCGTCTTCGCCCGCCTTGTGGCCTTTCTCAGGCAAAAAACAAAAGGTGGCCCCGATGTCCGACGAGAGGGCTGCGCAGGAGAGCGCTGCCGCGGCGATGCTGGCGGAGGCGCGGCTGGCGCACAACGCGGGCAGGGCAGGAAAGGCGCAGGGGCTTTACCAGACGATCGTGAAGCACTATCCGTTCACGCCGAGTGGTGCCGAGGCCGCCTTTCAAAATGCGCTCATCATCCGCCACACCGGCAAGATGGACGAGGCTTTCGAGGCGTTCCAGGCTTTCATCCAGGGCTACCATGACAGCCCCCGCTTCAATGAGGCGGTTGAGCAGCAGTTTGAGATCGCGGAGGAAGCCAAGGGGGGGAGAAAACAGTCGGGGTTGCTGCTGCTGCCCATGAAGTTGAATTCTTCGGACATCATTGAATTCTACGAGCGGATCATCAAGAACGCCCCCTTTGGCAAATATGCGCCGCTGGCGCAGTTCAGCATCGCCGAAATCCAGCAGGACTTGAAGGAGAAGGACAAGGCTGTCGCGGCCTATCAGAAGGTGGTGGAGAACTATCCCGGCACCTCCCAGGCTTCCGAGGCCCAGTTCCGTATCGGATCCATCAGCAACATCGCCGCCCAGCGCAGCGAGGACTCATCCAACATCCACATGGCGCGTGACGCCCTGCGTACCTACATTGCCGCCAATCCGGAGGGAGCGCGCAAGCAGGAGACGGAAATGATCCTCCGCCAGGTGAACACCGCTGAGGCCAACCAGTCCCTCACGGTCGCGAAGTTTTACAAGCGTACCGGCAAGACACCGGCGGCGGCGATTTATCTCAACGAGGCCCTGAAATTCGGCTCGCCGGAAGTTTCCGCCGAGGCGCGTGAATTGCTGGCGGAACTTGCCGCCACTGATCCCGAGGGCGTGGCGGAGGCAAAGAAGGGGCCAGGGCAGGATTACACCGCCCTCACGGCGCAGAATTTGAAATCCAGGGATGATTACGTCGGGCCGCTGGCTCCCGAACTTGCCCGGCTGAGCCAGAAGCCCAAAATGCGCACGGGGAACGATGGCTTCATGCCTATTCCGTTGCAAGAACCCACCCTGCCGCTCCGCCCCGGAGCCACCATGCCCGGCGCCGGTTCCCTCTTGCCTCCCGTGCCTGAAACAGAGAAGCCAGCTCTGCTCCCCGTGCCTCCCGCTCCGAACATGCCAGTGGTGCCGCCCCTGCCGAATGCTCCTGGGGCTACACCTCCTGTGCCGCCGCCGCCTGCGGTCAAGCCTGCCTCATAATTCTTGCGCGTACAACGCAGCACGCCATGCTGAGGGGTTCACCCCCAAGTTCCTTTCCCTGGATGAAACAGATTCTCTTTTTGCTGGCCCCGCTCTGTCTGCTGCTTTCCGGCTGTGCCGGTTACACGCTCGGCGGTCAGAAACCCGCGCATCTTCGCAACATCACCAAGATCGCGGTGCCGACTTTTGAAAACCTCACGCTGGAGCCCCGTCTTGGCGTGCTGGTCACGAACGCAGTCATCAAACAACTGCAAAACCATGGCGGATACCAGGTTGTTTCCAAGGCCGAGGCCGAGGCTGTGCTGGAGGGCAAGATCCAAAACATCGACCGCACGCAGTTCCGCTCCGACCGTAACAACATCCTGCGCTCCTCTCAGATTCAGGCGGTGTTGGGCACCTCTTTTCAAATCAAAGACCTGTCATCGGGTGCCGTGCTGCACAATGGCGTCGCGTCGGGAGACTCCCAGATCATCCTGGATGCCAACCTCCAGTTGTCGGAGACGCAGTTGCTTGAACACGCCGCCCAGCGTCTTGCCTATGAGCTGGCGGACCAGATTTGTGAAGGCTGGTAATTCTGCGGAGCCTCCAATGCCGTTTTCAGATCAGGATCCAAGCATGGAATCAGTCCATGTGGAGATTGATGC
This sequence comes from Verrucomicrobiaceae bacterium, assembly GCA_016795375.1. Lineage (GTDB taxonomy): Bacteria > Verrucomicrobiota > Verrucomicrobiia > Verrucomicrobiales > Verrucomicrobiaceae > Prosthecobacter. Next base: position 16,311 of record JAEUHJ010000041.1, read on the forward strand.
GCCTTTTGAGCCTGCCGTGACTGGTGGCAGGCTGGTGGCGGGACTGCATCTCGTCGCCACGCCCATTGGAAACATGCGCGACATCACGTTGCGCGCGATTGATACTCTGAAAGCCGCCGGCCTCGTCGCCTGCGAGGACACGCGCCACTCGGGCATCCTGCTGAAGCAACACAGCATCCATGCCCGGCTCATCAGCCTCAATGAGCACAATGAGGCCGTGCGCATTCCTCAACTGCTCGACCACATGCGTCAGGGCGGCAGCGTCGCGTTGATCTCGGACGCTGGCATGCCCACCGTGTCGGATCCGGGCCAGCGCCTTGTGGGAGCCGCCGTCGCAGCCGGCTTGCACGTCGAGGGAATCCCTGGCCCCAGCGCGGTGCTCACCGCGCTCGCCGCGTCGGGGCTGCCGACCACGCCGTTCTACTTCGGGGGGTTTCTCCCGCATAAAAAAGGGGCGCGCACGACCGAGCTGGCAGCCGCGCTCCAGCGTGACTGCACCAGTGTGTTCTTTGAAAGTCCGTATCGCCTCGTGGACACGCTCGCCATCCTGGCTGAAGTCGCTCCGGAGCGGCGCGTGGTCGTCGCGCGCGAGCTGACGAAAAAATTTGAGGAGTTCCGGCGCGGCCCGGCAGGCATCCTCCGTTCTCATTTTCAAACCAAAGCCCCCAAGGGGGAAATCACCCTCCTCATCGCCCCGCTCGAGCCGCCCAAGTGGCTGGTGTGGTGATGATGACTTGTCTATTCCATGGAAACACCCGCCAACTGCGCCGTCCTCAACACTTCTGAAAGCCTCAAGCTCTCGATCACCAACCACCTGCGCTTCACCCTCGGCGCCTATGTCGAGACCGCCAGCGAGAACGACTGGTTCGTCGCCACATCCCTCGCGGTGCGTGACCGTGTGATGGACCGCGCCACCCAGTCCCGCTCCAAACATCGCGCGCTGGGGGTGCGTCGTGTGCATTACCTCTCTCTCGAATATCTCATGGGCCGCCTCCTGGAGAACAATCTCCGCAACGCCGGCCTTTATGAGGCGGCCCGGCAGGCGCTGACGGACATGGGCAAGGATCTCGACATGTTGCTGCACAAAGAACCCGACATGGGCCTCGGAAACGGCGGCCTCGGGCGCCTTGCGGCCTGCTTCATGGACTCGCTCAGCACCCTGGACCTTCCTGCCATCGGTTACGGCATCCACTACGAGTTCGGCCTCTTCCGTCAGGAGTTCGTGAACGGCAGGCAGGTGGAGCATCCCGACGCCTGGATGCGCGACGGCAGTCCGTGGAAGATCGCGCGGCCCGCCTACCGCCAGAAAGTCCACCTTTATGGGAAGGTCATTCAAAAATTCGACACGTCCGGCCAGCCGCACCAGGAGTGGGCCGAAACGAAATGCCTCCTCGGCCTGCCGTGGGACATTCCCATCGTCGGCTACGACAGCAGCACGGTGAACGTGCTCCGTCTCTGGCAGGCGCAGGCGGACGAGGATTTCAACTTCAAGGTCTTCAATGAAGGAAGCTACGTCGATGCGTTGCGTGAGAAGGCCATCGCGGAAACTGTCTCGAAGGTGCTTTATCCGAACGACGCCACCGAGTCCGGCAAGGAGCTGCGGCTCGTGCAGCAGTATTTCTTCGTCGCCTGCTCGCTGGCTGACATCGTGCGCCGTTTCAAAGGCGGATACAACCTGCCGTGGAGCGAATTTCCCACCAAGGCGGCCATCCAGCTCAACGATACCCATCCTGCCGTCGCCATTCCAGAACTCATGCGCATCCTCGTCGATGAGGAGAAGGTCGAATGGACGCAGGCATGGGAAATCTGCCAGAAAACTTTTTCCTACACCAATCATACGCTGCTGCCGGAGGCGCTGGAGACCTGGAGCACCTCGCTCTTTGAACGCGTGCTCCCGCGCCATCTGCAGATCATCTACGAGATCAATTCCCGCTTCCTCAACGGCGACGTCGAAGCCCGCTGGCCAGGCGACGCGGAGAAGAAAAAGGCGCTCTCCATCATCGAGGAAGGCGGGACCAAGCGCGTCCGCATGGCGCACCTCTCCGTGCTCGGGGGGCATGCCACCAATGGAGTCGCCGCGCTGCACACGCGCCTGCTTTGCGAGCGTCTCTTCCCCGAGTTCTTCGAGCTGTATCCCGACCGCTTCCTCAACCTCACCAACGGTGTCACGTTCCGACGCTGGCTCGATGTTTGCAATCCGCAGCTCTCCTCCCTCATCACCGAGTCAATCGGCTGCGGCTGGCTCAAGGACTCGTCCAGGCTGCGTGAGCTCGACCGTTTCGCGGACGACGCCTCGTTTCGAGAGAGGTTCCACGCCATCAAGCGCGGGCACAAAGTGCATCTGGCCCGGATCATCCAGGACACCTGCGGCGTCTCCGTCAGCGCCGACGCGCTCTTTGACGTGCAGATCAAGCGTCTGCACGAGTACAAGCGCCAGCACCTCAATCTGCTGCACATCACCAGTCTCTACCGCAAGATCATCGCCGATCCTCAGATCGACATGGCGCCGCGCGTCTTCATCTTCGGCGCCAAGGCCGCTCCTGGGTACTACCTCGCCAAAAACATCATCCATGCCATCAACGCCCTCGCCGCCAAGGTGAACAACGACCCGCGTGTCGATGGCAGATTGAAGATCATCTATCTGCCGAACTACGGCGTCTCTCTCGCCGAGCGCATCATTCCAGCCGCCGACTTGTCCGAGCAAATCTCCACCGCCGGCAAGGAGGCGTCAGGTACTGGCAACATGAAGCTGGCCCTCAACGGCGCGCTCACCATCGGCACGCTCGACGGCGCGAATGTTGAAATCCTCGAAGAGGTCGGCCCTGACAACATCTTCATCTTCGGACTCACTGTCGAGGAGGTCACCGAGCTTTACGCCAAAGGCTACAACCCGCATGACTTCTACTGGGCCAACGAGGATCTGCGTCTCAGCCTCGACTGGCTTGCCTCCGATTATTTCACCGGGAATCAGGACGAGTTCAAGCCCTTGCGCGACAGCCTCCTC
>JAEUHJ010000006.1 GCA_016795375.1 Verrucomicrobiaceae bacterium
GACGCGGCGCAGGGCCTCCTTCTCCACGTCATCGAAGAAGACATCACCGCCGCAGGTGCGAGACATGGCGTGGTAGCAGTAGGATTCGAGAGGGCCGCGCCCGAGGATGCGCCGCCTGCCGCCGGACCAGGAACGCGCGCCTGGGTAGAGGCCGGTTTTGGCGTTGACGCCGATGAGTTGATCTTCGAGCGGGAGGGATTGAGGAACAAGGGAAGGAGAGGCGTTCATGGGGCTGAAAGTGGTGGATGCTTGCGCGAAAGCAACAACTAAATGCCTGGCATCTTATGGGCGATTATTTCACGCCCTCCGATGGAGGGCGTGACTACATGGCAGGTTCGCGAGGGATAGACCACCGCGAGGTCGAGTGGGATGGCATGCCATCATATACCGAGACGTGGATGCCAATGGTGGAGTTCATGCGCATGGGGGCGATTCGCGTTGACCAAAGCGGGGCTATCACCATACACGGCAGGCGGGGGATCACGTCCGCGCAAAAGGCCCGACTGGCTGATTTGCTGATAGAGTCTGGAGGAAACGCCCTCATAGACATGGAGGATGACTCCGGTGCACGAGCGAGCATAGAAGTGGAGAACGCCAAGATTGGCAAGCTGGCTGGCTTCATCCAGCGTTGGAAGGACGGATGGACGCCAGACGCCCCAATCAAGACCTTCTCCCTCCGCCCCGGCGACTACGAGAGCCGCATTGCCGCCGCGTTCTCGCCGTTCCAGCGTTCTCCAGAACTTCGGATGGCGATTGCTCAGGTGGCGAAGCAGCGGGCGCTCCGCCTTGGCGCGGAGTGGATCGAAAAAGGCGCGGTTCTGCGCAGCGCCTCCAGCATTGACAAAGAGCAGCGATTCCGGGCGGCGGACGGCTACGAGCGGCGCGTGCAAGCCTACCTCGACGGCCTGAATGAGGGCGCACGCATGGAGCTGGAGTTTGATCCGGCCAACCTGGAGGATGATCCTTTCATCTCCACCATGCTCGATTTTGGCAAGCTCATGTCACAGAGCACGGCCAAGAGGCTCGGCAAGGTCGAGGCCAAGTCTGGCGACTACGACGGCCAGCCGTGGCTGCCGCCCTCGTGGTTCGCCAAAGGGTCGGGCATCATGCCGGATGAAATGGCTCAGGCCATGTACGACGCCGGGCTTTTGCCGGACGCCTACACGGACACGCTTTGGGACGAGCTGGCGAAGCGCATAGCCTCGACGGCCAAGAACAAGGCCGCGCACCGCGAGGCGGTGGACGCCTACAAAGCAGCGCAGAGGGCCGCACGCGCTGACGCCAAGCTCGAAGCCGAAGCATGGGCGAATCAGGCCCGCAAAGAGGCCGGAAGCCCGAAAGCGCAACGCGACATGCTGAAAGCCGCTCTGCGCACGCTGGACGGCATCCTCGCCGCCGCGCCGCCCGAAGTGCGGGCAAAGGTGGGCGGCTACGTCAAGCTCGCCGGTCTGGCGACGGACGAGGCCATGCTCAAAGAAATCGAGCGGCGGATCGAGAAGCTGAACGTGGAGCTTGAGAAGTGGCTCAAGAAGGAAGTCCGCGCCCAGCTCGACAAGGTGTTTGAGAAAGCGGAGCCGGAAATGAAGGCGGGCAAAAAGCCCAAAGGCAGCATGACACCGGAAGCTCACGCCGCCGTGATGCTGGCTCGCGAAATGATGGCCGTGCCGGAAAAGGGCATGGACGGCAGGCGGCACGAGCTTCAACAGGCCATGCTGGAGCCTGACGCCGATCTGGCGGACATCGTGGAGCAAATGCAGGTGCTCGAATTGTTAGGCGGCATGGATGCGCAGAACTCGGAAAGCATGAGCGCCGCGCTCGACTGGTTGAGAGAGGTGGTGGCGAGCGGGAAAAACCGCTGGCGCATGCTGGCAGAGCTGCGGCTTGAGGAACTGCGCATGAACGCGGACGCCCTGCGTCAGGACACCGGCACGCCTCACGACATAGCCGACCTCCAAAACGATCTGGAGAACGAAAAAACCGTCAAGCGTGCGGCGGGCGGATGGGGTTACAACCTCATTTCCTTTGAGCAAGTGATGACCAAGCTGTTTGGTGAAGACTCCGCCGTGGCGCGGAGTCTGGTGGAGTCCATCCGGCGGGCCACCCATCAGCGCACGGACGCGGTTCGCGCCAAACGTGACGATTTCAACGATGCCATGCGGGGCATTTTTGGCTCGCTGAATTATCAAGAACGGCTTTGGGACTTTGCGCAGGTGAACGGGGAAACGGCCATGTCCGTCTCGTGGATGAAAGACCGCAGGGAAACCAAGATAAAGGTTCCCGCCGACACCGTGCGCAAGATCATCGAAGACCGCGCCAGCGCCAAGGCGCTCGGCTTCGACGAGGCGGAGGTGGATCAACTCATGGAGGCATGGGCCGCCAATGAGGCGCTCCCGGCCAACCGCCGGAAAGACAACCTCACACTCGCACGCTTGTCTCCCGGCACGCCAACGGCGCTCAAGCTCTCGCAGAACCAGGCCGTCAACCTGACCATGCTGGCGCGGCAAAAGGACTATCAGGACGCGCTCACTTTCCACGGCTACACGACGGAGGTGATCTCTGAAATCGAGAGCAAGCTGGAGCCGGAGGCCAAAGAAATCCGGGCATGGTTGGCGAGGCAATACAGGGACGGCCACCATTCCATCAACGCTGTGTTCCAAAGCATGTTTGGCGCACCGCTGCCGCAGATTGACAACTACTCTCCGGGCACCTGGGAGGCGCTCAATGGCGAGGCCGTTGTCGATCCCGACGGCACCGGCATGGTGGGCGGCGGGCTGTCCGCCTCCGCGCTCAAAACGCGCCGCGTGCATCGTGCCGCGCCACGGCTGGCGGATGCTCTGGTGACGTATTGGCAGCATGTGGGCACCACGGAGCATTTCAAAGCCTTCGCGTCTCCCGTGCGCGATCTGCGCGGGACGCTTCTCCGCCCTGAGGTGAGGGCCGCCATCACCGCCAGAGGTGGCTCGGCAGGCCTCGCCGCCGCCAAGCTGGAAGCGGAGGCGTGGGGAACCCATCGGGGAGCCGAATGGCTGGAGATTTCTGTGTCCAAACCCCGCTGCAAACCACTCTTTTGAGTGGTACCCCCGCTAGGACTCGAACCTAGGACCAATTGATTAAGAGTCAACTGCTCTACCAACTGAGCTACGGAGGCATTCCTGACTGCTGACAGCCAGGGTCGGTGAAGGGCGCGAGTAATAGCCGACTCCGCACGCTGCGCAAGCACGTTTTCAGCCTTCTCCGGGCAAAACTTTCAGATGCTCCAGCAGAAACTTCACCGCGTCCGGTTTCGGCTCCGGCGCGTCCTGCAACACGATGCACGGTACGCCTGCGGCGGCGCATGCCCTGTGAACTTCGCGGGCGTGATGGGCGCAGTGCAGCCATTCACCACGCGTCCGCGGTGTTTCGACGACCTGTGAATTGTTCAAAAACAACGGAGGATCATCCTTCGACACCCAGTGCAGCATGTCGCACTCACGCAGAACGTGCCTGCCTTTCTCCGTGGCATAGTCAGCCACGGACGAGAAGCCGTAAAATAGCGCCCCCTCGGCCTCGTTGGTGTTGAACTCCGGCTTCACCGGGCCGAGAAAAGACTCCCAGCGTGTGAGATTGTAGGTGGCCTGCGTGGCGTTGCACACGGCGCAGGAGAGGCGGGTGGACTCGCGCAGAACTGGATCCGCAGCGTCCGGAGCAGCCATGTCGTCGTGCGTGGCGAGCCAGAGGGAGGTTCCCGCGCCGGCGGAACCGCCCATGGAGGCGAAGCGCGCCTTGTCCAGCTTCCATTCGCCCGCCTTCGAGCGTGTGAACTGCACGGCGCGTGCGCAGTGTCGCATGATGTCCTGGACCGGCATCGCATCGAGGAACGGGTAATTCACCGCCACGCAAGAGACGCCGCTGTTGAGGAGCTGCCGCACGACCGGGTCGGTTCCCCAGCGCTTCTTGTCGCCGTTGCGGAAACCACCGCCATGGATCGCGAAGACAACCGGCGTGGGCTGGCCGGATTTGGCGAGGTAAACATCGACACGGTCACGCTCATGCGTGCCGTAGGCCACGTCGGCAAAATCGGGCTTCAAGGCGTTCTTTGGCGGCGTGGCGTCGTCCGTCTTCTTTTTCCGCGCCCTGGCCAGGAACACGCGGCCTTCTTCCATGCTGAGGACACCGTCTTTGTTCGCATCCGCCTCAGGGTGGCGTTTCAGCCCTTCGCGCAGCATTTCGTTGTTTTCAGAGGTAACCTGGGCGGTGAGCGTGGCGGCCAGGGTCAGGAAGATCAGTGTGTGTCGCATGATGTTGGCGGGCAAGCGGACTGGAACCTGGCGCACCCGTAAAGGTCGCGGCGAAACGCCGGTTTTCCCGCAATGCCGTCATGCAGTGGCGCGCGGATTGGCGCGATAAAATATGGCGGAGCCGGGTCAGGCCGACCGCAGCGCATTCCACGGCTCCTCGTGGCTGTGATCGATGATGCCCGGCTCATCCGCCTTCGCGGGCGAAAGGATCGCGAGAAAGACGAGCATCTCGTCGCCAGCATTCCATGTGCCGTGAATCTCGCCCATCGGAATGAACGCCATGTCACCGGGGCCGAGGATTTTTTTCTGCTTCCCCACCCACTGCTCCGCCTTGCCGGAGATGATGTAGATCAGCTCCTCGCGTGTCGGGTGCGAGTGAAACGGATGGCTGCGGCCAGGCTCCATGTTCGCACGCACCATCATGAGATGCCCGTTGTTCACGATGTCACCGCGGCACAGCCACTCCTCCAGCGTCCACGGCGAGAGGAAATCGACCTTTTCAGCGGCGGTGACGAAACGGCGGTTGGTGATGACGTCGGACATGGGCGGCGATGCTAGCGTGCCGGGGCCGCGACGGCAAGACTCGCGATGCACATGCGGCTATCCGAACAGCGCGGCGTCAATAAGTGAACAAATCCTTCACGCCCCACGCATGTTCGATCTCCTTGCCCTGCAGTTTCACGGCCCGGTTCAGGGCATCCGCCATGCGCTGCTTCATGTGCTTCGTCAGGCGGCGGCCTTTGCGGGCACGCTGGACGGCCTTGTGAGTCATGGGTTCGGTGCTGGCGGCCACGAGGTCGTGATTTCCCAGCTCATGCCCGGCCATGATGCCATCCAGGGGCTGCACGCCCATGTTACGTTCGGTTTCGTCCTGACTCATGATGTTTTCTCAAATCTAAAACTCAAAAATTTTCACGATGAACAAGCCCTCAGAGCATCCCATGCTCCCGAAAGCTGAAATATGGCTGTGCATGTGACGTGGAAGGGGCGCCGATGATGACGTGATCTTGGAGTTGCACGCCCGTGGCTTCTGAGGCGTCACGGAGGCGGCGGGTGATGCGGCGGTCGGCGTCGCTGGGCGCGGGATCGCCAGAGGGATGGTTGTGGACGAGGATGAAGGCGTAGGCGTTGTGGATGAGCACCTTCCGCAGCAAGTCGCGCGGGTGGGAGACGCATTCGTTCAAGCTGCCGCGGAATGCCTCCTCGCTGCGGATGACGGCGAGCTTGGTGCTGAGCAGGATGATGCGCACAGACTCATGGCCGAGAGCCTGCATTTCGGCTCCGACGTAGGCGTAGATGTCCTGCGGGCGGCCGAGAATGACCTCGGCATCCGTGATTTGTTGAGCTCGGCGGCCGAGTTCGAAGGCGGCGGCGAGCTTGGCGGTCTTGGCGGGGCCGAGCGCCTTGATCCTGCTCAAAACGGCAGGTTCGAGCCGTGAAAGAGCGCGAAGTGATTTGTGGTCGCTCAGCAAACGCCGGCCGATTTCCAGGGCGTTTTCGCCCTTGGTGCCGGTGTTGATGAACAGGGCGAGCAATTCGGCGTCGGAGAGCGCCTGCGGACCGAGGCGGAGGAGACGTTCACGCGGGCGGTCGTTTTCGGGGATGTCGTGGATGCGGCTCATGAATCCGTTCGCAGTTCACACGACTCCGCAGCTTCAATGAATCGCCCGGCACTGGTCGAGCAGGCCGTGCAGGTAGCCGACGATGTCCGCGAGCGCCTGTTTGTGCGGAGTGGCGGACAGGCAGATGAGGTCGGCGCGGGCGCTGACGAGCATGTCCTGGGCGAATTTCACCGCGCGGTCCACAGCGCCGTCGTAGTCGGCGATGCCGGCGAGGATGGAGGTGTCCATGGGCTCGCCCTTGAGCAGCATGCGATTGAGCTTTTGCTTCTGTGCCTCGGTGGCGCCTTCGAGGAGGTAAAGGATGGGCAGCGTGAGTTTTCCACGCACGAGATCGGTGCGCAGGGTCTTGCCGACGGTTTTTTCATCGCCGACGAGATCGAGGCAGTCGTCGTAAATCTGGTAGGCGGTGCCAAGCCTGCTGCCATAATCGCGCAGCGCGTGCTGAACGTTCCCGGGCTGCTGGTTGAGGCGCGCGCCGAGCTCGCTGGCGACGGCAAAAAGCGCGGCGGTCTTCATCTCGATCATTTTCAAATATTCGGCGACGGAGAGATTGAGGTCGAAACGGCGCTGCGTCTGCAGGATTTCGCCGGAGCACACATCACGCGATGCGCGGGCAATGGTGCGGCAGACATGCGTGTCGTCGAATTCGGTGGCGAGCTCGAGCGCGTAGGCGAAAAGGCTGTCGCCGAGCAGCACGCTGAGGCTGCTGCCCCATTTCGCAACGGCGGTGGGCATGGCGCGGCGGATGTCGGCTCCATCCATGATGTCGTCGTGAACGAGGGAGGCGATGTGGACGAGTTCGAGGATGACGGAGAGGCGGGTGTGCCCTTCATGTGTGCCGCCCGTGGCTCCACCGGCGAGGACGGCGAGCGCGGGACGGATGCGTTTGCCGGAAGTTTTGCAAACGTAGCTGACATAGCCCTCGACGCCGGGATCAAATGCGCGGGCCTGCTCGAGGATCGCGGCCTCCACACGCTCCAGATCAGCCCGCACGAGATGAAACGGGAAGACGGGATTGCTGGCGCTGGTGGCAGGTGCTGACATTGGCTGCTTTTCTTTCCACCACGGCAGGGGGTTCGTCAAATGGCGGGCCGCTGCTTCCTGCCGTCCGGTTTTCAAAAGAAATGAAAGCGCGGGGACTCATCGCGCGCGCACGGCAAGCAGGCCGCTGACGATGGCGTCGGCGAGTTTCTGACGATGCGCGGGATCGGCGCAACGCCGTGCCTCACGTTTGTTGCTGATGTAGCCGCATTCGACGAGGACGGCGGGCATCCTGGTCTCACGCAGGACTTTGTAGTCGGCATCAAAGACGCCGCGGCTGCCGCCGGGCACTTTGGCCTTGATGGACCGGCTGATGGCGGTGGCGAGAATCCTGCCGCGCGGGCTGCGGTAGTAGGCCTCGCCGCCGGAGATGATGGTTTTGCGGCTGCCGTTGAAGTGAATGCTGACGAAGACCGAGGATGGCACGCGGTTGGCCAGTCGCGCGCGCTGATCGAGCTCCACGAACGTGTCGGCGCGGCGTGTCATGACCGTTTTCAGGCCACGGGACTTCAGCCCGGTCTCGACACGCTTTGCGACATCCAGGCAGAGCTTCTTTTCGACCAGGCCGTTCCACACGGAGCCGCCGTCCTTCCCGCCGTGGCCCGCATCGATCACCACGGTGGTGAAGCGCATCGTTTGCGCGGATGCTGACGCGGCGGGCAGGGCCAGCGCAATCAGCGCGATGCAGGCGAGGCGGGTCACTTGGGTATTTTGAGCGCTTTGCCGGAGCGGATGAGGTCTGACTTCAAACCGTTGGCGGCTTTGAGCTTGGCGACAGTCGTACCGTTCCTGCGAGCGATGGCACCGAGCGTGTCACCGCTCTTGATGGTGTAGGAACCGCCCTTGCCGCTGGATTTGGACTTGGGCCTGGATTTGCCCTTTGAGCCTCTGGAGCTGCGGGTGGCCGAGCCGCCATGGGAGGAACGCCACGAGGAGTAGTCCATGCCAGCTCCCTGTCCGCCCTCGGCGGCCCAGTCGGTCTTGTAGTCGCCGTTGTCAGCAAATGGGTAGTCAGGATGCGACATGCCATGGGAAGGCGTGCTGGTGGAGCCGTGAAGATTGATGACCGGCAGGTTTTTCGGCAGGCCTTTGATGTGCGCGGAGTTCTGGCATGATGCCAGCAGCAGGAGCACGGCTGCGAAGCTGGCGCGCGGCAAAAACCTCGTGATGGAATGACTCATGGGGGATGCGCTAGTTTCGCGTGGTTCACGCCTGAATCAATCCGGCGTGTGAAAACGGCTGATTTTCCGCTTCACGCGGGGGATGCCTGCACCGTCTTTTTCGAGGATGATGCTGCGCTCATGATAGTACTCGGCGCCGCTGCCGGGCAGGCTGTAGCGCCACTCGGTGTCCTCGGGCATGTTGCGCTCCATGGGGTTTTTGATGGTGTTGTAAACCGAACGCCCGTCCATGCCGATGCGCACCATTTTGAACCTGCGCTCGGTGAAACCCTGCGCGTAGCGGGTGCTGGTGGAGCCGAAGTGCCGCACCGCCTTCATCGACTCGGAAATGCTGTAGCCGTAGTTCACACTGCAAAACAAGACCATCAGCGCCGGAATGAGGAGAATGGCGGCCGGGGTGAGAAGATACCAGTTCTTTTTGATGAAGGCGGAATTCATGAACGGCCATGCTGGTGGAAACATCTCCGGCAGGCAAGACAAAACAAACGGAGGACCTTGCGGTGTCCAGGCACGCTGTCACGGATGGCTGGCGGGGCGTTCCAGCGAACGCCTGGACGTCACATTTTCTGATCTCCTGGCTGATGCGCCCTCACGCTGCTGGTGTAGCGCAATTCCCCTTCCAGGATTCGCAGGTATCTGGCGGCTCCTTGAACATCCTCGTCACTCAAGCCGGGCACCACAAAAAGACGGCCTTTCATCGCGCCCTGGGTCGGCATCCCGCCACGCACGATGGCGCGAATGGCCTCGACCACATTTTCCCCCTGGACAAAGTTCAGACCGGCGGCCTGTGCCATCATGCAAGTGGAGGAAAGTTCCTGTGCATTGCGGCGGTCACGGGCGGCATAGATCGCGTCGCTCTGGCCGAACATCGGAACGGTGATGCCCAGGATGACCCCGAAGATGCCCAGGAACAGCAGTACCTCAAAGAGGCTGAAGCCGCGTTGGGAACGAGAGCAGTGTATTGTCATATTGAAAAACAATTATCTATGATAAATGTAAATTATGATAATATTCTCAAAAACACAAACACAATAATCGCATAATAAGTTTTTTCATATTTTTGAGAACTAAGGCCGCGACTTCGGCCGAGTCCCCTGGCCCCAATTTGCCTCTCCGGCTTCCATCCCGTTTCTTCACTTTTTGAGGGGGGACGCCTGGGTTCCGAGGCTCCCGGTGTAAAAAGGGTGTTCCAACCCACGACAATTTCGAAATCCGGACTCAGTCGAGAACTCGAAACCAGGCCAGGAACTCACGATTTCCGTCTGTCCCTTGGATTGGCGATTCCATCAGGCCCTCCCACTGGAGCCGGGGCTGTGAACGTACGAAATCTTCAATGCGGGCGCATGCCTTGGCGTGCAGTTCCGGCTCCCGCACGATGCCCCCCTTGCCGATTTCCTCACGGGAGAGCTCGAACTGCGGCTTGATGAGCACGACCGCGTGTCCGCCAGCGCGCAGCACCTGCAAAACAGCCGGAAGCACCAAGGTGAGCGAGATGAAGGACAGGTCGGCCACCAGGATGTCCACATCCTGTCCCACATCCTCCCGTTTCATATGGCGCAGGTTGAACTGCTCACGGGAGACGACCCGCAGGTCGCTGCGCAACTTCCAGGCAAGCTGGTTCGTCCCCACATCGTAGGCGAAAACTTTCACGGCCCCACGCTGCAGGAGGCAGTCTGTGAATCCGCCCGTGGAAGCGCCCACATCCAGCGCGGTCATGCCCGTGACATCGATCCCGAAGTGATCCAGCGCTCCTTCGAGCTTCAATCCGCCGCGGCTGACGAATTTCGGACGCTCCCGCACGACGATCTGCTCTCGCTCTTTCACCAGCCAGCCGGGCTGGGTGACGCGCCGCCCCATCACGCTGACCTCGCCCGCCATGATGAGCCGTTTCGCCTGCTCGCGCGAAGGCACGACGCCCAGCTTCACCAGGGCGAGGTCGAGACGTTCACGCTGCATCGCAGGCAGGGTTCATTTCCGCACCGGGAGGATCAATTCGTCACCCACCTCGATGCGCACGCCGGGCAGGCTGACACTGGTGTCGATGTCCACGACCGCCTCGGATGCTTCGATGCTGTCCCCCACGACCACACGGCCCACCAGGCCGTCGCCGCGCCGCACGTCAAACTTCATGCCCCTGGCGAGTTCCTTGTTCTTGCCTGCATTGATGACGGCAAAACCCTGGTCACTGTGAATTTCGACCACCTTCGCCATCGCCGGCATGCCGAGCAGTTGTTTTTGCAGCGCCGTCAATGGTGCCGCCGCCGGAGCTGCTGTCGCCACAGGAGATCCGGGCATCAAGGCGCTCCCGGCCAGCGGAAGCATGGACGAGGCGGCAGGGGCCGCTGGTGCTGGCGGCGCGGGGGGCGGGGGCAGGGAAGCCACCGTGCTGGGCCGCACGGGCATGGCCGAATCACGGGCGGCCTGTTGTTTGCGGACGAGATCGAGCTCCCTGCGCGCCCCCTGGGCCTCCTCCTGCGCCTCCCAGGCCAGGTAGCTGGTGATGGCGAGCAAAATGACCGTGAGAGCCAGGGCGAAGTGGGAGAGGCGCATGATCCTTCATGCTAGACGCAAGGTCCGCCCCGATCAACCCCGCGCCGCGTGCTCAACGCAGCAATCCCAGCAGTTCCCGCATGCGCAGCTCGATGTTCAGGAGGCTGGCTTGCACTCCAGCGAGCCATTCCATGTCCGCGCCGTCGGGATGCTGTTGCACCAGCTTGTCCGTGGCATTCAACGCGGCCGCAAACAAGGGCAGGCTCTGCTCCAGATCGGTCACAAGGAACTGCCACTGGTTCTTTTCCTTCCCGCTGAACTGGCTCAGTACATGAATCAGATGCGCGGCCAGGTCGGCCACCGTGGAGAGCAGCCGCATCACCGCAGGACGCGTCCGCACCTCTTCATTGAAGACGAGCAGGCCTTGAAAACGCCGTAGCTCCTTCGCCAGCGCCGCAGAGCGCATCGCAGGCTCACCGCCCTCAAGGCGTCCGGACCTGGCGGCCTTCTTTGGTGGTTCGCTCTCCACCGGACCAAAGGGGTCGCTACCAGGTTTGGCAGGTTGAAAGGGGTCGTCAAATCCCGGGCTGTGCAGCGCGTCGGCAGATTTCGCATTTCGTTTGTCGCCCAGCAGAAAATGCTTCCGCCTGGCACGATTCTGTCGCAAAAGGGCGGCTTCCTCCTCCTTGGTCAGCTGCCAGCGCGGTGTCGAGACGCGCAATTGCAGGTGCCACGACTGGATCAAGATACGCTGGTGATCCTGGTTGAACCACTCAAAAAAAAGCAGGTTCTTCAGCCCCGGCGGCACGGGCAGCGTCATCAAGTTCCCTGACTGGATGGCACGGCGTCTGGGCAGCTTCGCAACGCGGTAGGAAGCGGTCATCAGGCCGCTGTAACCATGCTGGAGTGCTGAAATCGCCTCCACATGGCTTTCATTGGCCTCTGGCAGCGGATTATGAAAGTCCACCCGGCAACCGGCGATGTCCCGCAAGAAATTTCCCACCAGTTCCACGCGCACCGGCTGGTTTTGACCGGCCAGATGCAACACTCCTGTCACCAGGCCCGGCACCTCATTGGAGAGATACCCGCCCAGGATCGACGATTCGAGGCAAATAATCATTACTTGTCATATAAATTAGAAGCCGGAGGCGACTGTCGCAAGCGCGCATCCCCAAGCAGTGAAAAAAATCCTGTCCTTTCCAATGAGATGCCACGGATTTTTAGACCAAAAGAGATTTAGTTAGGCGAGGGTAGATCAGCGCGGCCATCGTGAAGCGGTGTATCCGGCCAGAAGGCGGGCCACGCGCCTCCAGCAAAACGAGTCTTGCCTCCGCCTCATGCTCGGATACACATGCTTCACGTTCGGCCAACAACCTGATGAGGCGACAAGCTATCTGGAGACTCACGTCCGGCAAATCGCCTCGATGGCGTCATTCGAGGGCCTCCAGGACGCGATTCTCGATTTCGGGATCGGGTTTCATAACGTCGCGATTCACAGCGACATTCTACATCTTCGATTCCTCAAGGCCGCCGCAGAAACGTGAATCTCTGTTGAACTCTCTCACCACCCATGCTCCGAAGAGAAAAATCAAAGCGAACAAGGCGTCGCACCACAACCCGCTGCCCGCTACGAGTCGGATTTCTCGGGATCACTACCACCCTCAACCTGAATCGGAGCCACGCCCCCCGGCAGCGGGAGTGTGGACTTCGACGTTAGACGACTACGCACATCTGCCGTGACAACCAAACCAAGAGTCAAAATCTGTTGCATCGCCTCGCTTGACGAGGCGCGGATTGCGATTGCCAGTGGAGCGTCCGCCTTGGGACTGGTTTCCGCGATGCCGAGCGGCCCCGGAGTCATCGCGGAGGAGACCATCGCGGAGATTGCCCGGTGCATTCCGCCACCCATCGGCACGTTTCTGCTTACCAGCGCGACCTCGGCGGACAGCATTATCGCGCAGCAGCGTCGGTGCGGCACGAACACGCTCCAGCTTTGCGACTACATGGGGCTTCGGTTTACCGCGACTTGCGCCGCGAGCTGCCCGGCATCGCTCTGGTGCAGGTCATTCACGTCACGGGGCCGGAGGCCGTCGAACTGGCGCGCACGGCCGCGGAGCACGTTCACGCGCTGTTGCTCGATTCGGGCGACACCTCACTGCCCGTCAAACTGCTCGGCGGCACGGGCCGCACTCACGACTGGACGACGAGCCGCCGCATCCGTGAGGCGGTGAGCGTGCCACTCTTTCTCGCCGGCGGGCTCACCGCAGGCAACGTCGCGGAGGCCGTGGCGACGGTGGAGCCGTTCGGTCTGGACTTGTGCAGCAGTGTCCGCACGGATGACCGGCTCGACCCGACCAAGCTTCAGAGCTTCTTTTCCGCGCTCCAATGAAGACGCCTGACATGAAAGGATGCATGGCTGCGAGGAACGAGCCAGCCAATGCCCCTCTGGTTGAACAAGCCCGGCTTTAACGGGTGCGCGTTCTTATGCTTTGTGTTGCGCGTGCCACTCTTGGGCGAAGGTTGAGTGCTGATTTCACCCGGTTCTTGAGTCTTGCTCCGGCCTGACACCGGGGTGTGGGCGCTGCTTCGACGGTGATGATGACTCTTTTCCTCCCCGGCGGCAGCTGTGCTGCGGATGCTCACGATCTTCTCTCCGCCATGTCTGCTCTTTTCCATGGTGTTCTGTTCTCCTGGTTTCGGGGCCAGAACTACCTTTTACAACCGTCCTCTTTCACAGGGGCAGTCCTGTTCGCGGCCCAGCCGACATGGATGCGTGCCAACCTGCATCCTCAGTGGCTCATTTCGGGCGTAACAAGCCTGCCCGTTTGCCGGCTTTGCATCCTCCATTTGTCTCTCTATCCTCGCGCTTCATGAGCATGCACGGACCACGCCCCTGGATCATCGCTGAAACGAACTGGAAGCACGTCAAAGCCACGCGCTACGAAGTGGCCGTCCTGCCGTGGGGGGCCACGGAGGCGCACAACTGGCACCTGCCCTACGCCACGGACTCGCTGCAAAACGACGCCATCGCCGCCGAGGCGGGCCGTATCGCGTGGGAGGCGGGCGCGAAGGTCGGCATCCTGCCGAACATGCCCTTCGGCGTGCAGACCGGCCAGCTCGACATCCCGTTCTGCATCAACATGAATCCCAGCACGCAACTCGCAGTGCTGGAGGATGTCATCAGCAGTCTCGAAGGTGTGGGCGTGATGAAATTCGTCATCATGAACGGCCACGGCGGCAATGACTTCCGCCAGATGCTGCGTGAGCTGCAGGCGCGGCATCCGAGGATGTTCCTGTCCACGGTGAGCTGGTTCCATGCGGTCAAAGGCGGCGACATTTTCAACGTCGTAGGCGACCACGCCGATGAACGCGAGACCAGTCTCATCCTGCACCTGCATCCGCATCTCGTGCTGCCGAAGTCCGAATGGGGTCCCGGCACGGACAACCGTTGGAAGCTCAAGGCCATCAACGAAAAATGGGCCTGGGCACAGCGGGACTGGCTCAAGGCCACCAATGACACCGGCAGCGGCGACCCGCAGCATTCCACCGCCGAGAAAGGCAGACGCTACTTCGAGGCTCTCGGCACGAAGATCGCGACGTATCTCATCGAACTCGCCTCCGCCGACATCAGCGATCTTTACGAGAAGCCTGAATGATCCGCTTCCTCTTCAGCCGCTTTGTACAAGGCGTCGTCGTCATCCTCGCGGTGATCACGATCACCTTCACGCTCTCGCAGATGGTGCCCGGCGGCGCGATCCGGAATGAGCGCAACGTCTCGGAGGAGACCAAAAAGGCACAGGAGGAGTACTTCGGCCTCAACAAGCCGTGGATCGTGCGCCTCGGGCTCACAATCTGTCACTACGCCACACTCGACCTGCCGGAGTCCTATCACTACAAAGGACGCGGCGTGGATGAGATCATCGCCTCCGGCTTTCCCGTGTCCGCGACGGTCGGCATGGCCGGATTGCTCATCGCGCTCGTCATCGGCGTGCCGCTGGGAGCCATCGCCGCGCTGCGGCCGAACACGCTCGAGGATCGCGGCAGCACGCTGGCGGCCACCTTGGGCATCTGCACGCCCAGCATGGTGCTGGGGCCGCTGATCGCGATGTTCTTCGGG
>JAEUHJ010000013.1 GCA_016795375.1 Verrucomicrobiaceae bacterium
GTCTTCCAGCCATGAATGATCATGCCGAACTGCGTGCCCCAGTCGCCGACGTGGTTGTCGGTGATGACCTTGTGACCGATGAAACGCGCCACGCGTGCCAGCGAGTCACCGATGAACGTGCTGCGAATGTGGCCGACGTGCATCGGCTTCGCGATGTTCGGCGCGGAGAAGTCGATGACGATGGTCTTCGCCTTCTCGACCTGCGGAACGCCCATGTGGTCGTCCTTCGTGATCAAAGCGAGGCGTTGCGCCAGCGCGGCCGGGCTGAGTGTGAAATTGAGGAAGCCGGGGCCGTCCACCGTGGTCTTTTCGCACAAGTCATCCACCTGGAGCGCGGTTTTGATCTGTTCCGCCAGCGCGCGTGGATTCGTCTTGAGCTGCTTCGCCAGAATCATCGCCGCATTGCTCTGGTAGTCGCCATAACGCGTGTCCGAGGCGATGACGACGTTCGGCGTGAAACCTTCAGGCAGGCTGATGCCTGCGGCGGCGAAGGCAGCTTGAAGACGGGACGTGAGCAGGGCGCGAAACATGGGGCGCGCATTTTGGATGCCGAACGGCGAATGTCGAACGCGGAATTACACCCTTCGCACCTCGTCGGCGCTGGTCAGCGTGTGGGTGCTGCCGTCGGCGAGCTTGAGGATGAGGTGGCCCTCTTCATTCAGATCGAGGACGCGGCCGAAAACTTCTCCGTGCAGGGCCTGGGCACGGATCTGGCGGCCGAGGAGCCAGCTTCGCTCGCGGACTTCGGCGATGGCGGCAGTGAAATCGTCGTCGATACGGTGGAGTTCGCCGTGCAGCATGCCGAGCAGGCAGCTTGCGAGCGCGTTGCGGTCGATTTCATGAAGCGCGGGCGATTGAATCTCTCGCAGCAACGAAGTAGCGGGAATTTCGGGCGGAAATTCGAGCGAGTTGACGTTCAGGCCGATGCCGAGCACGAGGAGCATGCCGTTGCGGGTGGAAACGGTCTCTGCGAGCAGGCCGCTGATTTTGCGATCACGCAGGTAGATGTCGTTGGGCCATTTGATGCGCGGCTGGAGCGGCAGTTCGGTCTCGATAGCCTTGCAGATGGCCAGCGCGGCCAGCGTGGTGATGCGCGGCCATTTTTCGAGCGATGCTTCGGGTTTGAGCAGCAGCGAAAACATCAAATCCTTACCACGCGGGGCGATCCAGCGGTTGTCACGACGACCGCGACCGGCGGTTTGGGATTCGGTGAAGACGACGGTGCCGACGGGCAGTTCCGCAGCCTGCGATTTGAGCCTGTCACTGGTGGAGTTGACCTCGTCGAGCACGGTGACGTGCCACGGCAGAGATCCGTCATTCAAAGCATCGGCGGAGAGCGGGATCATGTGCGTTTTGGCTCGCTGGCCTCACCGTCTGAGTGCAGCTCGTCGTGATCGCCCTGGCATTCGAGATGCGTGGTGATGAGCACGGGGCTGGTAACGCTGCTCTGCACGGCATGCTCGATCTCGGTGGCGGTGCGGTGGGCGTCGCGCAGCATGATGTCGTCCCTGAAAAGCAGATGGACTTCGACGAAGTGCTTCTCTCCGGCGTTGCGGTGGCGCAGGGCGTGGAATTGCACGCCACGTCGGTCGCATTCGCGTTGCAACGCGGCTTCCAGCGCGGCGTTGAGAGCGGGATCTGCGGTGTCCATCAAGCCGCCGACGCTCTGCCGCATGAGGCCGCAGCCGGTCCAGATGATGTTCGCGGCCATGATGAGGCCGCAGAGCGGGTCCCAGCCGTGCCAGCCGGTCAGGACGACGAGCCCGAGGCCGAGCAAGGCGCCGAGGCTGGTCCACACGTCGGTGAGGACGTGTTTGCCATTAGATTCGAGGATCAGCGAGCCGTCGCGCCTGCCAGTGCGCAGAAGATAGGCACCGAGCGCGGCATTGATGACGATGGTGAGCGCGGTGAGTGCGAGACCTTCATCGAGATGCGCGGGCGGCAGATGCAACAGCCAGCGGCGCACGGATTCGTAGATGATGAACAGCGCGGCGATGACGATGAGGGCGCCTTCGATGCCGGCGGAGAAGAAGGCGATCTTGCTGTGGCCGTAGGGATGATCGTGATCGGCGGGCTTGTGCTGCAAGCCGAGGCTGAACGTGGCGAACATCACCGCGGCGACATGGACGACGGACTCCGCCGCGTCACCGAGGATCGCCGCCGAGCCGGTGAGGGCATACGCGCCGGCCTTGAGCACGAGCATGAGAAAGCCCACGGCGAGCGAGAGCCGCATGGCGCGGGTGGCGTCAGAGGTTTTGGCTGGCATGTTCAAAGTGGTCCGCACACTCCCAGTGCGGGGATCGGGAGGCGTTCGCAGACCGCACAGAGGACTGTGCGGACCACTTTACTCACGCAGCAGCAATTCGACGATGGCAGGCACGTCGGCAAACGATTCGACGCAGCGCCAGGGCTTCAGCGCGTTCAATTCCGCGCTGGAATACTGTCCGGTGGCGACAGCGAGGCATTTCGCGCCAAAGGCCGCTGCACAGCGAATGTCCTTCGGCGTGTCGCCGATGACGATGACATCGGCGATGTCAAAACTCATGCCGGTGGCGTCCTGCATGCGTTTGAGTGCGACGGGACCGAGCTGGTCGCGGTCGTGATGATCGCAGCCAAAACCGCCGTCGATGAAATGGTGGAGGACGCCGTGGCGCGTGAGCTTGATCTCGGCGCCGCGACGCACATTGCCGGTGAGCAGACCGAGGTGGGCGTCCGTATGCGTGCGCAAGACTTCGAGCAGTTCGACCACGCCGGGCAGCGTGAAGCCGCTGAAGTCAAAGGCGTGCAGGCGGCGCTGCAAATGTATGAGATAGCGGTCGAGGAAGGCGAACACGTCGTCGCGCGTGTGCTGGCGCTTCACGAGTTCGAAAATGTCCATCGCGATGGCGGGATCGGTGGCGCCAGCGAGCTGGAGCGGAGGAAGTTGTTCGCGCTGGATGCCGAAGTGCTCCTCTGCCGCGTCGAGGATCGCCGCGCCGCCCGAACCGTGGCTGTCGATGAGGGTGCCGTCGATGTCGAAGAGGAGGAGGCGGGGCATGGCGGGTGAGCGGAAAGTCAGGGCAAGCCTGGCACTCCGTATGCCAAAGACGGGCTAGAGCCAAGCGGCTTGCTGTGAATAGTGGGGGTGTGAAGAACGCGCCTCACACTCATCCCGACTGCACGCATTGCGGATCGCCGGTTCCGGCGGGCCGTGATGATGGTTTTTGCTGTGCCGGCTGCCGCCATGTCCATGAACTTTTGCACCAGGAGGGCCTGGATCACTTTTATGACATCAAGGGCGGTGTGGCGCTGCCGCCGGTGACCCCGCAGGCGCTGAGGGAGCGTGATTACGAATGGCTGGCGCTGCTGGGCGCGGAGGCGGAGCGTGCAAGCGAAGCGGATGTGGTGGAGTTGAGGCTGGCGGTGCAGGGGCTTTCCTGCGTGGCCTGCGTCTGGCTGGTCGAGCGACTGTTTGCACGGCATGAGGGCGCTTTGCGGGTGAATGTGGACGTGGTGCATGGCGAGGTGCGGCTGGCGTGGCAGCGCGGGCGGTTCGACGTGCTGGCGGTGGCGCGTGATCTGCAAAGTTTTGGTTATCTGCTCGGTCTGCCGTGCCAGGGAGGGGACAAGAAGGAGTACAGCGGCCTGGCACGGCGCATGGGCGTGTGCGGGGCTTTTGCGGTGAATGCGATGGGATTTTCGATGCCGGCGTATTTCGGCATGCCGCGTGATTTTGCCTTCGCGCGCTGGTTTGATCTCGTCGCGGCATTTTCCGCGACGCTGGCGATGGTGGTGGGGGGCAGTTATTTCATCGAGCGTTCGTGGCGCGGGCTCCGCGCGGGCGTGCTGCACATCGACACGCCGATCGCACTGGGGGTGACGGCGGCGTATGCCGGCTCGATGGGCGGCTGGATCGCGGGTGTGGAGGGGCTGAAGTATTTCGATTTTGTGGCGATCTTCATTTTTCTGATGCTGACGGGGCGCTGGGCGCAGCAGACGGCCGTGGAGCGCAACCGGCGGCGTCTGATGCGAGACACGTCGATCCCGGAGATGGTGGGAGTGCCCGATGATGAGGGACTGGCGGCGGCGCGGCCGGTCGCGGAGCTGAAGGCAGGCATGAAGTTCATTGTGAAGCCGGCGCAGACGGTGCCTGTTGCCGCGAAACTGACGGGCGGGAACGCGATGGTGAGCCTGGAGTGGATCAATGGAGAGAGCGAGGCGCAGGAACGCGAGGCCGGGCAGTTGCTGCCTTCAGGCGCGTTGAACATCGGCACGCAGGCTCTCACGGTCGAGGCGGTGGAGACATGGGGCGATTCCACGCTGCGACGATTGCTCGATGCACGGCGGGAGACGGAATTCAGGGATGTGCGACTGGAGAAGCTGCTGCGGGTGTATCTGGTTGTCGTGGTGGTCGTCGGGCTCGTGGGCGCGGCTTGGTGGTGGATGCGCGGCTCCGGCATCGCGCAGGCATTGCAGGTGATGATCTCGATCTTCGTGGTGTCGTGCCCGTGTGCGCTGGGCGTGGCGGTGCCGCTGGCGGAGGAGATGGCGGCGTCACGCGCGGAAAAACTGGGTGTGTTTGTGCGGACGCTCGGCTTGTGGAAGCGGCTGATGCGTGTGAGACGCGTGGTGTTTGACAAAACGGGCACGCTGACGCTGGAGAATCCGGTTTTGGAGAATCCCGAGGTGTTGAAGGCGCTGGACGTGCGCGCGCGCGCGGCTTTGCATCATCTGGTGACGGGAAACCTGCATCCGGTGAGCCGCAGCTTGTATGACGCGGTGGCGTCCGAGGGGGATGCGCGGGTTTTTGACGGCTGTGTGGTGAACGAGACCGTGGGATTGGGACTGGCTTTCAGCGACGCGGACGGATGTGCGTGGCACCTGGGACGTCCCGAAGCTGGTTCTGCGGGAGATGCGGTGCTGGCGCGTGATGGCGCGGTGCTGGCAGCGTTTCGTTTCCGCGATGAGCTGAGGGCGGAGTCCGTGCAGGAGGCGCGGCATCTGCGGGAGCTGGGGATCGAGGTTTGCGTGCTCAGCGGCGACCGTGCGTACAAAGTGGCGCAGATCGCGCGGAAGCTGGAGGTGCCGGACGGGTGCTGGAAGGCTGAGCTGACGCCGGAAGCAAAGGCGGAGTGGCTGCGCGTGCGCAACCAGGATGACACGCTCTATGTGGGCGACGGGGCGAATGACAGCCTGGCTTTTGACGCGGCGTTGTGCGCGGGCAGTCCGGTCACGGGGCGCAGTTTTCTCGAACAGAAGGCGGATTTCTTCTTCCTGGGACACAGCCTGCGCTTTGTGAGCGGGCTGAGGCTGGTGGCGCGGCTGCATCGCCGGGCGACACGACGCGTGTTCGCGTTTTCAGCCAGCTACAATCTCATCACCGCCGTGGCGGGTTTGATGGGACATCTGAGCCCGCTGGCTGCGGCGATCTTGATGCCGTTGAGTTCGCTTTGCACACTGTCGCTGGTGGCTTTCACTTTCGGACGATCATCCAGCACGCCTGCGCTCTCCCCCGCCGGTGATTTTCGCGCGGATGCGGAGAAGTTTGAAATGACGTCCGCTGGCTGAGGGCATGAAAAAGGGCGGTCATGCGACCGCCCTTTCAAATTGGATTTTTTCCCGATGCGTCTGACTCAGGCGGCGGGGGCGGTCTCACCAGCGGCGGCGGGAGCCTTTGGCATGGTGAAACGGTAGCGGATCTTGCCACGCTTCGCGGCGGCACGGGCTTTGCGCTTGGTGCGTTCCTTGGGGGTTTCGTGGGCGCGCAGGCGGCGGACTTCCTCAAGGATGCCATCCATTTCGAGACGGGTCTTGAGACGCTTGAGGGCGCGGTCAACGGGTTCGCCTTTGCGGATTTGAACTTCGGTCATAAATCAGGGGTGGGG
>JAEUHJ010000018.1 GCA_016795375.1 Verrucomicrobiaceae bacterium
GGGAGCTGACGCGGATTGGAGTGCCGCGAAGAGGCGCTGCCCAAGGGAGCGGCCAGGTCGGGAGCGCCCCTGTTTCCGGCGGCGGCAGCTCCCGACCTGGAGCTGTGGAACAAACAAGGAGGAGGCGGGCGGCTCACACCACATAGCAGACCGCTTTCTCGGAGCAGACCATGGTGCCTGCGGTGTGGGTTTCCTTCGCACATCTGGCATCAATCTTGTAAGCGACGAGGCGGTCCTCCTCCTCGTTGATTTCACAAAGCAGTTTGAGCCAGAGGTCCTCGAACCCGGCTTCCTCCAGCCGGCACTCGAAGAGGCTGTATTGGACGCGCACGCCGTAGTCCTCGCACACGCGGGCGACACGGGCGAGGCGCTTGTGGCAGGCGATGTCGTAGGCGACGAGGGTGAGCATCTGCTTTTCTCCGGGGGCGGAGCGGGCGTAGGGGAGGCGGGGGAAGGCGTGGTACCACCAGTCGGAGCCGGGGGTGTCTGGCGTCGCTGGCATGTGAGGGCGGGGATGGATGAGGTCAGTTCATGAGGAAGGGCTCGAACCTGGTGATGTCGGCGAGGGCGGCTTTGAAGAGGGTGGCCTGGGCGTGGAGCTGCTGGCGGAGGGTGGTGCGGTGGCCGACGCATTCGCTCATGAACTGGCGCTCCATGCGGCGCTCGTATTGGACGAGGTATTTGGCGCGGCCTTCGTCGCTGAGGTAAACGCCGCCGTCGTGGGGGCGGAAGTGTTTTTCCGCGAGCATCTGGTGGGTGAAGAGGTCGAGGGCGAGTGCCTCCACGAGGACGGGGCGGAAGGGCTCCATGAGGTCGAGGGCGAGGGACCAGCGGCGGTCTTCGGTGGTGTGGAGGAGGCCGAGGGCGGGGTCGAGGCCGCAGGCGTGGAGGGCGCTGGTCATTTCGTTGTAGAGGAGGACGGAGCCGAAGGAGAGGCAGGCGTTGACGGGATTGAGCGGGGGGCGGGTGCTGCGCCGTTCAAAGGGGAAGCCGGGGGGAAGGAAGGCGGCCCATGCGGTGAAGTAGCGGGCGGCGGCGGTGCCTTCGTAGCCGCGGAGCTCGTCGATGGTACTGGCACGGGAGAGGTCGTTGAGGAGCGAACCGAGGTGGTCGAGCGCGGGGGTGAGGTCCATCTGGCGGCTGGCGGCCATGCGCTGGAGGACGCGGCGCTGGTTGTAGAGCTTGGCGGCGATGATGCGGCCGGCAAGGGTGAGCGCGAAGGCGGGGTCGAGCTGGCTCTGGTAATGCCGCATGCGCCAGGCGCCGTGGGAGGGGCTGGTGGGCTGGAAACCGCCGAGGAATTTGCCATTCCAGCCGAGGTAGGCGACGGGGATGTCCGCGCGGAGGAGGGCGGCCATGGCCTCGCTGGAGATCTGCGCGCTTTCCTGGAGCAGGACGCGGTCGAGGTCGCGCAACGGGGCGACGCGGACGCTGGCGGTGCCGGTGTCGGGATCGGTGGCGTGGATTTCGAGTCGCTCGGAGACGAGGCGGACTTTGCTGCCGGGGGTGTTGACGCAGAGGGTGGGCATGGCAGGCGTAGTGGCTCAATGGAACAGCAACCAGAGGATGATGATCAGTACCAGGCACCCACAGCCGGAGCCGTCTGAACCATCGGAGGAGCGGTGGCGGTGAACTCTGACCCACTCGTCGGGGCGGGCGTGGATGTGGCGGATGCGGCGAGACATGCCCAAGGATTACCACCCATGGGCTGCCTGGGCGCGGGGGCGGATGTCCGGGGATGTGACAGCGCGCCACGCTGTGCCTCACGGCTTGCCAGGGTCAGTCTTTCAAGCGCAGCAGCGCAGGCGGAAGCTGGATCGGGAACCGGCTTGGAATCTGCCACGCTGCGGCATTTTCCCTCAACGTGGTGCGCAGGTGGCTGAGCTGTCGGGTGATCTCGCCCAGGCTCATTTGAAGCGGCTTGAGACCGAGTGGGATTCCGTGATCCTCCTTCAGCCAGGCGTTGAGTGGATCGAGCATCTTCTCCTGCTTGCCCATGTCGCGGATGACCTCCGCCTGTTCGAGCATGAAGTGCAGCAGGGCGAGCGCGCTGCTGCGCATCTTCATTGGTTGTTCGTCCACCCAGAAGGTCCTTTTGCGATGGCTGATCTCGATGAGGCGCGGGCGGGCGGCGTCTTCCTTCAGCTCGCGGCTGAATTTGCGCCGCAGGGCGTCGAAGCTGCCGGGCATGTCGTCGAGTTCCTTGAAGCGGTTGCGCAGGGGGACGAAGGGCACGTCGGCGAGGTGGACGCGGGCTTTGGCGGGCGGATGTTCTTTTCCATCGCGGTCCTTCAGCGCGGGGCCGGGCTGACCGGGGAAGTAGAAGCCGGGCATGGTCTCATACGGGGCATCCACCAGGACGTGGGTGAGGCGGTCGTCCTCGCGCCCGATAAGGGTGACGGCGGCGTGGAGCAGCGCGCCCATGGTCTTGCGCCCGCCGGCGATGCTGGCGATGAGCGGGGTGTCGGGGTTCTCGACGACGCGGCGCACTTCCTCCAGGATGAAGGCGGCGGCGAGGGTGTTTTGCTCCGGGGTCTGGATGTCCGGCAGGGCGTCGAAGGTGCCGGTCTTTTTGTTCGCCTGGCCGATGACGCGGGGCGCTTCGGCGATGAGCTCGTGCTCCTTCGCCTTCAGCTTCGCGCGCAGGGCCTGCCAGGCGGTCTGACCGTCGAAGGCTGGCAGCGGGGTGAGGAGCTG
This sequence comes from Verrucomicrobiaceae bacterium, assembly GCA_016795375.1. GTDB lineage: Bacteria > Verrucomicrobiota > Verrucomicrobiia > Verrucomicrobiales > Verrucomicrobiaceae > Prosthecobacter. The sequence goes on from JAEUHJ010000018.1 coordinate 2,698, forward strand.
CTCTTGGATCTTCCCCGCGCCGACGAGGGTGGTGATGAAGACGACGCGGGCAGGGAGGATGCGCGGCTTTTCCTGCGCGAGCGCCCAGAGCGTCTCGGTGACGATGGCGGGGGACAAGCCGGTGACGGCGATGAGGGTGGCGGGCATGGGCTGAAGCCTGTAGTGGTTTGAAGGGTGGCCCAAAGTGTATGTTACCAGATTACCCGGATGGGGTAAGGGCTGATGAGCGGATCCGGGGTGAGGATGGGGATTCCCTCGTGTATGGCATGGGCGATGAGCAGGCGGTCAAAGGGATCACGATGAAGCTGGGGAACTTTTTCCAAAGTGTAAATCGTGTCATCGTCCAGAGTGCGGTATTCCAGCCCCAAACGCTCAATGGCAGCAGGGACAGCGATGCGAGGTGGGTGCGGGAGTGGCAGTTTTCCCAGGCTGTTTTTGATCTGAATCTCCCAGGGGGTGACCTGGTGCAGGCGCAGGGTATGGGCCGGGTTCTCCAGGATGTCTCGCGCAGCGGCGGAGAGGCGGTGCTGCTGGTCTGCCAGCCAGAGAAAGACACAGGTATCCAGCAGGAAGGTCATGGCAGAGGTTGGGCGGGGGCTGGCGGCACGGGGGCTGGGAAGATGGAGCCGTTCTCAATGATGTCCTCAAACTCTGGATCAGGAGCATTGAAATCATCGGGCACGGGGAACCAGCCCTTCATCAGTCCGAGCTGGCGCTTGGGTGCTGGCCCGGCGGGATCCGCCAAGGGACGGATTTCGGCAAAGGGCTTGTTGCGCTCGCAGAGGATGATCGTTTCCCCCGCTTTGACGAGACGGGCGTAGTGGGCGAGGCGGGACTTGACCTGATGGAGGTTGGCACTGGTCATGTTGAGAGGATAAACAAGGTCAAGTAGTGGGTCAAATGGTAAGGCAGCCCGGCAGGTTGAGTTGGGCCACCTCGCCCGCTGTCAGCGGGCGAAGATGCCAGGTTGATGGATAGTGTCCGAGGTGATCACCTTGATCCCGAGTCGCTTCGCCTGTTGTTGGAGGTTGGCGGCGACTTTCCCCTGAGGTGGTTGGAGCACGGCGGCGGCTTTCTGCATGGCGGCGCTCATGGTCTTGAAGCCGCCTGAGAGGCAGACGTGTGGCGGCGCGTCTTCGGGACATTTTCCCAGCCACCAGCGGTAGAGCACCTCCTCGAACTGGAAGTGCTCCTTCTCCGACTTGAAATCCGTGAAGCCGGCGACGCGGGTGATCGTCAACGTCACCTGCGGCGCGTGATCGCGAAACCGTTCGATGACAAAATCAACCTTCGTGGAGTCGGTGGTCAGCACATGCACGTCGGTGAACGCCGATCCGGGCAGGAGGAATGCCTCCGGCACGATGGCCGGCGAGGTGCCGAGGGAGACGAGCAGGACGGACATGAGTTACAGAGCCGGCCGCAGAGCCGCGTCGGGAAGCTTTGATGAGACGAGCAGGTTTTTCACCCTCTGCACCGCGCCCTGGCTCTCGGCTTCGGTGACAGCGCGGAGCTGGTGCATCAGGTTGTTGCGCACGCGGATGAGGCCCTGCAATTCGCGGTCGTTCAAGAACGCTCCGCCGAGGTCGTGGTCGAGTTCGGTGAGGATTTTGGCGACGGTTTGGAGATTGAGAATGGTGAGTTGGCCGTCGTTGGAAATCTGGCGGCAGCGGTCTTTGATGCCCTGACTGATGGGCAGCGCGCAGAGTTTCGACAGGTTGTAGGGTTCGTGCAGGCCGGTCTTCTCAAACAATGCCAGACGCAGGCCCATTTCCAGCGCGCGGCAGGCCAGGACGAGAGCGGATTCAAAGTCGCGACGGCGGTGCAGCATGTCCGCCGTATGCAGCATGTCGGCGATGATCTCCTTTCTGGGTTCAGCGGCCTTCGCTGCTTTGGCGAGGGATTCCAGCGGCGCACGCGCGGGGAACAGCGCCGCCGCCTGGCTCTGCGCGGCGATGCGGCGTGCCTCGGTGTAGTTCTGCCGCTCCCATTCGTGCAGGCACTGGGCCGTCTCCGTTTGTGGCAGCAGACTGTCGTGTCGGCGCAAAATGGCGGCGGCGGCGGCAAGGGCGCCGGCCTTGGCCAGGCTCCCAGCCGTGGCCAAATCCCGCTCGGCGAAGTAGCTGGAAGCATCAAAGGTTTCCAAGGTCTCCGTGCCCGTCTTCACCACGCCGTCCGCCCGCTCGCCCACCGTGAAAACGAGTTCGCCGACGCCTTCATCGAGCGCGGCGAGCGCGGCGCCGACGCTCATTTGCTTGGTGCCGCTGGTGGGATTCACGATCAGCCGCCCTCCTCGCGGGATGCTTTTGCGGACGGTTTGAATGACCTCGCGCACCGCGCTCCGGCACTCCTCCAGGGAATCCGGTCGCGCGATCGCCCGATAGGCCGTGTCCTCCGACCACGGCTGGAATCCCTGCACGCCCTCGCGCACCAGATCGGCGGTGAGCTGGGAGACTTCGTCGGTGCTCGGCACCAGCCAGAATTTTTCAGGTGCGAGGAGTTCCAGCGTGCGGCGCAAGCCGGCCGCGAGATTGGAATGCCGTCCGGCGGTGCCGGTGCCTACGGTGAGGATGAGGATGGGTTTCATGTCTTGCAAGGCAGGATACAGCCCTTCCTTTTGCACAGCAGTCTTGCGGATGTCCGAGGATGTCAGGGCATGGAATACAACTTCAGGCCGTGGGGGACGAAAGGGGTGAAGTCCTCTGGGTTCGTGGTAGCCAGCTCCGCCCCGGCGAGGATGGCGGTGGCGGCGATGAGGCAGTCGAACTTGAGTCTCCTGGCTCGGCCCACGGCATTGAAAAGACGCGCCGCCTCGCTGCCATGGGCGTCAGTGAAGGGAAGAATGCCGCTGGTGAGCAATTGGCGCACAAGAAGTGTGCCTTCCATGGAAACGGGGCCGCACTCGAACTCCCACCAAGCCAGGCTGGAGACTGCGGCCTGCGGGCTGGTTGCCATGAGACGCATCGCCGCAGGACGGTGTGGATCAGCCGCATCAGCCAGCGCAATGAGCAGATTCGTGTCGAGATGGATCACGGGCGTGTGGCAAAGTCCTCTCGTGTCTGGCGGAGTTCCTGCCTCCAACGCTCACCCTCTGCCGCCGTGACCAAACTGTGAGATTGCAGCCAGGCGAGTGCCTGCGCCGGTGACATCCGGGAGATCTCATGGGGCTGAGGCGGCACGGCCTTGTCCCCTGGTGACGGGGTTGGGTGGGGCGGAACGGGAGATGCCTCGGCGGCTTCCAGTGCGCGGCGGAGGGTCTCGGACTTGCTGACGCCCCAGCGTTTGGTCAGCCGCTCCCAGCGGGCGACGGTGGCCGGGTCGAAGGCGACAGTGGTGCGGATCGTCATGGTGGCCATAATGGCGTTATGGTATGCGCATAACTATAGAGATCAAGCAAAGGCTGCCCGCCGAATCCCGCGCACCGTGGTGACGATGTCGGCAGCCTTGGAGAGAATCAGGGCGAGGAGGGAGAGGGGGAGCATCACTTCACTTGAGTTCCAGATGCCATCATTTGATTCAGCAGGTCATGCCGGCGAAGGGAGGGAGCACTCATGACTCCTCGCCAAACCAGATGCCATCATTTGATTCAGCAGGTCATGCCGGAGCTCAGCGGTGCGAGTTGGGCGATTGCTGAGAGTGATGCGTGTTCCCACGGGCAGGAGCAAACCGCGGAGGAGGACGACCAGCACCCGGCACTTGCCACCCATGCGGATGACTTTGATGCGGAGCGGACTCGGATAACGATCCGTCTCTGTTCCGTCGTGGCGGTGTTTGGATTGGACCGTCGAAGTATCGCGTCCGCGGTTGAAACGCTGGGAAAGCGGCATGCCGAGCGCATGGCGATAGACGACGGCCTGAACGCTCGCCGTTTGAGCGGGATCGGCGACATCGTGATCGTTCACGGCCTCGGGTGTCGTGGTGCCGTAGGTGGCGCTGCCGACCCGATAGGAGCGCATCCAACGCGCGGCGGCGGCGAGGGCTCTCCGAACATCGTCGAAGGAGCCGTCCAGAAGGCGAACTTGGATGGTGTTAGGGAGGAAGTGCAATGCCTCGCGCAGTTGATCTTCGTTGGCAAAGTCGCGCCCCTTCTCCCACAGCGAGCCATAGCCCCGCGTGGCCCGCGTGCCGATGTTGCCCAAAAGTCCGAGCGCCTGGATGGCGTTTCCGAGTTTCGACTCCGGGCGATTGATTCGATTCACCGGTGATGGATACCAACGGACACGAAGGGTGAAATCAGTCGCAGCGCCCGGCATGAGCACGCCTCGGGATTGAGTTCGCAGCGGCCAAAGGAAATACGATTCGGGGTCTTGCAGCGCGTCTCTCTCGTCCCGCCTTCCCGTGTAGCCGACAAGGTTTTTCGTGATGACGGATTGCACGGGCTTTTCGAGTTGGAGAAGCACCCGCGAGGAAGCTGCTTGGGCGTTGCGGCCCTCGCCCGCGAGACGTCCGAAAATTTCCTCGTCCATCCGTTGTCCGGGATAAAGCAGACGCAACCATTGGCGGAGATGGCCGCGCAGGGTGGCGATACGAACTTCCGCGGTTTCGGCCGGGGATGCTCCACCCGCCCAGGCCGGGGTGAGGAATTCGAAATGGTAGGTGTTCGTGGGGAGATTCATAGTCCGGCGTCCTTGAGAGCTTGTTTGCGGGCTTTGGCCTTGTCGTTGCTCGGCCAGTTCTTGATGACGGCTTTGCCTTCCTCGCTGCGGAAGAAGCGCAGGATGTGGGATTTGTCCGGCTCGGGCTTGTTGGCGATGTCGCGTGCCAGAGGTGCCCAGTCGGTCACGGCTTTCACGAAGTCGTGATAGACACGGTCTTCGTCGGTCATTTCCGCGCGAGTCTCTCGATCCTGGAGGGCTTGGAGCAGTGCGCCAAAGCGGGCGGTGTCGTTCTGCTTTTCGCTGTCTGTCAGAGGTCTGAAGTTTCCGTAGCCTGCTGCGGTCTTTGCGCCGAGTCCGATCTGGGTGAGGCACTCGCTCAGCCAGCCGCCCGCGGCATCGAGCATGGGAGCCACTTCGGTTTCCGCGAGTCTTGGGGAGGCGATGAGCACGAAGTCCCATTTGGTATCCGCTTTGATCGCGAGAAAGGGGCTGGGGGTGATGCGTCCGCGCCCTTCTTCGGGGTGGGGAGTGACGATGTCCAATTCGAGACTTGGTGCGGTCTGGGGAAACCCTCCAAGAAAAGTAATGCAGCCAGCGACATCACTGGAATCAGGATCATGGGCTGGATTGGAACCGAGAACTCGGGCTACTTCTGGAGCAAATTTAGAACGAGCCACGGAAAATTGCTCGCGGTTCAGATTCCCCTCCCAGCACGCCCAAGTGCTGAGCACGCCTTTCACGGCGGTGCCGGGGATGACGGGCAGGCCGGTGGTTCGCTCGCAGTGGAGACCGACGTTTTCCAACACGCTGGCGCGGCCGAGGTGGAGGAGGAGGCGGGAGGTGTTCACCAGGGTGACGCGGCGGAAACGCGGGCCGTGTTGGCGGTCGAGGACGGCGAGGAAGTCCTGCTGGCGCTTGGCGGCGTCGTCGAGCGACGGTTTGGCGGCGGTGTAGCGGTCGCGGATTTCCCGCAGACGCCTGGGCTTGATGCTTTGTTCTTTGCCTTTGTTATCCGGCTCCGTCAGCGAGGGAGCAGTGGGTTTGCCCAAGTTGAACGGGAACTTGTCGAGGGCGAGCTGCCAGGAGGCGGATTGCTTGGCGGCGTTGAGTTTGAGGCTGAAGGTGCTCATGCGACGAAGCGTTTGAGGTAGTTGAGGAAGGCGAGGGCCTCGGCGGTGGCGCGGCGGAGGAGGAGGTCGCTGTCCTGGGCGGCGAGTTCGGCGACGAGAGCGTCGGCGTTGGCGGCTGCGGTGATGCGGTTGTTTTGCGTGTGGAGATGCGCGGCGATGGCTCGGGCAACGGTGAATTCGCCTTCGTGTTTGCGCTTTTGCCATTGTTGACGATTACGACCTTCGCGATCAGGCCGTGTAATTTGCCGTCGCAAATCTGCATCTCCAGCTGGTTGTTGGTCCGAGTCTTTCCACTCACAGGCGAAGGCGAGGGCGGCGAGCAGGCCGTCGGTGAGGACGAGCATGGGGAAGCCGCTGATGGCGTCGCCGCCGCCCTGGGACGCGGCGATTGTGTCCTTGTGAGCGAGGGCGTTGTGGGCGCGGATTTGGTCGAGATTCTTCATGGGGGGATCAGGCGTTGAGGGTTTCGTGGTGGACCGCGCAGAATCCGTGGCCGGTGGTTTCATCGCCGCCGATCTGGAGGGTGGGGTTGGCCGTGAGCAGGGCGGTGAGGGAGTCATCCGGCGCGGCGGCGCTGTCGTTGCGGCGCGGGGAGAGGACCGTCAAGACGCTGTAGAAGAGGGCCTCGCAGGGGACGTTTTCCTGGTTGAAGAGGTTGGTGTTGGTGCGCGTCTCGGGGTTGATGACGATGCGGGCGACGACCTCGGTGCAGGTGGAGACGAAGTGCTGGAAGTCCTCGTCGTGCAGGATGGCGAGGCGCTTGGCGAGTTTGTCGGACCAGAGCGAGTCAGCGACAAGGTCCTTCAAACCCGCCACCACGTCACCATGGCCTTCGTTGCCGGTGTTCAGGGCGTATTCTTCGAGCACGATTTTGTTCTGCCCTTGGATAATGAGTTCCGAACCGTTGGCGACGATGGCCTGGTCTTTCTGGACATCGGGGATGGCGAAGGATTTTCCGGTATCGCGCTGGAAGCGGCGGAGGGCGGCGGGACAGGTGAGCCAGGCGAAGCAGCCGGCGAGCGAGCGCACGGGGAAGGCAAGCAGCTTGGCCTCCATGATCTGGACGCAGCCGGCATTGGCGGTGACCTTGCCACCCTCGCCGTTGTCGCTGTCGAGCTTGCGGTCTTCCCCGAAGAGCAGGCGGGTGGTGGCAGCATTTTCATCGCCGAAATGCTGGCGGGCCGCCTCGCGCAGCACGCCTTTCAAGCTGGTGCTGGGAATGACGGGGAAGTGGGTGATGCGCTCCCGCATGATGGGGAGATCGACGACATCGACGGAGGTGCCGCAGCCGACATGGAGCGGGGTGCGGGTGTAGAGGGTGACAAGGTGCGGTTTCATGTGTGGATGTGCTGTGAAGGGTGAAGGTTAGGCTTTGAAGAGAGTGTTTGCGAGATGGCGGATGTCCGGGGATGTCGGGTGGAGCCTGGCATCGAAGCTGACGAGTCCGTAACCGCAGCCTTTTTCGCCGTAGTGATCGGAGCGGGGCTGCCAGTGGAGTTTCTGCGCGAGCGCGGTCGCCGTGGCTGCATTTTCGCAGAGGAAATAGAACACCGAGCCTGCGGGAACGGCGAGCTGCGTCGGCTTGGCCTGTTGTTCCATGTTGTCCCAGCCCGTGACTGTCTGTGGACGTCCCAGGCACCACGAGACGAGGGCTGCCTTGCCGGGAAGCGGTGCGGCTGAGGCATTGTTGACCTTGCGCCGCGAGGCACCGAGCCGCACCCGACCGATGGGAAGACCATCAGGCTTTCCAGCGGGATGGGAGCACCAGCCTGGCAGGCTGCCGTGGGCGAAGATGGCTGGTGTGATGAGCACCCATTTCAGAAGCACCGGGCCATCGCCCGTCGTCGGCACTGGAGGCCGACGCATTGCATGAAGCGGGTCCGTTTTCTCAGAATGCAGGCGGGCGATGCGCTGTTCGCCCCCGAGCAACAACCAATGGATTGTCTCCAGCGCCCCGCCTTCGCCATTCGTGGCAGCGGCGGAATCTCGAAGCTCGGCATCGAAGAAGATGCGGGTCTTCTCGTCGCTGCGCAGGAATTTGCCGGCGAAAAGCTGCCCTTCAGCGGCGGCGAAACTGCCGGGATCGATCTGCACCCCGATGCGGTGCTCGGCACGCCAGAGTTCATCGGTGGGCACTGGTTGCAGATCGGCGCTGCCGCCTTGGAGATAAGTCTGGTATTGCGCGATGGTCCACCAGCCGGAGAGAGCGCCGTGTTTGTCGGGCGGCGTCGTGGCCACCGGCAGACATGCGGGATGGAAAGCATCGGATGGCGATGTGGGGCGCGGTTGAACCAGCAACTCGAGGCGGTGAAGACACGTCTTCTCTTTGTTGAATGCAGCATCCAACGGCACTGGCAGGAGCACTCCGTGATCCTGGTGCCACGGGAGGGGGCCTGCGCTGCGCATCGACGAAAATGCCTTGGTGGCGATGAGCTTGTGGTCGCGGCCACGGACTCCCTTTGTGGTTACCTCCTGACTGGTGTGTTTGAGCAGGCTCGCGCGGAATCCTTCGTGCAGGGTGCTGGGGAATGGCAGGCGGCACCCGTGGCCCTTGCCCATGCCGGCGGACATGGGAATGCCATCGCGGAAGAACAATACATCGGTGGGTTCGATCAGATAGGCAGGCATGGTTTATTTCTCCTCGATGGTGATGCGGTTGACGAAAGCCCAGGCCATCCAGAAATGGACAAAGGCGCGCGGGCTGAGCACCGGACTGGCGGTGTCGCCGATCAGTGCGGTAATCCACCGCTCGGCGTTTTGAGTAGCGTGCCCGCGGTCTTGTTTCGCTTGCTGGATCAGCACATGACGAAGCTCGGCCTGGCACACTGCGACGAGATCGGGCGACCATTCTTTTTCCCAGCCTCCGTCGGCGACGTCACCGGAGCGGGCAAGCAACGGCTTGATGAGCTGAAGGTAGCGATATGGGAAACGTCCGCTCAGGTCATGCACGTCGGCGGTCAGCTCGTCCCAAACTCCGCCCACTCCGCCCACTCCGCTGGCGAAGCGTGCGGCGAACTCGGCGCTCTCTCCGCTGCGTTTCATCACGCGGATGCAAAATGCCCCTTTGTCGCGCACCTTCTTGGCAACGCTCTCGGCTTCACGCGCGGCCTGGATCACATCCTGCATCGGGCTGCGCACATGGCCGATGGCGATGCCAACACTGACAGTGGCAGCCGGCCCGGGAACGACGAGCGGCCAGTTCGGACGGAGGCGCTCGGAGCGGCCTGCGTTTTCGTTGCATTTCAGGAAGCCTCCTTCGGAGCCGTGGAAGGTAAAGAGAGCCTCCAGGACGCCTTTGACTTTCGTCGGCAGGTCTGGCGGTATCTTTCCTTGAAAAGCACACTTCAACGCGGTCGCGCAGTCGAGAGCATTCGCGGCTGGCAGAATGGCCAGCACATCATCTCCGCCCGCATAGAAAAGCTGGCCGCTGAACTTTTCGACGATCTGGCCGGCGGCATAAAGGCTGAAGTGGTTCAAGGATTCAGAAAGCGCCGCGTGGTAGCTGGGGGAGAGGGGTCGCTGCACTGCGTCCGCAGAGAGCGTGCCCTTCCAATGCTCTTTGAAATAGGCGGCCGCTTTGTCCGCGAGCTGGCCGGTGAGCTTCGGTGCCTTGTGTCCGCTGACCCACTGGCCCATGTCATCACCATCCATGCAGAGCACGGCGTAGTAGGTGGTCTTCTTCTCCGGTTCGATTTCGTCGGCATCAATGGCCTCCGCAATGTCCTGCACGGAATCGAATGACGGTCGGTGGTCATTCCAGCCCAGCTTGCCGCCCAGATAGCACTTCGGCCAGAGTCGCTTGATGATGCTCATGGCTCCGTAACGCTGCTGGCCTTTGAAGTCGCCGCGCTCCTCGCCCTTGTAAGCGGCGCGCAGGGCTTCCCAGAATGTGTCGGCTTCCGGCCCGCCGATGATTTCATCGCGACCATTCAAATGATCCTTGGCCGCACCGGCGGGCCTATGCTCCGAGTCGAGAGGAGGCTTCCACGAGTCGAAGGCGCGGGCATTTTTCTGTGCGGCGAATTTCCAGTCTGTCGCCGCATAGTGCAGTGCCCAATGACTGCCGGGATTGACCTTGGAGTGCTTCGACTCGCCAATCATCTCCCGCCACGCATCGGCATGACGAAGCGGGTGGTTCTCCCAGCCGCCTTGCAGGGGTGGCGTGTTCCCCTCTACCAGCTTTGCCGAGTCCTCCGACCATTCATGCAACGTCCAGTCAATGACGGGAAAACGGGCGACTTGAGAGTTCCAGGCATTGTCCCAATCCTTGAAGCGGCCTTGCTTGAGCGCATCGCCGAGCTTTGAGCAAATGTCCTCATGCACAGCATCCGCAATGCGCTGCCATTCTTCGCGGATGGTCTTCACCGCCAGACCCGCGATGCGCTGTCCTTCCTCCCCCGCCGGCACCACCGCCAGAAAGCGGTTTGGCAGGCTGGGGATCAGCAGTTCGTCGCGGTGCAACCGGCCTTCACCGAGCTTGAAGGTTTCCGCAGGAAAAAGACCATCCTTCCGCGACCACCACCAGTCCAGCAAAGGCACGCCACATAAACTGGGATAGATGATGGCATCCGGTCCGACCTCCAGCGCGATGGCGGCAAGGGCTTTGGAAATCAGATAGCTCAACAAATAACTGCCTGACCAGAGGTCTTGCATCTTCCGGGCTTGGGAGATAAACTCCTGCACCGGCCCGATCTGCATCATGAGAAAAGCGGGCGTCTCACCAGCGCCCTCGAGCGCGCTGCACACCGCATTGTGCTGCCAGATGGTGTGATCCGGAATGCGCGAGTCCGCAGGGAGATAGGCGAGCAATTCGCTCTTCTCACGCGCGGCACGCTCTGACCAGAAACGCCACAGCCTGAAAAAACGGGCATGGTCGTCACACCCGTTAAAATCCAGCCCGTGCAGTGAATCTTCCAGCCACTTTTCTCCCACATGGGAACCCTGGCGCGGCTTCCGATCCGGCTCGAAGCGGCTGCCTGACAGCGGATGAATGAAATTCAGAGCCTCATCCCGGCTCCAGTCCACATAAAGCTGGCTGGATTTTGGAAACGGATACCGGTCCGCGGCGGAGGCCCACCAATCCGGCGCCTTGTTCCACTGGCGCATGTCTTCCACACTCAAACCAAGATGGCGGAGGATCACCTCCCGCGCCTCATCGTGGTTGGCTATGTCGAACTGCTTGTGCGGCGGGTCATGCAGGAAGGCGGCGAGTTTGCGTTTCCAGAAGGTGAATGGAGCGGGGTCGGGCATGGGGACAATGATGGTGGAATGAGCGGTTTCTGTCAGGATGGCGGATGTCCGGGGATGTCTGGAAAGGAAAGGCAAAATTTGTCATACGGTCAATTCTTTCCTGCCTGCATATGATCTTTGAAGAGTATTAAACAGGAGCATGGCGTTGAAGGCGGTGTCTGACTTGGAAGTGCCGGGGTGGTGGGTGTATTGGAGCGGGAGAAAGACTTGCTTCAAGGGCTGGCTGGTTGCATTCAGGCGGGGAACCGGTCAACCGGGGCTGCCTTGCCGGTTTGAAACCCCACCTGTGTTCTTCGCCCTGATGACCCTGAACCGCTCCAACCTCTGCTGGCTGGCCCTGGCGCTGATCACGGCGGCTTATCTGGCCTTCTGGTTCCTGCTGCTGGGGGCCACGGCGGCTTACAGCACGCCGGAGGCGTGGTGGAAGGTGCTGAAGTCGGCGGAGATCCGCCATGCGACATGGCTGAGCCTGGTCACCTGCACCTTCGCCGCCGGGTTCGCGCTGCTGCTGGCGGTGCCGGTGGGGTATTTGATGTCGCGCCGTGATTTCAAAGGCAGGTCATGGCTGGATGCGGCGCTGGACATCCCGATCATCCTGCCGCCGCTCGTGGTGGGGCTGTGCCTGCTGATCTTTTTCCAGACGCGTCTCGGCAAGGCCGTGGAGACGGTGATCCCGTTCACTTACCAGGTCAGCGGCGTGGTGCTGGCGCAGTTCGTGGTGGCGGCGGCGTTCGCCATCCGCACGATGCGCGGCACCTTTGACCACCTCCCGGCGCGGCCGGAGGAGGTGGCGCTGACGCTGGGCTGCACGCGCTTCCAGGCGCTGTGGCATGTGGCGCTGCCGGCGGCGCGGCGCGGCATGGTGGCGGCCTTCTGCATTGCCTGGGCGCGCAGCCTGGGGGAGTTCGGGCCGATCCTGGTCTTCGCCGGGGCCACGCGGATGAAGACGGAGGTGCTGCCGACGACGGTGTGGCTGGAGCTCAGCGTGGGAAATCTGGAGGCGGCGGTGGCGGTGAGCCTGCTCATGGTGGTGCTGGCGGTGCTGGTGCTGGTGATCGTGCGTGCCACGGGGGAGAAAGTATGATCCGGCTCGAACACATCTCCTGGCAGGCCGGCGGACGCGTGATCCTGGCGGACGTATGCGTGTCCATCCCTGCGGACACCTACGCGGTGCTGATGGGTGCGACGGGCTGCGGCAAGACCTCCCTGCTGGAGATTCTCTGCGGCCTGCGCCGGGCCACGACGGGCCGCGTGCTGCTGGATGGCCGCGACGTGACCGCGCTGGAGCCGCGGGAGCGCGGCATTGGCTACGTGCCGCAGGATCTGGCGCTGTTTCCCGGTTTGCGCGTGCGGGAGCAGATCGCCTTCGCGCCGAGGCTGCGCGGTCTGCCTGCGGCGGAGATCGACACGCGGGTGAACCGCCTGGCGGAGCAGTTCGGCATCGCGCCGCTGCTGGACCGGCTGCCGGACGCGCTCTCGGGCGGTGAGAAGCAGCGGGTGGCGCTGGCGCGGGCGCTGGCGGCGCGGCCAAAACTGCTGCTGCTCGACGAGCCGCTCTCCGCGCTGGATGAGCACACGCGGGAGGAGGCCGCCGCGCTGCTGCAAACGGTGCGGCAGGAGCATGGGCTGACGGTGCTGCACGTCACCCACTCCCGCAGCGAGGCGGAGCTGCTGGGGCAGATGCGACTGAGGCTGGACGCGGGCCGGTTGGAGGTTGAATGCGCGTCATGATTTCCACCGCGCGGATTGGATTCCGCCGGAAGCCGCGTTTAGTGTGCGCAAATTCAACCCCGCATGGACTGGAATGACTGGCAGCGCGTGCTGAAATGGCGCGCCCTCGAAGAAGGCGATGCCGACGGCGTGCTCGTCAGCGCGGAGCGTCGCCGCGAGGCCACGGCGCACACGCGGTCGGGCCTGATGTCCGAGGAGGTGCGGGGGGACGCGCTGGACGCGCGCGGGGAGTTGTTTCTCGAAAAACGCGCCGGCTGGCTGGAGCGGGAGGCGGTAGGCTGGCGCGGGGAGCTGATCCGCGTGCTGGACATGCTGCGTGTGCCGCAGGGCCGCTGGGCCTGGGCCGTGACAGGCTGGGTGGCGGCGATTATCACGGGCTACTGGCTGACGGATCTGGGCCAGACGAGTGAGTTCAACCTGCTGGCACTGCCGCTGGTGGGACTGCTGGCGTGGAACGCGGTGGTGATCGTGCTCGGGGTGTTGTGCGAACTAATGCCGGGAGCGGCGGCGCAGTCCGGGCGCGGCGGCTGGCTGGCGGAGTTTCTGGCGCACGGGGTCTCGCGTTCACGCCTGGCCGCGCCGGTCGTCGAAGAAAACACGCTGGCCCTGGTGGTGCGCAAACGCTTTGAAGAACTGGCCTGGCCGCTGGCCTGGACGCGGCTGCACATGCGCCTGCGCCTGTGGCTGCATGTGGCGGCGGCGATGCTGGCGCTGGGCGGCGCGGTGGCGCTGTATGCGCGCGGCTGGTCGAAGGAATACCGCGCGGTGTGGGAGAGCACGCTGCTGGGGGAAAGCAGCGCGGGGGCGTTCTTTGAGACGCTGTTCAAGCCCGCGTCGGTCCTTTTGCGCACGCCGGTACCGCTGGAGCAGATCGCGGGAATGCACCGCACGGCGGGCAAGGCGGCGCAGCCGGCCGCGGCGCTGCCCTGGATTCATCTGTATGCCGGGACGCTGCTGGTGCTGGTCATCCTGCCGCGTCTGCTGCTGGCCGGGACGGGCGCGCTGCGGGGAAGAAGGATGGTGTCGTCACGCGCCCGCGCCTTGAGCTGGGGCGGCCATGTCCGCGGGCTGCTGCGCGCAGTGGAGGGCGGGGACACGCTGATCCAGGTGCTGGTGCATGCCATCGAGCCGGCGGCGACGCACCGTGAGGTGTGGGATCGCGGCGTGCGCGGACGTTTCGGCGGCATGGCACGCGCGGAGTATGTGCGCATCCCGGCGGGGGAGGAGGATGAGTTCGCCGCCGCGTGGCAGCCGGCCTCCGCGCAGGTGGTGCTGCTCTTCAACATGGCCACCACGCCGGAGGCGGAGGTGCAGCGCCGCCTGGTGGCAGATCTGCGGCAGCGGCTGCTCACGAAGCACGCGGAGCCGGATTTGATCGTGCTGCTTGACGCCACCAGCCTGGCGGGGCGCTGGTCGCCGGAGAAAATCAGCGGGCGGGAGCAGTTGTGGAGCCGCACGGTCGAAGGACTCGCCACGGAGGTGATCGTGGCCGTGCGCAAAGAAACCCCGCGCACGGACGCCGCCATGTCGTAATGTTCTCCAAACTTTCCCCTCCCGTGCCAGCGCTGTTCTCCAGATCCAAGGCATCCCCTCCGCCGGCGGAGGGAGGCGGCGGGCTGACGGTGCGCGACGCGTCGGACATCATCACGCTGAGCCTGATCTCCCACACCAACGCGGGCAAGACCACGCTGGCGCGCACGCTGCTGCGGCAGGACGTGGGGGAGGTGCGGGACGCGCCGCATGTGACGCTCTTCAACGAGTCCTTCACACTGCTGGAGGCGGGCGGCTTTGTGCTGCGCCTGTGGGACACGCCGGGCTTTGGCGACAGTGCGCGGCTGATGAGGCGCCTGAAGCGCGAGCGCAACCCGCTGCTGTGGTTCCTTTCACAGACATGGGATCGCATCACGGACCGCCCGCTGTGGTGCAGCCAGCAGGCGCTGAAAAACGTGCGCGAGGACGCGGACGTGGTGCTCTACCTCGTCAACGCCACCGAGCCGCCGGAGGCGGCCGGATACATCGCGCCGGAGATGGAGATTCTCGGCTGGACGGGCAAGCCGGTCGTGGTGCTGCTGAACCAAACCGGGACGCCGGGCAGTCCGGAGTCCGAGGCGGCGGAGATCGACGGCTGGCGCGCGCATTTGCGGCAGTTCGAGATCGTGCGCGGCGTGCTGGCACTGGATGCCTTCGCCCGCTGCTGGGTGCAGGAGGACACGCTGATGGAGTCGCTGGCCCCGCTGATGGAGGGGTCGAAGATCCCGAGCTTCCAGCAGATCAAGAAGGCGTGGACGAGGCGGAACATCAGCGTGTTCCGTGACTCGGCGCGGCTGGTCTCCGAACAGCTCACCGCCGCGCTGGTGGATGGCGTGGAGGTGCGCTCCGAGACGCTGCTGGAGCGCGTGGGCTGGCAGCGCGATGAATTGAACCGTGAATACAACGACGCGCGGCAGAAACTCGCCGAGCAGCTCGCGCACCGCGTGGAGCAGACAACGAACAAGCTGATCGAGGCGCACGGGCTGAAAGGCTCGGCAGGGCACGAGATCAGCCAGGCGGCGCGGCAGCATTTCCATCTGCCGCAGGGCGTCTCGGAGAACATCTGGGGGGTGCTGGGCAGCTTTGCCGGCGGGGCGATGGGCGGCCTGATCGCCGACTTGAAGCTCGGCGGCATGACCTTCGGTGGTGGCGCGTTGCTCGGCGGCATCGCCTCCGGCATCGGCGCGTACGCCTTGATCCGCAGCTACAATCTCGTGCGCGGCAGCGACCACCGCCTGCGCTGGTCGCGCGAGCATTTCCGCGAGCAGGCGCGGCTGGCGCTGCTGACCTACCTCGCCGTCTGCCATTTCGGCCGCGGCCGTGGCGAATGGCAGGAGAGCGAGGAGCCGCGGCACTGGCGGGAGGCCGTGGACGCGGTCATGGACGCGCATGATGACGCGTTGGATCATCTGTGGAAGACCGGCGTGCAGAAGGAGACGATGCCCGCCGCGCTGTTCCGCCAGACGCATCAGCTCATCGGAGACTGCATGACCGCGCTGCTGGAACGGCTGTATCCGGGTGTGGACGCCGAATCGTGGCGCGCGTGAGCACCGGGATCCGCGCCGCCCCGGCGGCCTCATGCCTGTCAGCGGCTTGCATTCGCCCTCGATTGCGCGATTCATGGGCTGAAAACATCCCATGACCCCGAAGATCGACCCTGCCCTCCATCGCGACAAGAAACCGGACTGGATCCGCGTGACCTTGCCGCGTGATCCGAAGTTCTGGAGCACGAAAGGGATGATCACGGATCTGAAGCTGCACACCGTGTGCGAGGAGGCGCAGTGCCCGAACCGCTGGGAGTGCTGGAGCCAGGGATCGGCCACCTTCATGATCGCCGGGGACCGCTGCACCCGCGCCTGCGGCTTCTGCGCCGTCAAAACCGCCAAACCCTTCGCCCTGGAGGCCGACGAGCCGCGGCGTGTGGCCGAGGCGACGAAACGCATGAACTTGAATCACATCGTCATCACCGCCGTGGCGCGCGATGATGTGAAGGACGGCGGCGCGGAGCACTTTGCGCGCACCATCGAGGCCGTGCGCGAGGCCGTGCCCGCGATCACCATCGAGATCCTCGTCCCCGACTTCAACGGCAGGGACGAGGCGCTCGAAGTCGTGATGAGGGCG
>JAEUHJ010000034.1 GCA_016795375.1 Verrucomicrobiaceae bacterium
GATCCTGGGGAGCCGTGCGTTTGTGGAAGGGATCTTCGAGGCACAGCGGGAGCAGTTCAGCCCGAAACGCAGACGCGGCGCGAGACGCATCCCACAAGCAGAGTCACCGCTCTATGCCCTGCGGGAGTTGAGACGCTCCCCTGTCGGGTGAATCTGCGTTCAATGCCGGTGAATGCCAGGTGGGTTCCCTCCAACACGATCTACAGACAATCTGAGGTGGCCAGGTGCCTGTTCCTCTATCGCCATTTCCGATCAGGCACCCCCAATGACTATGTGAAGAGCAAGATCGCCGAGCCGGGTAAAACCTCGTTGTGTGCCGCTTCGTGCGCCATACTATGGGCGAGGAGAGCTGTGCGGTGCTCCTCAGAAGATCAGCGAAGACCTTCGGAAGATCGGACGCGAGTCTGCCCTTTTTTGACGCAATGGAGGGGGCGGTGCCTGGGCCAGAGTGGTTAATTCCCGGCGAAGTGCAGCAGCTCCAGAATCTCGCCTCGGAGACGGAGGAATTCCGGGCTGGCACGGTCGCGGGGGCGGGGGATGTCCACGGGGATGATGCGTTCGATGCGGCCGGGGCGCGGTGTCATGAGCACGATGGAATCGCTCATGTAGATGGCTTCGTCCACATCGTGGGTGACGAGCAGCATGGTGGTGCCGCGCGCCCGCCAGATACGCAGCACCTCATCCTGCATGCGCATGCGAGTAAAGGCGTCGAGCGCGCCGAGCGGTTCGTCGAGCAGCAGCACCTTGGGGTGATTGATGAGTGCGCGGGCCAACGCCACACGCTGGGCCATACCTCCGGAAAGATGGTGCGGGTAGGCGTCCGCAAAGCTCTCCAGGCCGACGAGCTGGATGAACTCGTCCACCTCATGTTTTTTGCTGGCGAGCACGCCACGGGCGACGAGGCCGGCCTGGATGTTCTGCCGCACGCTGAGCCAGGGGAAGAGGTTCGGATCCTGGAAGACCAGGCCGCGCTCCGCGCCGGGGCCGGAGATTTTTTCGCCACCGACCAGCACCTCTCCCGTCGTCGGCACGGCGAGGCCGGTGATCAGGCGCAGCAGGGTGGATTTCCCGCAGCCGCTGGGGCCGACGATGGAGATGAACGCACCGGCATTCACGGGGAGGTCCACGTTCTCCAGGGCGCTGAACGACACCTGATCGGGCGAGAGGAAATGCTGGCTGACACCGCGCACGTCCACTGCGGAGCCTTCGACGGTCGCGGTCACCATTTGATGACTCCTTTCTGCCAGACGAGGACACGGTCACGCACTTTGAAGAGCAGGGACATGATGGAGGAGAAGAACACGGCCATGATGGCGAGGGCGGCATAGACTTTGCCGTATTCCGCCCATTCCCGCGCCCAGCTCAGATACCAGCCGAGGCCGGATTTGACACCCACCGTCTCTGCCACCACGAGGGTGAGGAAGGCGGAACCCAGCCCCATGAACAGGCCAATGAAGATATTCGGCATGGCCGCCGGGATGGCGACGCGGAAGATCAGGAAGCCGGGCCTGGCGCCCAGGGTGCGGGCCACATCCAGATAGGACACGCGGGTGTTGGAAATGCCGGAGGCGGTGAGCATCGTCACTGGAAACCACACGGCGAGAGCGATGAGGCAGGTGGCGGACATCGTCGCCGACGGCGACACGACCAGGGCCAGTGGAATCCAGGCCGTGGCGGGGATGGGTCCCACCACCTTCAGCACTGGCATGCCCCAGTAACGCACGGTTGAATACCAGCCGATGCACACGCCCGAAAACACACCGGCGCAGACCCCCAGCGCATATCCGCCGATCAGCAGGAGCAGCGAATGCCATGTGCTGTCCCAGATCATGCTGCGGTCGTCGATCATGCTCTGGACGACGCGGGCCGGACTAGGAAAATAGGGCAGTGGCAACAGGCGCACTCCGGTGGTGATGACTTCCCACAAGACCAGCAGCACGAAGGCGGCCGCGATGATCGGACCGCTTTCCCGCAGCTTCCGCCGCAGGCCCGGCCAGAAGCTCTGTGCTCCCAAACCCAGCAGCACCAGCCCCAGCAAAATCCCCGCAAAGAGGGTGAACGCATGGGTTTCAGCCGGAGGCTCGGCGCCGGAAATCAGCACATGAAGGACGAGGACGGCCGCCGCAGAGGCCACGAGGCCGAGCGCGGTCTGCCACCGCAGGCGCGGCTCCTTGCTCACGGCGCCCGCAGGCAGGAATTCATCCTCCTCGGGCTTGGAAATCGTTGATTCTTTCACCATCACGGAACGCATTATTTGGCCGCCGCCAGCGCGGGATCATCACAGCAGGATTTGAGCAGCAGGTGCCCGCCGCAGCCATACAATTCCATGGCCACGCGCAATGTCTGGTCAGGCGGCATCTGGCCAAAGGCCACCTGCTCCACCTTCAGGCCGCCCACCCACTCATCCGTCAGTCCTTCCAGCTTCACAAAGACGCCGGCTGTCAGTTTCCCGATGTCTGTGGTCTCGCTGAACATGCTCGCGCGCTTCATGCTCTCGGCGGCGGAACGCACGGCGGCTTCGCCGCCGGAGATGCTGGGCACATAGCGTAACTGGCCGAGCACCTGCGTGTTCAGCTCCGGATTGGAGGCGATGTAGCCTTTGAGGATGGCCATGCGCGCGGCGGCGCGGGGATTGGCCTCCACCCATTTGGCGGCTTTGAGGACAGCTTTCGTGGCTGCGGCGCTCGCCCCGGCATTGGCCGCCACGTATTTGCCATTCATCAGCACGGCACAGCAAAACTCCCCGGCATAAGGCGGGTCCACCGCCTGGTCGGCGATGGTTTTCACCTTCTTCTCCGCCAGCAGAAGGCTGCCGATGGGCTCCGCGTTGGCGATGGCATCCACCTCTCCCTTGTCGAGGGCCAGCCCCAGCTCGGCGGAGGGAAATACTTTCCATTCCACCTCCGTCTTGGCGTCGATCTTGTTGTCCCCCAACACGCGGTTGGCGAAGATGAAAGGCGGTGTGCCCATACCAGGTACGCCGATGCGCTTGCCACGCAGATCCTCGATCTTGTGGATGTTTCCATTGATCGGAGCCTGCACTCGCAAGCAGCCCAGATGCACCCCGGCCGTCATCTTCACATCCATGCCCTGCTCGATCGGCTTCAAAAACATCATCACCGGCTGATGTGCCAGATGGAAGCCTCCCAGGCCCAGCACGTCTTTGAACTGCGACCACTCGCACTTCACCATTTCCGGCTCGATGCCGAACTCCTTGAAAAATCCCTGCTCCTTCGCCACAAAGAGCGGTGCCTCACAGGTCAGGCCGATGTAGCCGACTTTGATCTTCGTCAGACCTTCGGCCGTGGTTCCAGCCACGCCATCGTCTTTGCCGCAACCCGCCAGAAGCAGGACAATGAGGGAGGTCAGGAGCAGAGGAAGGCGGGTCAATCGCATGATTCACTATGAAATGACTGTTTGCAGCGGGCGAATAGTCCCTTGGCATGGGAGGTATGCCGGGTGGTTATGGAAAGGGGGTGTTTGTATGCGCGGAGAGACATTGGTGAAAGGGAAAATGCCTGCATCAGCTCGTCCTGTTGGTTTGCAAAGATCGGCGTGCACGGACAAACCTCCGGCTGACCTGACACGGACGATATTTAGCTTTGCTAAACTATCAAACATGTGTCAAATTTCCGTAATTGGCATATTTCCCATGCGTGGCAGCCGCCCGCCTGGCTCACCGATGCCTGCGTCTCGTGCGCACCCCATCTCCATCGCCTTGCGGTGGTGCCTGAGTGTCGGGCACCAAGGGCGGCAGCTTGCCGCCAACAGCGAACGGCAAACAGGGCGCTGCACAGGGTGCCTCTTCAGCGCACACTTTTCAGTTTCCTCCGCGCCAGAATCCTCCATCCTGCGCGCCCGTTTCCCTCCCCACATCTTACCGTGAGCCTTTCGCATCCCACTGACGACCTTCGCATCGCCGAAATCCTGCCGCTGATCCAGCCGGCCCTGCTCATGCACGAATTCCGCCTCGACGAGCCGGAATCCGCCTTCGTCGAAGATTCACGCAAACGCGCCGAGGCCATCCTGTCCCGGAAGAACGACCGTCTGCTCGTCGTCGTCGGTCCTTGCTCCATCCATGACACCCGCTCCGCGCTCGAATACGCGCAGCATGTCGTCGAAGCGCGTCGGAAACACGCCGCCGATCTGGAGATCGTCATGCGCGTCTATTTTGAAAAACCGCGCACCACGGTCGGCTGGAAGGGCTTCATCAACGACCCGCACCTCGACGGCTCCTACGACATCAACAGTGGCCTGCGCGGCGCGCGCGACCTGCTCATCCAGCTCGTGAAACGCGGCGTTCCCGCCGGGACGGAGTTCCTGGACACCATCACGCCCCAGTACATCGCCGATGTCGTCGTCTGGGGCGCGATCGGCGCGCGCACCACCGAAAGCCAGGTGCATCGGCAGCTCGCCTCCGGCCTGTCCATGCCCGTCGGCTTCAAAAACGGCACAGACGGCGGCATCCAGGTCGCACTCGATGCCATCGAGGCCGCCAAAGGCCAGCACTGCTTCCTCTCCGTCACCAAGGACGGCGTCGCCGCCATTGTGAACACGAAGGGCAACCACACCTGCCACGTCATCCTGCGCGGCGGCAAGGGCGGCACGAACTTCGACGCCGGGTCGATCAAGTCCGCCGCCGACCAGCTCACCGCGCGCGGCCTGCCCGCCAGCGTGATGGTCGATTGCAGTCACGGCAACAGCCTGAAGGATTATCGCAAACAGCCCCTCGCCTCCGCCTCCCTCGCTGAACAAATCGCAGGCGGCAGCAAGGCGATCACCGGTGTGATGATCGAAAGCCATCTCGTCGAAGGCCGACAAGACTCCAAGCCCGGCCTGCCGCTCACCTACGGCCAGAGCATCACCGACGCCTGCGTCTCATGGAACACCACGGCTGCAATGCTCGATGAACTCGCCGCCGCCGTGCGAGCACGCCGCAGCAAATGAATTTCACCCGCAACTGCCTCGGAAGCCTCGCGAAGGTCCGCATCCTCGTCATCGGGGACGTGATGCTCGATCATTTCATCTGGGGCCACGTCCGCCGCATCTCGCCGGAGGCTCCCGTGCCCGTCGTCGAGGTGACAAAAGAGGAATTTTATCCCGGTGGTGCCGCCAACGTCGCCCGCAACATATCGCCATTCTCGACACACACGCATCTCATGGGCCGCGTGGGCCGGGACATGGCCGCCGACAAACTGCGCGCGCTCTTGATCGAGGATCAGATCGATCCCGCGCCGCTGCTCGTGCATGAGACGCTGCCAACGATCTCAAAAGCCCGCGTTTCCGCTCGTCAGCAGCAGATCGTCCGCGTCGATCGCGAAAAACTGATGCCGCTGACCGATGACGAACTCGTCGAGATCGAGCAACGACTTCGTCAACTCGCGCCGGACCTCGACGCCATCATTCTCGAAGACTACGGTAAAGGCTTCCTCACCGAGAAGCTCATGCATCTCGTCGCCAGGATCGCCGCCGAGCACAAGCTCATCGTCACCGTCGATCCTTCACCGCGCAATCCGCTGCCCTGGGCCGGAGTTTCGCTTGTGAAGCCGAACCGCCTCGAAGCCTTCGCCGCCGCAGGACTCGAAGACCATCTTCTCCCCGGCCCGCCGCTCGAAAACAAGGAACTGCTCGAAGTCGGTCGCATTCTCCTTGGCAAATGGGATGTCACCAGCGTTCTCGTCACGCTCGGCGAACACGGCATGATGCTGTTTGAGCGTGGCAAAGAACCGCATCACATCCCCACGCGTGCCCGTGAGGTGTTCGATGTCTCCGGCGCGGGCGACACCGCCATCGCGCTGCTCACGCTCGCGCTGGCGGCCGGATTCACGCTTCACGATGCCGCCGACATCGCCAACCACGCCAGCGGCATCGTCGTCGGGAAGCTCGGCACCGCCACTTTGACTCCAGGCGAGCTTCTCGCAGCCTTCTCGTGACATGAGCACTGATTTCTCCTCCCTTTTCAAATCTCACCTCGCCGAGCATCAGGACGCCATCGCCAAGGATCATCATTCACCATCCGCTCTTCCCTAGCGACTGACACCGGCACTGTCGCCTGGTTGATTATCGATTCCAGCCATTGAACACGGGCATATGCTGACAGATACCGCATGAATATCTTTAACATCTATGCTCCCTTCTTCAGTTACTTCCGTGGAAAGCGGCTGGATTGGTTTCTCGGGGAGATGAAACCTTCCCCGGACTGGAAGATGCTGGATGTCGGAGGATACCCTGCATTTTGGACGCAGCGCGAGCAGCCAGTCGGGCAAATCGTCTGCCTGAACGTCCACGAAGTTTCATGGAACGCGAAGGCGTTTCCATCCCATCGCATCGAAACCATGATCGGAGACGGATGCAGCCTGCCGTTTGCCGACGCGAGTTTCGACGTGGTGTTCTCCAACAGCGTCATTGAGCATGTTGGAGACTGGGAAAGGCAAAAGGCGTTTGCGCGGGAGGCCCTGCGAGTCGGGAAAAGGGTCTGGATTCAGACTCCGGCATACGAATTCCTTGTTGACCCCCACTACCTAGCCCCCTTTGTTCACTATCTGCCTTCCCCTCTGCAGAAACGGACCTTGCGCTGGGTCACTCCATGGGGCTGGCTCCAGCGCCCCACACAAACCGAAGTCAATGAAGCGGTGGATAGCATCAGGCTCATCAAAAAGAGCGAGATGCAGCAGTTGTTTCCGGGGTGTGAACTGCACACTGAAAGGTTTTTGGGCATGCCAAAGTCTTACATTGCGCTTCGTAAATCGTCGTCGGCAAGCTCGGCACCGCCACCTTGACCCCCGAAAAACTTCTCGCACCCTCCTCGAATATGAGCACCGATTTCTCATCCCTTTTCAAAACGCATCTCGGCGAACATCAGGACGCCATCGCCAGACTCAGTGCGATGAGCGATCAAATCGCCCCGCTAGCCGACGCCTGGCTCACCGCGTTGCGTGCCGGCAAAAAAATCTTCTTCTTCGGCAACGGTGGCAGCGCCGCCGACGCGCAGCATCTCGCCGCCGAACTCGTCGTGCGCTATCGCATCAATCGCGCAGCCCTCGCCGGCATCGCCTTGACCACGGACACCTCGATCCTCACCGCGCACAGCAACGACTTCGGTTTTGAGACCGTCTTCTCGCGCCAGATCGAAGCCCTCGCGCAGCCTGGCGATGTCGCTCTCGGCATCTCCACATCGGGAACGAGCAAAAACGTCCTTCTCGGTCTCCAGGCCGCCAATAAACGCGGCTGCGTCACCATCGCTTTCACCGGCGAAAAAGGCGCCGATTGCGCCGCTGAAGCCAAATTGAGCTTTAAAGCGCCTTCATCGATCACCGCGCGCGTCCAGGAGTGCCATCTCCTCATCGGCCACCTCCTCTGCGACGTGGTTGAACAAAGCTTCGCGGCAGCTTGAAGCCGCTCTCGCGTCCTATATGGCCGCAAGCAGTCAGATCCTCAAAACGCTCTCGCTGGCGACTCTCCTGCGCGTGGCACGGCTGTGCCTGAGCTTCGTCATCACCTGCGTGCTCGCGCGGCATCTCGGCGGCGCTGGGTTCGGCCAGCTCACCGTCGCGATGGCCGTCGTCTCGATTCTTTTGAGCGTTGGCGAGCTTGGTTTTGCCCGCTACACCGTGCGCGAATTGATGAAGCAAGGCGGCGATCCATCCGCCGTGCTCGGCACCACAATCACCGCGCGCTTCATCGTTTCTGCCATTCTTTTCGCCGGTCTGATCGCGTGGATCGGCTGGCGCACGCCGCAGGGCGCGTTGTTGCTCGTCGTCTATGGCATCCAGCTTCTCACCAATCCCGCCACCGAGGTGCTAGCGTGGCTCGAAGCTCACGGTCGCGTTGCCAACGCCGTCGTCGCCCAGTTCATCGGATTCATCATCAGCGCCGCGTGCATCGCCATCGGCATCTGGCAGGATGCGCCGCTGTGGTTCTTCGCGCTCACCTACGCGCTCGAAGGCTGGGTGTTCATCGCCCTCAGTGCCTTCGTGTTCTGGCGTCATGGCGGTCGCATCAATCTGCGCGCTTTTCAATTCCCCCAAGCAATCGCCCTCGTCAGCCGTTCCTGGCCTGAACTCGCCTCGCAGGCTGCGCTCATCCTCTTGTTCCGCCTCGACACCATGATGATCGAATGGCTGCGCGGTGCTGAGGAGGCCGGAATCTACGGCGCGGCCGTTCGCGTCTCCGAAATGGCCTACTTCGTGCCCGGCATCCTCGCCACGCTGTTCCTGCCGCGATTGATGGAGGCCCGTCAGAGCAACACCGCACAGTATGAGAAACGTGTGATCGACTATTTCTCCGCCTCCGTCGTTCTCGCATTCGCTGTGGCCGCCGGTTTGCTCGTTTTGTCGCCGTGGATGCCGTTGGCGTTCGGTTCCGACTTCTCCCGCAGCTCCGACATGCTGCGCGTTCACGCCTGGGCCTTCATCCCCTTCGCCATCGGCATCGCACGCACCCAAATCCTCACCGTGGAGGACAAGCTGGCCGCCAACCTGCCCTCCGTCATCGTCGCCGTTGTCGTCAATGCCTGGCTCAATCTCGAATGGATTCCCGCGCATGGCGGCGTCGGAGCCGCCTGGGCCACGCTCGTCTCCTACACTCTCGCCTGGATCATCTGGACCTACTTCTCTCCCGATCTGCGCACTCATGTTTCTGGTTTGATGACACGCGCGGTCATTGGACTGCCACGTTTCACACTGATCCGTGTCCGCTCTCTCGGCCAAAAATGACGAATGAGTAAATCCGAATGACAGACGAATCCTCAATGGCGAAGCCCGAAACACCTGGCACCTCTTCAGTTCGTCATTCGTGCTTCGCCATTCATTCGTCATTCGGCACTTCGGCATTCGTCCTTTGCCCGCCTCCTCAGGTTCCAGCGCATTCACGCTGCTGATCGCACCTTGCACCTCCACAACTCTCGCACATGCAAGGCAGGGCCATCATCATCTTCCTCGGCGGCATCGGCGCGGTCTATGTCATGCTCTCCGTGCTGCTGGCCGGCGGCAACTCCATCGGCGCGCTGGCGCAGTTCCTTTCCGTCGGCTCCTTCATCCTCGCCGTCCTCCAGCCGCGCCTCGCGCTTTACTTGATGGTCATCTACGCCGGTTACAGCGACCTGCTGAAGCGCATGATGGTGTTCGACGGTCATGTGACCATGAACGATGTCCTCTGGGTGCGCGCGCTCTGCCCGCTCACCCTTGCCGGCATCTGCCTCGGCACCTTGGTGCGCGCGCTGCATGACGGCTCGATCTACCAGCGGCGCAGGCTCGGCTCGCTCCTTATCTGCATCCTCGGCTTCATCATCTCCGGCGCGTCCGCCTTGCGCAGCGGCGGCGGTTTCAACGCCGCCGCCACGCAGCTCGCCGACGGCGCGGCCTACATGTTCCTGCTGTTTGTGATGCCCTGCATCTTCCGCAAACCGGAGGAGATCATCGCCTTCATCAAATACTGCCTCATCATCTTCATCCCAGTCGCGCTCTACGGCTTGAAGCAGCAGGTCTTCGGCCTCAGCGACTTCGAGATCGAATACCTCCGCTCCGGCCTCACCGTTCTCTCCAAGCACCTCGAGGACGTCCGTCCGCGTCCCTTCTCCACGCTGGTGGATAGCTCCCCCTTCGGCACAAGCTGCGCCATCTGCGCCTGCCTGGCGCTCATCGTGCGCCGTCATCATCGCGACACCGGCACGCGCGCCTGGGGGTTGATGAGTTTTGTTCTCTTCGCGTTGTTCGTGGCCGGTTGTGTCGCCAGCATGACGCGTTTCGCCAACGTGAACTGGGCGCTCCCGATCCTGCTGCTTCCCGTTCTGCGCAACGCCCGCGGCACCGCCGCGCTGTATGCCTCCGTCGTCGCGCTGTTCGTCACCGCCTGCGTTTACGCACAGGAGCTGATCAATGGGGTCACGAAACTCACGCTTTGGGCGCTCGAAAACTTCGGCGGCACCGCCATCGGCGAGCAGTTCGCGCGCTTCTGGACCATCTGTGACCGCCTCGAAGGCATGCACGACCTCGCGCACAATCCGCTCATGTGGACGATGTTCGGCTACGGTGCCAGGGGCGCCGCCGACATGCACGAGGCGCGCATGGTCGCCAGCCATGACCTCATCTCAAACCTCCTGCTCGAAATCGGCTGGCTGCCGCTCATCCTCGTGCTCATCATCGCCGGCCTCGCGCTGTTCTCCTTCCATCGCAGCGTGTGGAGGCTGCGCGGGTCGCCGGTCTTCAACATCTGCTTGTGGATGGTCGGCATCGAGTTTGGCCTGCTTGTCCACAACATCTTCGCCGGCAACATCACCTCCACCTTCCCGGTGAACTTCTTCTTCTGGTTCATCGCCGGCGCGTTGAACACCTGCATCGCGCATCAGGAAATCCAGCGCTCCGCCGCGAAACGCGCCGCCAGTCCCGTGCCGCCGGCTGTCTCGCCGCGTCATCAGGCCTTCGCTCACGCGCAATCTCTCCAGCCGCATGGTTGAGTCGTCCCAGCTCGTCGTCCTCGCCCCCTACGCCCTGCGCGACTGGAGCGGCAGGCCGCGCCGCTTCCTTGATCCGTCACCGATGCCGTTTCGCGGCAAGGCGCTCGTCGGCGCGTGGTTTGACAACGACGAGCAGCTCGAACGCGACTACCACCGCCGTCAGCGCGGCAACGCACGCCGCATCATCGCCGCGTTCCGGCTCGTCGTGGCAAACTGGAACGCCTTGAGGAAGGCGCGCATGATCTACTGCCTCGACGGCATTCACTACGCGTTCCTGCTGAAGCTCGCCCGGACGGGATTGTTCCCTGCCGCCGGCAAAATCATCCGTCGCCTCGCCTTCCACGACAGCGCGTGGAAAAACATCGCCGGGAGCCTGCAAGGCGCGCCAACTGCCTTCCAGATCGAGTGCATCACGCGCGAGCAGTTTGACTCCGCCTCCAGCCAGCTCGGCGCGCATCGCGTCATCTCGCGCCCGTGGAAGATCGACACCGGCTGGTTCAAACCCGATCCCGATGTGCCGCGCCTGCGTGTGGTGCTGCCAGGCAACATCAGTCGCGACGAGTCCATCGTGCCGCCGCTGCTGCACCAGGGCATTTCCATCACGCGCATCGCCCGCGTGCCGGCGCTGGAGCGGCACTACGCCGCCGAGATCGCCGATCCACGCTTCGATCTGGTCTTGAACGCCTCGCATGTCGAATACCTCGGCCATTTGCGCGCCGCGCCCGCCGTGCTGCTGCCCATCGTGCCGTGCGACGGTTCCGCTGGTCTCACCGCCGCGATGGAGGCCATCGCGGCGGGCGTTCCCGTGATCGCGAACCGCAGCATGGGCCTCACCGAGCTCTTCGCGGAATGTCATTACCCCGTTCCGATGCTCGACAAGCTCGACCCGGCGGCGTGGGCGCGTGCCTGTCACAAAATCGAGGAGCTGCATGACGACCCGGTGTTCACCGAGGAACTCGGAAAATCGCGCAAGCTGCTGCTCAAACACCACCGCATCCTGCCTGCGGGAGACGACTGGGCGCGGATCTTCGCCGCCGCCTGTGGTGTTGAATCAACCGCCTGCGACGCCGGGCTGCACGAGGCTGCGACTGCATGAAACCCGCCCTGCTGCTGATCGGCCACACCTATGCCGCGCTCGAAAATCGCAAAAAGATTCAGGCGCTCGCCGCGCATTTCGATCTCGTCTGCATAACCTCCACCATCGAGCAGCGCACGATCCTCGGCCGCCCGTCCTCCGACTTCGACAACGACAGCGACGCGCCATCACGCGGTTACCAGCTCGTCCGTCTTCCGCGTCATGGCAAAAGCGACACCACCTTCCGTTACGTCGGCCTTGCCGCCGTCATGCGCTCGCGACGCTTCGATGTCATCCTCGTCGAAAACGAACCTTGGGCCGCGGTTTGCTGGCAGGCGCGTCTTTGGAAGTCGCTGCTTCAACCACAAGCTTTGTTTGGTGAGTTCACCTGGGAAAACGTCGAACGCCACGGCTGGAAGGGTTTCATCCTCGCTCAAATCTATCGTGCAATGACCGCCACGACCGACTTCATCATCGCTGGCAATCAAGCAGCCTCTCAGCTCGTGCAAAAACGCGGAGCATGTCAGGGGAACGTGTTTGTCGCACCACAGCTCGGCGTCGATCCCGCCAATCATCAACCCGCCACGACGGTAGAGCGTGACGAACTGCGCCAAGCCTCGGGTTTGCCTGCTGATGCCTTCATCGTCGGCTACTGCGGCCGTTTGACGGAGGAAAAAGGCATCCGTGATTTGCTGAACGCCTGCGACGAGCTGCAAACCGTCCACCTCGCCATCCTTGGCTCCGGCAAACTCGAATCCTGGCTCAAGGAGCAACAGAAAACGCGCCCTTGGCTTCACCTGCTGCCGCCGCGGCCGCATTTCGAGATTCCCGCCTTCCTGCGCAGCCTCGATGTCTTTGTGCTCGCTAGCAAACCTGTGCGCACGATGGAGCTCTGCTGGGAGGAGCAGTTCGGCCATGTCCTCATTGAGGCGATGGCCTGCGGTGTCACCACGCTCGGCTCCAGCAGCGGCGCGATTCCAGAAGTCATCGGTCATGACGACGCCATTTTCCCGCACGGTGACGCCAGCGCGATCGCTGGACGCATCCGCCACGTGATGCACAATTCCAAGCTGGCCGAGAGCCAGCTCGGACGCGCCCGCATGCTCTACACGCACGATGCCGTCGCCGCATTGTGGGCCGGATTCATCAAGCACAAGCTCGCCGCATGAGCAGTTACCGCGACATCCTCTATCACGACTACTCCGCCTCGTTCGGCGGGCAGAAAGCGCTCGATACTTCGGTGCAGCATGCACAATACGAGGCCACTTACGACTCGCTGCCGTCGAATCGTGGCGCCGTCATCGCCGATCTCGGCTGTGGCAAGGGCGAATGGCTCGGCTGGATGGCATCGAAGGGCTTTTCCAAGCTCACCGGTGTCGATCTCTCACCCGCCGATCTCGCCATTGCGCGGCAGAATGAGCCATCGTGCGCTTGGATCGAGCAAAACGTCATCCACTTCCTCGAATCGCAAAGCGCCGCCTTCGACCTATTGCACGCAAAGGACATCATCGAACACTTCACCAAGGATGAGTTCATCCGTTTCCTAAGCGCAGCCAGAAATGCGCTCAAACCCGGCGGCGAGCTGTGGTTGCTGACCTTCAATGCGCAGAGTCCGCTCTCAGCGGCGATCCGTTATGGTGACTTCACTCACGAAATTGGTCTCACGCCTGCCAGCATGGCCCAATGCCTCCGTGCCTGTGGCTATTCGCACATCTCCGTGCAAGGCCGTCATTACTGCACGAATTCCGCCAGCGGTCAGGTGCGTCGCTTTCTGGGTGGAATCGTCTTCGGCTTCTCCCAACTGTTATTGAAGATTCGTCACGGCGGAGCTGCCAATGAACGCGGCATCGACCTGCACTGCACGCAGCCCGATTTGTTCACGATGGCGTGCAAAGCCTGACCACCCGCTCATGCACCGCATCCACCGTCCAACGATTCAAGCACGCCAGAGGAGCGGCCAGGTTCAGGCAGCGGTTTGCGGGCTTCGTCGGCAGATCACAGGGTTGGCAGCTCAGGCGCGGTTCGCGCAGCAACTCGAATCGTTCATGATGCCATGCCGGATCCCAGCGCGGCGAGGAAGGCCCGACCACAACGACTCCGGGCGTGCCACAAGCTGCGGCGATGTGCATCGGCCCCGAATTGTTGCCGACAAAGAGCTTCGCGCCCGCAATCACGCGTACCAGCTCACCGAGCGATTTTGTTTTCATCCGCTCGATCTTGTCGCTCAAACCAGTGTCGTCGCCTCGAACAATCCAGCGCACCTCATGTGCTTCCGCCAGCAGGTTCGCCAGCTCGACGAAGTTCCTCAACGGCCAGCGCTGATACTCACGGCTCGCTCCCGCGTGTATCACGATCGCACCCGATTCATCGCGCCCAAATGCGGTCAAGTCCGGCGCGGGCATGTGCTCCGGCAGCTCGAACTTCGATCCGGCGATGCGCCAGTTGTGCGCGGCGACCGGATCCTCCTCATTCACATCGACACGGACATGCAGCAGCCCGTTCAGCAGCACATGCGGTGTTTGCGGTCCCACGCACACTTTTGCACCGCTCAGGCGCGCCAGCAGATGCGCCACGTTGCCCTGATCGTCACCGAGAAGGCATGCGTCCGGCTTCAATCCACGGAGACGCGCCGCCATTTGCATCAGCCGCCAAGGCTGGCGCCAAGCGCCGTTGAATTTCGCAGTCTCAAACACCCGCAACTCCACATTGGGACAACAAACCTCATACAGCCGCGCCGCCGTCGGGCTTGTGAGCACCACGATGCGCCAGTCTGGATGCGCGGCGACGAGCGACTGCACGACAGGCAGGAAAACGACGTTGTCGCCGAGCTGGTTCACTTTGAAGACGAGCAACGTCATGCTGGCAAATCCTAGCATCACGTGTGATGAGCACGCAACGACTTGTATCATGAGCGTGACGCCGAAATGCCCGGCCTGCGGCATCGACGCGACGGCTGAAATCGGCCAGGCGGGAGCCTGCCGCCTATGGCGCTGTGCCTGCGGTCTCGTTTTTGCCGATCGCGCGACATGGAGCGACCCCTATTCGGCCAGAGATTATTATGATCCCGCGAATCAACCTGCGGAAAGCTATCCGCTGCGCTTCACGGCCACGGAACGTGACCGCATCAGCACCGTGCGGCGCCTTGTGCGATCCGGCCGCCTGCTCGATTTCGGCGGCGGCACCGGCAAAACCGCGCTCGCAGCGCATGCGGCTGGATTTTCCGCCATCGTGCTCGAAGACAGCCACAAGGCTGTGGAATATGGCCGGGCTCATCATTCCGAGATCGAATGGCACGAAGGCAAAACGATCCCTGACAGCATTGCTGATGGCAGCCTCGATGTCGTCACCCTCTTCCATGTGATGGAGCATCTGCTCGATCCGCGTGCGCTGCTGGCCCAGATTCACCGCAAGCTGCGCCACGGAGGCCTGCTCGTCGTCGAAGTGCCCAACTGGGGCAGCCACATGCGCTGTCTGCGCGGTTTGCGGTGGGAGTTCGTGCTCGATCATCATGTGAATCACTTCACCTCGTCCAGCCTGGCGCGCTTGGTTGAAAATGCCGGCTTCGCGCGGCGCGCCACCGAATTCCGCCGCACGTTCGCCATCAACGAGGGGCAGCCATGGAAGGAGCCGCTGAAGAAGCTGCTGTGCCTGCTCGGTTTCGGCGACATCCTGCGCTGCTCCTTCCTCAAAACCGCATGAGCCGCAAATCCGTCATCGCCTGGATCATGCTGGCCGCCGGAGCCGTGCTGCTGATGGCGGTGCAGCCGTATGCGGCGGGTTACGGTCATTTCCGCCGCACGATTTTCTCCGAGCTGCTCATGCAGTGGAGGGATGCGACGTGGCAGCACGGCGCGCTGCTGCCGTTTATCGTCGTTTATTTGATCTGGCGGCGTCGGAAGGAACTCGCGCCGCTTCCCGCATCCTCCAGCCGTCGGGGCTTTGTGCTGATTGGCTTCGCGTTGCTGCTCTACTTCGCCGGATTCCGCGCGAACAACTTCTACTGCGGGTATCTCGCCATCATGATGTTGCTGGCCGGGGCCTCACTGTGGCTTCAGGGCGTGCCGCGCAGCCGTCAATTGCTGTTTCCGTGGCTCATGCTCGGCTTCCTGTGGCCGCTGCCGTTTCTGGAGGAAAGCATCGGCTACCAGATGCGGCTGATGATGGTGAAGACGACCGGTTTTGTGCTCAACACCATCGGTGTCGGTTCGCTGGTGTCCGGCACCGCGCTGCAATCGCTGCCGGATTTCGAATCCGGCCGCAAGGCGGGCGAGTTGTTCAGCGTGGGCATCGCCGCGCCATGCTCGGGCATGCGCTCGTTGTTCGCGCTGCTCGTGGTCGGCGCGTTGTTCGCGTACTTCCGCCAGCGCGTGACGTGGCGGCGCCTGACGCTGTTCAGCATGATCCTGCCCGTGGCCATCGTCGCGAACATGACGCGCATCCTCGTGCTGATCTTCGCCGCGATGAGTTTTGGTCAGAAGTGGGCCATCGGCGACGCGGAGAAGGAAGTGTCCACGTTTCATGAGCTCACCGGCATCGTGGTCTTCCTCGTGGCGGTGATGTTGTTGCAGGCGGCCTCGCGGCTGCTGGACCGGCTGGGCGGCCCAGGGCGCGGACGCGGCCGTGTCGTGTCGCGCCAGGTGGTGTCCTCGTTGTCATGATCACGCGTGCCGTCATTCTTTTCGCGCTGTGCGGCATGACCGTTCTGCTGTGCCAGTTCTCACCCGCCTCGAAGGGTGGCGGCGATGCCGGCGTGCCGCCTGAACTGCCGATGGTGGCAGGCGGATTTGTCGGCGAAAGCGAGGAACCCGGCGAACGTGAGCGCGAGCTGCTGCCTGCGGACACGATCATCGTGAAGCGCGCCTACCGCACCCCCGGCAGGCCGTTCGATCAGCGTGATCTCGCGCATGCGTCGCTCGTCATCGCCGGCAATGACAGCCGCAGCATTCACCGCCCCGAAGTCTGCCTCGACGGCCAGGGCTGGACGATCACTGATTCACGCGTACGAGAGATCAGCCTGCTCTCCGGTGAAATTTTGCGTGTGCGCGATCTCGCCATCGAGCGCGAGGTGCTGCTGGGCGATGGGACGAAGCTGCCGCTGCGGGCGCATTATGTTTACTGGTTTGTCGGTGGAGATGTCAGCACGCCGAGCAACCTCGAACGCCAGCTCATCAGCCTGCGTGACAGCGTGCTGCATAATGTGAACCACCGCTGGGCTTATCCATCCGTGATGGCACGTGTGACAGACAACCTCACTCCGCGGCAAAGCGGCGAGCGTGTCCGCGACGACGAGGAGACAGTGAAGATGATTCTTTCGCTGATTCGCAGCCTTGCACCACGCTTGCAGAAGGATTCTGTGCGCGACCCATGATCGAACAACTCCACAAGCATCTCCGCCCGCTGGGGCGCGTCGCCGTTGCCTACTCCGGCGGTGTGGACAGCACGCTGGTGCTGAAGGCCGCGCTCGATGCGCTGGGGAGTGAAAATGTCGTCGCACTGCTCGCCATCTCGCCCAGCCTGCCGCAAAGCGAGAAGAACGAGGCCATCGCCCTGGCCAAGCAGCTCGGAGCATGCCTTGAGCTGCTGCCGACGGAAGAAACGGACGATCCGCAGTATCAGGCGAACGCGCCCAACCGCTGCTACTTCTGCAAGGACCACGTCTACCGCGCTCTGCGGCAGTTTGCGGAGCAAAACGGCATCGCGCATGTGCTCGATGGCATGAACGCCGAGGACACGCTCGATGTGCGTCCCGGCCGGGCAGCGGCGCGTGAGCTGAAAATCCTCAGCCCGTTGCACGATCTTGGCTTCAGCAAGCAGGACGTGCGTGAGGCGGCAAAAGCGCTTGGCCTGCCGAACTGGGACAAACCCGCTGCCGCCTGTCTCGCCTCACGGGTGCCCTACGGCACCAGCGTGACGCCGAAACTGCTTTCACAGATCGAGCGTGCCGAGGCCGCGTTGTTTGATCTTGGCTTCCGTGAGCTGCGTGTTCGCCATCATGGCGACGTGGCCCGCCTGGAGGTGCCGGAGGCCGATCTGCCGCGCGCCTTGCAGCAGCGCGGGGAGATCACCGCCGCGTTGCGCGCCGCCGGTTACATCTATGTCACGCTCGACCTCGCCGGTCTGCGCACCGGCAGCATGAACGAAGTGCTCCAAGCCCGCTCCGCATGAACGAATCGAAGCTCCGCGAACTCCTCGCCCAGGTGAGCGAGGGCAAACTGCCGCCCAAGCAGGCGCTGGAACGTCTGCGCACACTTCCTTTTGCCGAAGCTGGGCAGGTGTTGGCGGACACGCATCGTGTCATCCGCCAAGGCTTTCCCGAAGCCGTGTATGCGGAGGGCAAGTCGCTCACGCAGACGTCTGATGCGCTCACGGCGTTGGTGGGTGCGCATGGTTGCGCCCTCGCCACGCGTGTGAATGCTGAAACGGCCGCGTTGCTGTTGCAGCGCTTTCCCACCGGCTGCTACGACAGCGTTTCCCGGCTGTATCGCATCGGGCAGATGGATCGTGCGTTCAGAACGACGCCCGTGGCGGTGGTGAGTGCGGGAACGTCCGACCTGCCCGTGGCGGAGGAGGCGGCGCAGACGCTCGAATTCGCCGGTGTCCGCGTGGAGCGCATCACCGACGTCGGCGTGGCCGGTTTGCATCGTCTGCTGGCCCGGCTGGATGACCTGCGTGGGGCCAGCGTGGTGATCGCCGTTGCCGGCATGGAGGGGGCGTTGCCCAGTGTGCTCGGTGGGTTGGTCGCTGCGCCAGTCATCGCCGTGCCGACAAGCATCGGCTACGGGGCGAACCTGAACGGCATCGCCGCATTGCTGGGCATGCTGAACTCCTGCGCCAGCGGACTGACGGTGGTGAACATCGACAATGGTTACGGGGCGGCGATGGCGGCGGTGCGGATTTTGACGCTGGAGAGAGTGAATGAGGCGGGTGGAATCGCCAAAATTGGCGAATAATTCACTACAAATTATAATTTATGTAAATTATTGCTCGCACTGATTAAATATTAGCTATAATATTCATAGATTATGAAGTTAGTTCGATTCATGTTTCTAACGCTTGCCACTGGCGTCATCACGGCCAGTGCGGTGCCAGCATCCATCACTCCGGTGGATGACAATGGCTCTGGCGGTGTTTATGAGATCGGCGGACAGAATTACTGGTGGATGTGCATCGAGACCGATGAGCCGACGACCATTAGCTCGACCATCACGGCGGATGTGGTGTCATTCACGGATGGCTGGGACCAGCAGAATCAAGAGCGCCTTAACATCTACCAAGGTGACCCCGGCCTCTACCTCACGGTCATTCCCAAGCAGGTCACGGTCATGGAGTATGTGCTCGACACCTACCTGCCATGGAGCACGCTGGCCGGCCCCTCCGGGCGCTTCGCCGAGCAGGACAGCAACTCGGCGAATTACGCGAACGATGACCCGTTCTACAATCCCTACTTCGCGGTGCAGAACTTCCTGTCCGAGACCTATGGCAAGACGGTGAAGGACGACTTCACGGACATGAGTGATTTCGCGAACTACTATGCGGGGGACATGTCGGCCGCCGGTATTGCGCGTTCAGGCATCTACCAGAGCATTCTCAACGACGTGGAACTCAAGGACGGAGCGAACTTCTTCGACACCTACAGCGCGCAGCACACCTATCTCATCGCCAACACGCTTTAACCCCTCGCTGACTCCAACAACTAACAGGACGCCATCATCATCGTGCCGGAACCAGGCAGCGCGCTGCTGATCGCCTGCTGCGGATTTGCCATGATGCTGCGCCGTCGTCGCCGGCTGGCCAGGTAACAGCCACCCTGAGCGGCGCCCCCACATTGCTCTGCGTGCATCACACGCGCGCCTCATGTCTCTCGAAGACACCCTCTACCCGCTGCTGAAGCTCTACGAAGCAGCGCCGCAGCCGGTCAAGTCGCTGGCCGGGCGTGCCTACCGCGCCATTCCGGCATCGTTGCGACATGGACAAAGCTACGCACGTTTTCAAAACGAGGCCCGCGAGGTGGAATCGTGGGATGCGGAGACAATCCGGCGTTATCAAATCACAGCGCTGCGTGATTCATTGGTCGCGGCGGGCAGGACGCCATTCTATGCGGAGAAATTCGCGGTCTGCGGCGTCGATCCGACGAAGTTCGAATCACCGGAGCAACTGGCTGACTATCCGTTGCTGACCAAACAGGATCTGCTGCGGCACCGCGAACAGATGGTGAATCCAGAGTTCGATGCGAAGCACCGGCTTTACATCACCACCGGCGGATCGAGCGGCGTGCCGGTCGGCTTTTATCTGCACAAAGGCGTGAGCCGCCCGAAAGAACAGGCATACCTGGAGGCGCAATGGTCACGACGCGGCTATCGCGCGGGTGATCGTGTGGCGGTGATCCGAGGCGGAGTCACCTCGAACAGGGCGCAGGGAGGCATCAGCTATTTCGACGCGACGCGGAACTGGCTCATCCTTTCGTCGTATCATCTCACGCTGGAGCGCCTGCCGGAATATGTCGCCGCATTGAACAAGTTCCGCCCGCAGCACCTGCATGCGTATCCCAGCGCCGCATTGATGCTCGCACGTGGGATGGAGCAGGCCGGGTTGAAACTCGATTTCAAGCTCACCTCACTGCCCTGTGGTTCGGAAAAACTCACGGCGGAGTCACAACAGTATCTGGAGCAGTTTTTCGGAGCCCGCGTCTTTCATTGGTATGGCCACAGCGAGCGCGTGGTGCTTGCTGCGCAAGGCCGCACCTCGAATCACCTGCACTTCTGGCCCACCTACGGCTTCGTCGAGTTCGGAGAGCCCAATGCGGACGGTCATCGCGAGATCATCGGCACCTCGTTTCACAACCACGTCATGCCGCTCATTCGCTACCGCACGGGCGATTACTGTAAACCAGTGCAAACTGGCCGTGAGTTCGCCTGGCCCGCCACTGAGGCTGTCGTCGGTCGTGATTACGAGTTCCTCGTCAGCGCCACCGGCCGCCGCATCTCCCTCACCGCGATCAACATGCACGACCGCATCTTCGACGGCCTGTTGGCCGTGCAGTTTTTTCAAAAATGCGCCGGCGAGGTCGAATGCCGCTATCAAACCGGGCCACAGTGGCAAAACAGCCGCGTGGAGACGATGCGAACCGGTTTGCTGACCAAACTCGGCGATGATTTCTCGCTCACCTTGCGCGATGTGCCGGAAGTGGAGAAAACCATAGCTGGCAAGCACAGGTGGCTGGTGACAACGCTGAAATGAATTTCCTCTGATGAAACAACTCGCCCAATACCAGGACGGACGTCTTGAACTGCAGGAGGTGCCGGTTCCAGTGCCGCCGCCGGGTGGAATCCTGGTGCGGACGACGTGTTCGGTGATCTCACCGGGGACGGAACGGATGAAGGTGGAGCAGGCGCGGATGTCGTTGCTGCAAAAGGCGAAGGCGCGGCCGGATCAGGTCAAAAAGGTCATCGACACGGCGAGGACACTCGGCTGGAAGGCGGCGGTGGAGAAGGTTCGCAACCGGCTAGAGTCACCGACGCCGCTGGGTTACTCAGCGGCGGGTGTCGTCGTGGCGGTGGATGAATTGAACACGCGCTTCCGAGTCGGTGATCGTGTCGCGTGTGGTGGCGCGGAATGCGCGTTTCATGCGGAGATGATCGCGGTGCCGGATTTGCTCGCGTCACCGGTTCCCGAAGGCGTGGAGGACTGGCAGGCGGCCTACACGACACTGGCGTCGATCTCGATGGAGGCGGTGCGTCAAAGCGGCGCGCGACTGGGCGAACGCGTGTTGGTGATGGGACAGGGCCTCGTGGGCCTGTTGGCGACAAGTTTGCTCAAGGCATCCGGCGTGCGTGTGATGGCGTCTGACTTCGTTGCATCACGATTGGAAGCGTCGAGGCGGCTGGGAGCCGAGCGCGCCGTGAATCCGAAGGAGTCGAAGCTCGAAGATGAAGTGCGGGCGTGGACGGGTGGCCAGGGCGTGGACGCGGTGCTGCTTTGTGTCGGCGGCAAAGGCCGTGAGGCAGCGGATGCGGCGATCGCGTGCCTGCGTGACCGCGGCGTGATGGTGATCGTCGGCATCTACGATGCCGAGCTGTCGTGGAAGACGGCCTACATGAAGGATATTCAAGTGCGTTACTCCCGCAGCTACGGTCCGGGACGTTACGATCCGCAATACGAGTGGGGCGGGCACGATTATCCCATCGGCCATGTGCGCTGGACGGAAAACCGGAACTTTGAAGCGTGCCTCGAATTGATGCGCACGGGACAGCTTGATTTGAAGTCGGTGACGACAAGACGTGTGACGTTTGACAGCGTGCTCGGCGTTTACGATCAGCTCGATGGCGAGATCGGTGTGTTGATCGATTATGGGAATGCGGAAGGCGGAGTGCGGAGTGCGAAATCCCAGCCGGTCGCTGCTTTCGTAGGCGAGCATTCCGAATTCCGAATTCCGAATTCCGAATTCCTAGATGTCATCGGGGCCGGAAATTTTGTGCGCACGATGCTGCTCCCGCATGTGAAGGGAAAGATCGCACTGGGGACGATTGTGAACGCCACGGGGCTCAGTGCACGGCATGTGAAGGAGAAGTTTGGCTTTGCGAACGCGGAGACGGACGCGGCGAAGGTGTTTGCAGGACGGAGCGGGGCCGTGATGATCGGCACGCGGCATCATCTGCATGCGCCGTTCGTTTTGAAGGCGCTTCAAACGGGCAGACAGGTGTTCGTGG
The DNA here is from genome assembly GCA_016795375.1 of Verrucomicrobiaceae bacterium. Classification (GTDB taxonomy): domain Bacteria; phylum Verrucomicrobiota; class Verrucomicrobiia; order Verrucomicrobiales; family Verrucomicrobiaceae; genus Prosthecobacter. The sequence continues at coordinate 22,235 of JAEUHJ010000034.1, forward strand.
AGAAACCTTTGTGCCTGACAAAGGAGGAGCTGGCACAGATCGACGAAGCGATGAGTTCAGGAAGCGGCAGCGTGATGGTTGGATTCAACCGCCGCTTCGCCCCGGCCACGGTGGCGATGATGGAAGTGATCAAAAACGTGTCCGGGCCGAAGACACTGGCGTTTCATGTGAACGCGGGCGTGCTGGCGCCGGATCACTGGTATGCGAACGTCGCGGAAAGCGGCGGACGTGTGCTGGGTGAGGCATGCCATTTCTTCGATTTCGCCTGCCATGTGCTCGGCAGACCGGTGAAGGTGACGGCGCAGACGGTGGGGAGACCGAAGGTGCCCGACTCCATGACGGCGCAGATTGAATTCGCGGATGGATCGTCGGCTCAGGTGATTTACTCGGCGGAAGGCGATTCTGCGTTCCCAAAGGAATCATTCCGCGTGTTTGCGAACGGTTTGATCGTGGAGTGTGAGAACTTCATGAAGCTCTCCCTCTTCCAAAAAAGGAAGGAGACGGTGAAGAAGTTCACCTCGAAAGGCCATGCGGAGGAAATGGCGGCTTGGCTGGCCTTTTTGAAGAATGGAGCGGCACATCCGCTGCCCTATGAACAATCACGGCAGAGCATGCGGCTGACTTTTGCCGCATTGGATTCGATCCGGGAGGCACGAAGCATCGAATTGTGACGAAGGTGTCCTGGTATGTGCGCAGATTGCGTGCGATGAGCGTGGGCGAGATCGGGCGGCGCGTGCTTGAGCGCTGCGGGCGGCTGCGTGAGTCGGAAAAGCTGCGTAAGATTGTGCGCAGATCGTGGGATGGCACGTTTACCGATTTTCCGAAGCTGCCATGGAAAGAACGTGTGCCGCCGGAGCTGCGCAAGCAGCTCGCGCTCGACGCTGAGAAACTGGTGCGCGGTGAATGGGGGCTGTTCGGCTGGAAGAACGTGGAGGTCGGCGCGCCACCGTGCTGGCATCGGGATGCGACACTGGGCGTGGTGATTGATCCCGACATCCCGGCGCGGAAGCTGGATCATCGTCATCTGGAGCATGATGCGGATGCGCGGGCGATCTGGGAGATCAACCGATGGTCGGAAATGACGCGCATGGCCATGCATAGCGCTTTGAATGGCGATGTGCATGCGATCCGTGTGGCGCAGCTCTGGCTGGAGGACTGGTGCGACCGCAACCGCCCCGGCCACGGCATCAACTGGACGAGTCCGCTGGAGGCGGCGCTGCGCTTGATGAATTTCTGCTGGTTCGACGCGCTGGTGCGCGGCTGCAATGATCCCGAACTGGCCCGCAGGCAGGATGAACTGACGGCGCGCATCGTTCCTGCCCATGCGTGGTGGGTGTGGCGGCGGAGATCGTTCGGTTCGTCGGCCAACAACCATCTCATCGGTGAACTGGCCGCGCTGGTGATGGCGGTCGCGCGCTGGCCGACGCTGGAACGAGCCGTCTGCTCCGCAAAACGTGCCTGGCAATTGCTGGAGCGTGAGATTTTGAGCCAGTTCGCCACGGACGGCGGAAACAAGGAGCAGGCGCTGCATTATCATCTCTTCGCGTGGGAAATGTGCTGGCATGCTGGAAAGGCGGCAGACGGCCTGAAGGGCGCGGTGCTCGAACGACTGACGAAAGCAGCGCAATTTTTCGTGGACCTGGCCGAAACACCGGACGCATGGGATTTTGGCGACTCGGATGACGCGCAGGTGCTGCCGCTGGCTTTGAAAAGGGTGAACGCGGCGGCGGAGTTTCGCGGCTGGCTGCTCAGGAGGGCTGAGAGCGCGACCATGCGTTTCTGGCTGGGCGAACCGCCGCAGGGGGTGAAAGCCACCATGCGTGGCAGGTGGATCACGCACGCTGAAAGCGGCCATGCCGTCTGGCGCGACGGCCGGTGGACGGCCCGCGTGGATGTCTCGCCGCTCGGGCTGGGCAGCATGGCGGCGCACGGGCATCTGGATGCGCTGCATGTGTCGCTGTGGTTCGAGCAGCACGCGCTGGTGATCGATCCCGGGACGGGCGCGTATCACAGCGATCCGGCGCTGCGTGCGCGACTGGCCGCGTGGGAGGCGCACAACGGACCCGTGCCGGTGGCAGGACGCCGGGCGCCGGAGCGCATGGGCGCGTTTTTATGGGCCAGGCATCATGCCATGCCGGGACTGGAGGTGCTTGATGACATCTGTGTGATGCGTTTTGAGTGCGATGGAAGGCGGCTGCAACGTGCCGTGCATGTCGCGGAAGGCCGTGTCGAGATTTGCGATGAAGCCGGCCTTGAAACGTCGCATGTGGTGACGTGGCAGCTCGCGCCAGGCTGGAGCGTGGAGCGCGGGCGTGAGAACGGCTTTGTGTGCAGGCATGCGGAGTCGATCCCGGTGCATGCGACGCTGAATGGTGATCACATCGAGCAATGGGAGATTGTGGAGCGCGAGGCGTCGCCACATTTTCGCGAGCTGGTGACGACGCAGGCGGTGAAGGTCATGTTCAAGGGCACGCTGACGACGATCTGGCGGAAGCCGGACTGATTGCGGCCACAGTTTGAAAACAAGCGCGAGGCGCGGGAGATGCTCCCGCGCCTTTTTGTTTGCCGCCGTAGAGAGGCTGTGCGGAGCACTATGGCTTCAATTCCACCGCCTTGTAGCTGCGATGCTCGAGCAGGGATGGCAGCAGACCTTTGACCTCGGGGCGCATGAGATACGAATGCGTGTACCAATACACGGGCAGGGCCGGCGCTTCGCTGAGCATGAGAGTCTCGGCTTCGTGGAGGTTTTGCAGCCGCTTGATGGCGTCGCCTTCGCGGAAGCTCCGCTTGATGAGCTCGTCATAGCGCGCGTTGCTCCAGCCGGTGTTGTTGTTGCCGTCACCGGTCTGCCACATGGCGAGGAAGGTGGAGGGGTCGAGATAGTCGCCCACCCACGCGGCGCGGCAGACCTGGTAGTCGAGCCTGCGCTGGGATTCGAGGTAAACGCCCCAGTCCTGGTTCAGCACCCGCACCGGGATGTTGAGATGCTGCTTCCACATGGCCTGCACGGCCTCGGCGAGCGTGCGGTGGGCCTCGCTGGTGTTGATGAGAATGTCGAAGGCGGGGAAGTTTCTGCCGTCGGGATAGCCGGCGGCGGCCAGGAGACGTTTTGCCTCCGCAGGATCGAAGCGCATGACCTCCGGGGTGTGATACTCCGCGAGCGTGCCCGGCGGGGTGAGACCCGTGGCCGGTTTCTGTCCGGCGCGCAGGATGTTCCGTACGATGGATTCCCGGTCGATGGCGAGCGCGAGCGCCTTGCGCACGTTCACGTCGTTGAACGGCTTCTTCGTGGTGTTGCAGCGGTAAAAATAGACGCTGAGCAGCGGATCGGAGTGGAAAAAGGGTGATTTGCTTTCGCGGTAGCCGGGGATTTTCGCCAGCGGCAGGGTGAGCGTGACGTGGAGCTGCCCGTCAAGGAAGGCGCGCTCCTCGGTGGTGTCGCTGACGATGGGGAGGAAGATGATGCCGTTGAGCCGCACATGCGCGGCGTCCCAGTAGCGCGGATTGCGCTCCACCTCGACGGTCTGGTTCACGCGCCAGCTCTTGAGTTTGAAGGGGCCGTTGCAGACCATGCTGGCGGGCCGTGTCCAGCGTGTGTTGCCACGGTCGTCCATTTTCCCGTGCTTTTCGATGACGTGCCTCGGCACCGGGAACCATGAGTAATGTTTCAGCATGCTCGGCAGGTAAGGGGCGGGGCCTTTGAGAGTGATTTGCAGCGTGTGGTCGTCGGGAGCCTTCGCGCCGACCTGTGTGAAGTCCTTCAGTTTGCCGGTGTGAAATTCCTCGGCGTTGAGCATGGGGTAGAGCATGTTCGCGTAGTCCGCGCCGAGCCGTGGCGAGAGGATGCGCTGATAAGCGTAGAGAAAATCAGCGCTGGTGAGCGGCGTGCCGTCGCTCCATCTGCCGCTGGGCTGGAGTTTGAAGGTCCAGGTGGTGAAATTTTCATGCGTCCAGGACGCCGCCGCACCGGGGCCGTCGCCATCGGGATTCTCCGGCAGAGGTGCGATCAGTCCCTCGAAGATGGCGTGGAAGATGTGATGCTCCGGCTGGCCGCTGGCGAGCTGGGGATCGAGCGTGGCGGGCTCGGTGCCGTTGCCGATAAGGAGGACGCCGGCGCGGGTCGCATCCTCGACGCGGGTGGGGCGGTGCGTGCGCACATGGTGAAACCACATGATGCCGCCGATGGCGGCGATGAGGGGGAGGACACGGACGGGCCAGCGCATGGCGGCGATCATGTCATGTGATGTCGCGGGTGGCAACAAGACGGCCCCGCCATGCACTGGCGGGGCCGCGTGGGGTTTTCAGATTCCGCGTTCCGGCGCTGTTACCTGCCGAAACCGAAGCTGAAACTGACACCGCTGCGGGAATGGCCGTGGGAGGGACGGTAGCCGTGGCCGCTGTAGCCGTGGCTATGGCCGCCGTAACCATGATTATGGCCGTGGCTGTGGCCATAGCCGGGCTGCGGCGCCACAGGCTGTGTCACCCAGCGGCCGATGGGCTGGCCGCAACGATCATACCCGACGACTTGATACACGGCGATGATCGGAGTACCCCAGGAGGTGTAGCCGACGACGCGTGTCTGGCCGTTGCAGAAGTGATCCGCCTTGGCGGAGGTGGGGGCTGCAAAACCAAGGACAGCGGCCGCAGCGATGACAGAGAAGAGTGTTTTCATGGGAGGGTGGAATTGCTTTCCGTCCTGTCTGACGTGGACCTCCGCCTTCTATTCAGCCTTCTTGAAAAAAATCGGATCTTCAGCAAAATCTGTGGGCAAGTTCAGGTGGCCTGCCCCCGTGAAAGAGGACGGTTGTAAAAGCTTGTTCTGGCCCCGAAACCAGGAGAACAGAACACCATGGAAAAGAGCAGACATGGCGGAGAGGAGATCGTGAGCATCCGCACCACATCTGCCGCCGGGGAGGAAAAGGGTCATCATCACCGTCGAAGCAGCGCCCACACCCCGGTGCCAGGCCGGAGCAAGACCCAGGAGCCGGGTGAAATCAGCGCTCAACCTTCGCCCAAGAGCGGCACGGCCAGCGCAAAACGCATAAGAACGCACACTTGTTAAAGCCGGGCTTGTTAGGCGTTGCCGGTTGAAGTCTGGAGTGCATTCGGATGGAAAGCGGCCTCTGCCTGCTCGCGCAGAGTGGATGCTGAATAAGACCGCTGGGCTGGGATGCGCAAGACTGGAATAGACGCGGCGGCAAGAGCCGAATCCATAAACTGGTCGCGCTTCTGACGCTTGGCGGCGCGGTGGGAACTGTCGTCTAACTCGATGACGCCCACGATGCGGAAAGTCTGTGGGTCGCACGCCACGAAGTCAGCGTGCTTGGCGTTGATACGGTTGAAGGCGGCATAGCGGCGCTTGCCGGAAAGACCGCGCTGCAACTCGATGATGTCCGCCAGCCGAACCTTGGCGAACAGGTGGTAGTTGGGAGTGAGTGCCTGCTGAAGCACGCCGAAGAAGGAACGCTCTGCTGGAGTGAGCAATGAATCGGCTGCAACGTAAGGCAAATTAATCGTGCCACCGCCGCGAGAGACGAGCGCAGACAACGCGCCGAGAACCACGAGGACGACGACAACCAGAACAGCGAGGTAAAGAGGATTGTCCATTACACTAGACGCGAGGCAACGCCTAACGTTTAAGCTCTGGCACAGATGGGGCGCTCACGGCGCTCTCGAATCAGAGAAAACTCTGACGCCCCATCTGTTGCCAGCAGCATTTTGTTCGCCTTGGTTGGGTTCATCGGGGTTCGTCGCCCTCCACGATTGGTCCCTTGGGAATCAGGGCCATTGCTTGGAGAAAACTCTCTCGTGAGCCTCCCTTGGCTCGCTCGGCTATGATGTCATAGGTCTGCAAAGCCGACAGCTTCTCGGCCACGGCCAAGCTGATGAACTGGTTGATGGAAATGCCATCAACATCCGCCGCCCGCTTGAGGTGGCGGTGGATGGAATCGGGCAATCTGAGGCTGAGGCTGCTCATGGTAGTAGTCGGATGAAGCCTGCGGGAGTCAAAACGGTGATGTCGAACTGAGCGGCTAATCGAAGGTCTTTGCGGTTGAAGGTGACGATGTGAGTGGCCCCCGAAGCAATGGCCACCTCCAGCACCATGTCATCCTTGGGGTCCGGGAGAATGGGCCGCCAGAGAAAGTAAATCTGCTGCCTGTGGGCCACCATCGCGATGCGCCGGATGATCGCATCCACTGCGGAAGCCGGAATGGTGATCCCCACGTCCGGCCTCGAAGAAACATCGTCATACTCCGCCAGCAGTGGGACAGACAGGGCCATCTGAAAATCACCCCGGTCAGCCGCCATGAGTATCTGGTAGCTGGCTCCCGAGGACGAACGAAGGGCGGCAATGAGAACATTGGTATCGATCACGGCTCTGATCACGCAGTATCGTATCCGATACTGCCAGTAATGTCAATTGACGCTTGGAGAGTGTGGTGACCCCACCAAGTCAGGGCCTCAAAAGCTTTCGTTCCTTGGCTGCTGCCAGCGCCCAGCCCAGAATCTTTGGATAGTTCGCTTCGGCATCTTCTCTCACAGAGTCAATGCTGGCGGCTTTCGCGAATATGTCCTTCAAACCCTCCATTGGTTGAGGGTGCTCTCTGTGATTCGAGTGAATGAGAAACGATTGAAGTTCATCGTAAACTCGCAAAACGTAAACTTGGCGGGATAACTCGGCGAATTGAGAGTCCATGCTCGCATCCTGACTTGGGTCATACACGAGGCCGGCCAACACCGAGAGCTTTGCGAGAAGCTGATCCAAATGGACATGCTCGGCAGATGCCTTCAGGTATGCTTCGTAGCTTTTTTCAAAATCGTGAAGGAGTGTATCCGAGCAGGAGGCGGAGGCAAGACTCGTTTTGCCGGAGGCGTGTGGCCCGCCTTCTGGTCGGATACACTGCTGTTGGACTGAGCCGCTGTGCGCGATTGACTCCCTTATCGGGGTTTGTATCCCACGACTTGTCGCCACGGATTGGGGTTGCTCTTTGCGGTGGGGCGGCTGGCCGGCTCACCTGCTGTTGATCGGGCGCTCTTGTGGCTC
>JAEUHJ010000055.1 GCA_016795375.1 Verrucomicrobiaceae bacterium
ACGCCGCGCAAGGCATCCAAGACCAAGGACATCACCGGCGGTCTGCCGCGTGTGGCCGAGCTCTTCGAAGCCCGCAAGCCCAAGGACGCCTGCGAAATCGCCCGTATCGACGGTACCGTCGAAATCGGCGGCCTCGTCCGCGGCAAGCGCCGCGTCATCGTCACCGATCCGAAGACCGGCCAGCAGGAGGAGCACCTCATCCCCCGCTCGAAGCACATCCTCGTCTTCAACGGCGACCACATCGGCAAGGGCGACCAGATCACCGACGGCCCCGTCGTCCCGCATGATCTTCTTGAGATTCTCGGCCCGCAGGCATTGCGCGAGCACCTCGTCAACGAAGTGCAGGAAGTGTACCGTGCCCAGGGCGTGGAGATCAACGACAAGCACGTCGAGATCATCATCCGCCAGATGCTCCGCAAGGTGAAGATCACCGATCCGGGCGACTCCGACTTCCTCTGGGGCGATCAGATCGACCGCACCGAGTTCGAGAAGGAAAACGCCCGCGTCTCCGAGGAAGGCGGCAAGCCCGCCGAGGCCGAACCCGTGCTTCTTGGCATCACCAAGGCCTCCATCGAGACCGAATCCTTCATCTCCGCCGCTTCCTTCCAGGACACCACCCGTGTCCTCACCGAGGCCGCCACCCTCGCGAAGTCCGACCTTCTGCGCGGCTTCAAGGAAAACGTCATCATGGGCCACCTCATCCCCGCCGGCACCGGCTTCATCACCAACCGCAACTTCGACCTCCACGAGACCGAGAAGCCCCAGCTTCCCGCCATGGACGAGGACGTCGCGTAAAGCCGCCCGCGCTTCATCTCACACCGCCTCCCTCGGCCCGCGCCGTCGGAGGCGGTTTCGTTTCAGTTTGCCGCTTGGGAAAGCATTCTCATGCCGCCTTGCGGCTGCTCAAAGCAGATCACATCCTGCGTCGCCTTTTTTCGCCGCGCTCTGGAATTTCCGCCAGCGGAACGGCTCCACAATCTGCCTCCACCACGATCTCGGCATGGCATCCTTGATGCCGATCTCCGCTGGCGGACGGCGGTTGGTGTCGTCGTAGTAGGTGCCAAAGATCAGATCCCAGAGCATCAAGTTCTCGCCGTAGTTCTTGTTTCCCTCCCGCAGATCCATCGAGTGATGCCAGCGGTGCAGCGCGGGCGTGTTGAAGATGTAATTCAGCCAGCCGAAGCGCATCTGGATGTTGCAGTGGGTCAGGAAGCCGATGTAGGCTGTGATCGCGCCGAACCATTCGACGGCAAATTTCGGAGCGCCTGCCAGGGCGAGCAGCGGCGCGGAGAAGATCATGCTCTTGAGCGTGTCGATGATGTGAAACCGGCCCGTGTTGAAGAACCACAGCTTCTTCGAGCTGTGGTGCACGGCGTGGAAATACCACAGCGGCATCCATTCATGCGCGACCCGGTGCGCCCAGTAGAGCCCGAATTCGGCGATGACCAGGCCGAGGACAACCTGGGCAAAAACGGGCCAGTGATTCGGCCATATGCCGGTGCCTTGATCGCCGCCGACGACGCCGGCCAGGCCCATCTGCGCCGCGGACACGACCAGCAACTGCACAAATGATTTCGTGAACGCTGTGTGTGCCAGGTCGGGAATCTCCTGCCCGTCAGACCGCAACCACGCCTTCTCATGCGGATGCACGCGTTCAATAAGGAAGAGCAGTCCCGCCAGGCTGAAATAGGTGAGATTGAAGGCCAGCGGCCCATGTCCGTGCATGATGCCGATGCCCGTCGGAATGCAGGCGGCGATGAGGATCAGAGGCCAGAGCAGGTAGTCAATCAGGGGGCGGAGCATGGTGTTGGTTCTTCAAAGCAGGAATCCGGCGCGATTCCAGCCGGCCTTGGGGAGATGGCAGCAACAGGGCGCGGGGAGCTTGCTTCAGAGGACTCCAGCAAAGGCCGCGCTGGTCATCTGTTCACACCATCTGTTCGGGGGGGCAAGGGCTTGCCGATGCTGTACACCTTGAAACCGATCTGACGGAGCCTGTCGTGGTCGAGCAGGCTGCGGCCGTCAAAAACCCAGGCGGGCTTCACCATCGACGCGTAAATGGCCTCGAAATCGAGTTTCTTGAACTCATCCCACTCGGTGAGGACGAGCAGGGCGTGCGCACCCTTCGCCGCCTGTGCCGCATGGGTGGCGAATTCCACATTGGGATCGTCGGCCTGGATGCCGAGATCCTTGCACATTTGCGGCACGGTGACCTTAGGATCGTAAATCGAGAGCGATGCGCGCTCCTCCAGCAGGTCCTTGCAGACATAGATGGCGGCGGATTCGCGGGTGTCGTTCGTGTCCTTCTTGAACGCGAAGCCGAGAACGCCGATGCGCTTGCCGGTGACGGTGTTGAACAGGGTGCGCAGCACGCGCTCGGCGAAGCGGTGCTTCTGCCAGTCGTTCATCGTGATGACCTGGTCCCAGTAGGCGGCGACTTCCGGCAGGCCGAAGTGGCCGCAGAGATAAACGAGGTTGAGCACGTCCTTCTGGAAGCATGAGCCGCCGAATCCGACGGATGCCTTGAGGAATTTCGGGCCGATGCGTGAATCCGTGCCGATGGCGCGGGCGACCTCATCGACATCCGCGCCGGTTTTTTCGCAGAGGGCGGAGATGCTGTTGATGGAGGAGATGCGCTGCGCCAGGAAGGCGTTGGCGACCAGTTTGGAGAGTTCCGAGGACCACAGGTTCGTGGTGAGGATGCGCTCACGCGGCACCCAGTTCGCGTAAACACTGACCAGTGCCTCCACGGCGGCCAGCCCGGCCTTCGTCTGTTCGCCACCGATCAAAATGCGGTCAGGTTTGCTCAAATCCGCCACCGCCGTGCCCTCCGCGAGAAACTCGGGATTGGAGAGCACCTGGTGCTGCACGCCTTTTTCGCTGGAGGCGAGGATGGTCTGGATGGCCTGGGCCGTGCGCACCGGGATGGTGCTCTTTTCGACGATGATTTTCGGCGTCTCGGCCACCTCGGCGATGCTGCGCGCCACGGACTCGACGAAACGCAGGTCCGCCGCCTTGTGCGCACCGACGCCGAAGGTTTTCGTGGGGGTGTTCACGCTGACAAAGATGATGTCGGAGTCATGAATGCCCTCCTTCACCGCCGTGGAGAAAAACAGGTTCCTGCCACGCGCCTGGCGGACGAGGTCGTCCAGTCCCGGCTCATAGACTGGCAGATGGTCGGAGTTCCAGGCCGCCACGCGTTCTGCGTTGAGGTCAACGACGTCCACACGGATGTGCGGGCATTTGGCGGCGATCATCGCCATGGTGGGGCCGCCGACATAACCGGCGCCGATGCAGCAGATTCTCATGAGGATGTGGAGGAAGGTTTCAAACGCGCCGGATGGGATGCTGGAGCGCGGCGCGCGTGGAATTTTGAACGGCCCGCGCCATTATGCAACGGTTGGCGCGGTCATAATCGCAACATCGGGCGATGTGGGTTTCGCGGCTCACGCCGGAAGCCTTGTCATCTCCACACTTGCGCACGCGAGGGCGGCGTGTTCCGATGGGTTCTCACATGAAGTCTGTCATTGCCATCTCGTCCGGTGAGCTCGCCGTCCTCGATACGCCGAGACCTCATCCAGGACCGTATCAGGCGCTGGTGCGCACGGAATGCGCCTGCATCTGCAACCGTACGGATTCGGAACTGCTCGGCGGTAAATTTCCGGGCATGGAGGACAAGTTTCCCTTCGCCCTCGGCCATGAGAGCGTCGGTGTTGTCGTCGAAGCCGGGGCGAAGGTGAGAAATTTCAAAGCGGGTGACCGGGTCGTCGGCGGACTCGTCTTTGACCTGCGGAAGGAGGGCGTGGATTCCGGCTGGGGAGGTTTTGGCGAGTTCACGCTTGCCAATGACCATGGCGCGATGGTCGCCGATGGCGTGGCTGATGAAGCCCATGGCTGGGTGGAGGTCTTCGAAATTCAAACCCGTGTTGATGCCGACATTCCACCGGAACAGGCCGTGCTTCTTTGCACCTGGCGCGAAGTGCTCGGATCGTTTCGTGATTTTCATCTCCAGCCCGGCGATGACGTGCTCATCTTCGGTGCGGGCCCGGTGGGGCTGAGCTTTGTGAAAATCGGCAGGCTTTTCGGGCTGGGCTGGATCGGCGTCGTGGACCGTCACGCTGACAAACAGGCCAGGGCGCTCGCCTTCGGAGCTGATGCCGTGTTCAAACCCGGTGATGTGGAGATCGCTGAGATCGCGAAGATTCGCGGCAGGAAGCTCGATGCGGTCATCGACGCGGTCGGACACCCCGACATCGTGCGTCAGAGCCTGCCGCTGCTGCGTCGCGGCGGCTCGCACTGCATCTACGGCGTGCTCACGCATGGCGTGCTGCACATCGACAAGGCGGCCGCCGACTTCAATTTCAACATCTTCGTCCATCAATGGCCGACGCGTCGTTACGAAAGGGAATCGCAGGCGGTGCTCTGCCAGTGGATTCGCGAAGGCAGGCTCACTTCCGTCGATTTCATCACGCACCGCTTTCCGCTGGAGCGCGTCGCGGACGCGTTCAAGGCCGTCGGCGAAAGGAGGGTCATCAAGGCTCTGCTGGAATACGCATGAGGCCAGAAGATGCATCCCTCTCAAGGCCAAAGCAGAAGAACCGCCCCGCCGCCGGTGATGGCAGCGCCAAAGCCTGCCAGCACGGGCTTGATGAACGCGCGCGCGCCGAGCAGCATCACCAGCACACCTTTGAAAACGATGTTGGCCATGCCGCCGAGGAGGATCATGCGCCACGCGGTCGTGCTTTCCAGGTGGCCGGTGCTCACCAGGCGCGAGGTGGAGAGCGTGATGGCATCCATGTCGGTGAGGCCGGAGAGCGCGGCGGCGAGGTAGAGGCCGGAGGTGTCGGAATGCTGACGCGCGGCGGCCACGACGACGAGCACCACGGCGTAAAGCAGGCCGAAGATCACGGCGCTTTTCATCCCGGAAGGAGGGGATGCCTGCATGTCCTGCTGGCCCTTCTCCTGTGAGATCCGATGGGTGATGACGGCGACGAGGCCGAACCAGCACATCACCGCCAGCAACGGCGGCAGCATGTGGGCCAGATGCGCGGGCGCGGTCGTCGCGATCTCCACGATCACGCGCACAAAGACGATGGACGAGGCGATCAACGCGATGGAGGCCAGGCACAGGCCGCAGGCGCCCTGATCCTGGCTGCGCCGGGCAAGGCTGGCCGTGGTGGCCGTGCTGGAGATGAGGCCGCCAAAAATGCCGGCGAGAGCCGAGCCGCGCGTGCTGCCGAGAAACTTCTGCGCCAGGTAGGCCGCGAGGCTGATGCCGACGATCAGTACGACCTTGAGCCAGATGGAAAAGGGGTTCAGCACGCCGAGGTAGCCCATCTCGCGGTCCGGCAGCAACGGCAGGATGACCAGGCCGGCGAGCACGAGGCGCGCGATCTCACGCAGATCATCCTCGCCAATACGGCGCACCATCGCATGCAGCGGTTTCTTGCTCTGCAGCAGCACCATGACCGTTCCGGCGACGACCACGGCGACCAGCCGGTGTCCCAGGACACAGATGATGCCCGTGGCGAACATGACGAGCATCGCCATCCCGGTGGTGAGCCCCGTGTCTGCCGGCCGTTTCCTCAGCTCGCCCAGGTTTCCCAGGATGACGATGCCAGCGAGCGCGACGAGAGCCGCCGCGATGATCCAGCCGCCGAACACGATGCCAAGCACGCCGCACAGCGCACCAAACAAGGACAGCAGCGCGAAGGTGCGGATGCCGGCCACAGGGCTTTGCACCCACTCACGCTGCAAACCGACGAGCAGGCCGAGTCCGAGAGCCGTGGCGAGGGATTGGAGCAGTTCGGTGGATTCGGGCAGTATGACGGGCATGGTTTTAGATGGGCGGCTGCCGCCAGTTTACACGCGCTTGCCATCCATGCCATCCCAGTCCATGAAAAGACCTTCCCACCCCCCGTTCATGCCCATCTGGAATCACGCCAACCCGCAGCTCAGAGACCTCGTCGCCTACGAACCCGGAAAACCCATCGAGGACGTGGCGCGTGAGCGCGGATTGAAGCCGGAGGACATCATCAAACTGGCCTCGAATGAGAATCCGCTCGGCCCGTCGCCGAAGGCCATCGCGGCGATGCAGGAGGCCGTGAAGGAAGTTCACATCTATCCCGACGGCGCCTCCTGGAAGCTGCGCAACGCGCTGGCCGCGAAGTTCGGCCTCGAAATGGGCAACATCATCGTCGGCAGCGGCAGCAACGAGATCATCGAGTTCATCGGGCACGCCTTCCTCAAGCCGGGCGACAACATCATCACCGCCGAGCACGCGTTTCTTGTGTACAAGCTCATGGCGAAGGTTTTTGGCGCGGACACCATCGAAGTGCCTGATCCCGGCTATGTGCATGATCTCGACGCCATGGCCGCCGCGATCACGCCGAACACGAAGGAGGTTTTCATCGCCAATCCGAACAATCCGACCGGAACACTCGTGTCGCAGGAGCAGATCGACCGTTTCATGGCCAAGGTGCCGGATCACGTCGTCGTCGTGTTCGACGAGGCCTACTACGAGTTCCTCGACAATCCGCCGGACACGCTCAAATACGTCCGCGAAGGCCGCAATGTGGTCATCCTGCGCACTTTCTCGAAGATTCAAGGTCTCGCCGGAACTCGTGTCGGCTACGGCATCGGCAACAAGGAGCTGATCGACGTGCTGCAGCGCACGCGGCAGCCGTTCAATCTCAACGCCGTCGCCCAGGCCGGTGCGCTGGCCGGTTTGCTCGATGAGGAGCATCAGAACAAGACCAAACGCATCACCGACGAAGGCCGTGACTATCTGCAAGGCCAGTTCGCCGCGCTCGGACTCGACTACGTGCCGAGTTACGCCAACTTCGTCCTGGTCAAAGTCGGCGATGGCAACGCCGTCTTCAAAGCGATGATGGACAAAGGTGTCATCGTCCGTGCCATGGCCGCCTACAAGTTGCCCGAGTGGGTGCGCATCTCCATCGGCACCATGCCGCAGAACGTGCGGTGCATTGAAGTGCTGAAGGAAGTGCTCGGGAATTGATCTGGGGCAATCGGCTTCCGCCGATTCAGGGGCGAGGCTTTTTGGGGCGGTTTTGTCGCACCCGCCACACATCCCGCGCCATGCGGTAGGAATCGCGGATGAGATGGACATGCCCGCCTGGAGTTTCGAACCATTCGATGGGGACTTCACGGAAGGGCGTGCCGTCGTCATGCAGCGCGGCGAGGAGTTCCACATCGAAGGCGAAACCGTGAATGCGCAGGTTGGGAGCGATGCGCTCGTAGGCACTGCGGGGGACGAGCTTCAGGCCGCACTGGCTGTCGTGAATGCGGATGTGCAGCAGCGTGGAGACGAGCGAACCAAACACACGGCCAATGAGGCGGCGTTTCCATTGACGATGCACCCGCCGGCCAAACTGGCCCATGCGTGATGCGAAGAGCGCGGTGTGCGGCGTCGGTTGTTCACGGGCGAGTTGGATGAGCCGTGCGACCTCCTGGGCGGTGCAGGAACCGTCGGCATCGACGAAGCCGAGCCATTCCGCGTTTTTTTCGAGACTCCAGCCGGCATAGACGGCGCCGCCTTTGCCCAGGTTGGCGGGAAGGAAGAGCGGATCGAGCAGATGGGCGTGCTTCTGGCAGAAAGGGGCGAGAATTTCGCGCATGCGGGCGACTTCGGCGGCGTCGGAACCGTCTTCGACGATGCGGATGGTCACAGCGCCGAGTTCACGCGTCACGTCGCATAACTCCGCGAGGAAGGGGGCGATGCGGCCGCTCTCCTGGTAGCATGGGATGACAAGGTGGGCGGCGGCGGGCATGTCGGGTGATGAAAGGGCTAAAATGAGAAATTGGAAATTGGAAATTGGCTGGAGTGTGTCTTTGTCATCACGCATCCGATCATGCGTTTTTCGCGTTTTTTGTCCGCCGCGTTGCTGTTGACGTGTTTTCCCGCGTGCCGCTCGACGAACCGCCTTTTCAAGGCGGGATTGGTGGAGCCGTCGCCGTTTTTTGAGAGCCCGTGGCTGGCGCAGGATGGAGGGGAGCAACTGCCATTCCAGAAGGTGTGGACCACGCCGGACCGGCAGGTGCTGGCGGAGGGGATGAGGAAAAGGAAGCTCTACATCGCGCCAGTCACGCTGGCATATCTTCGGCCGGTGAAAAAAGCGCTGGCCGGGCGGGAGCTGGCCTGGGGCGTGCGGCGGCAGGAGGGGGATGTGGCACGGCGTCTGCGGGAGGAGTTTGCCGCCGCGTTCCGCCGTTCACCGCGGCCGCTTTACCGGCTGGCGGAGAAGCCGGGCGCGGACACGCTGACGCTGCAACTGGCCCTCATCGAACTCCAGCCGACGAGTCCGAAGGGCAACGCGGCGATGACGGTGCTGAAGTTTGTGGTCACACCGTTCGCGGCGCTGGGGAGGTTTTTCACGAAGGGAAACATCGCCATCGAGGGAAAGGTGACTGTGTCGAAGGGGGGGCGCGCTTACTTTCAATTTGCCGACAACGAGCAGGACAAGCTGACTTTCATCAACATGCGCGACTTCCAGCCTTACGGCCACGCGGTGAACACGATGCGCGAATGGGCGGTGCAGTTCGAGGCAATGACCCGCACGCCGCGAGGCTGGCGGGTGCCGGACTCCAGCGTGCTGATGCTGAGGCCGGACTGAGGGACCGGGCACTCACCGGATTTTCGCGTCCGGAAGCTCGCTTTTAACACCTTCGTCGAGCGGCATTTTGTCAGTCTGGCCGTCGAGACCGGCGGCCAGCATGAGCCTGGTGAGCTCTGCTTTCAACTCGGTGATCTTTGGCGCGAGCTTGGGTTCGTTGATGAGGTTTTTCGTTTCACCAGGATCGTTGTTCAGGTCGTAAAGCTCGGCCTGGTGCCTGTCGGGCGTGCCATCGCCATGCGGGTAGTGGATGTATTTCCAGCCGTCGGTGCGCACAGCGCGGACATTGGGCGTGTAGGGGAACTGCTTCTCGTGGTTGTAGTGGTAGAACCAGCCGGTGCGCCACGCGGCATCACCATTCCGCACGAGGTTGACCCAGGATTTGCCGTGGGTTTTTGGCGGCGGCGGCGCGCCACAGAGTTCGAGCATGCTGGAGGCCACGTCCACGGTGAGCACTTGTTTTTCGATGGTCTTGGACTGCTTGGTGAGCAGCGGGGAGCGCACGATGAGGGGGATGCGCAGGCTGGGGTCGTGCGCGGTGCGTTTGTCCACCATGCCGTGCTCGCCTTCGAGCAGGCCGTTGTCGCCCATGAAGACGATGATCGTGTTGTCGAGCTGCTTTGTCTCCTCAAGCCACGCGCGCAGGCGTGCGACGCTGTCATCCACGCTCAACACCGTGCCCCAGTAGCCATGCACCATGTTCTCGAAGTCCTTCACGGCCTCGGGACGGTCATCGGGGAATTTTTTCCGCCACTCAAACAGCGGGCCGTAGATGCCGTGCCAGGTGCGGAGGCGTTGCTGGATCCACGCCGGCTTGTCGTCGAGCTGGAACGCGGTGGCGGGGTAGGGGACGCGCACGTCATCAAAGACGTGCTCGTACCTCGGCTCGGGCGTGTAGAAGCTGTGCGGCGCCTTGTGGCCGATGAAGGCGCACCAGGGCTTGCCGGAGTCTTGTTTGCTGAGCCAGTCCATCGCCAGGTCGGTGACGACAGTGGTGTAGTAGCCTGGGACGACCTGGCGCTTCCCGCCGAGATTCCACTCCGTGTCGAAGTATTTGCCCTGGCCCTTGTGAGTCACGAAGGTGTCAAAACCCGGACGCGGCTCGTCGTTGTCCTCGCCCATGTGGTATTTGCCGAAGTAGGCGGTGGTGTAGCCGTTGCCGTGCAGGATGCCCGGAAAACTCGGCATCGAGACGGGATACTCGGTGAAGTTGTTCGTGACGCCATGTGTGTGCGCGTACAGGCCGCTCAAGATCGACGCACGGCTCGGCGAACACAGCGACGTGGTGCAGAAGCTGTTCGCAAAACGCACGCCTTCATTGGCGAGGCGGTCGATGTTCGGTGTCTTGACATGCTTCGAGCCGTAACAGCCGAGGGCGTCCGGACGCAAGTCGTCGCAGAGGATGAAAAGCACGTTCGGCCTGTCCGTGGCGAGCAAGGAGCCGGCGGACACAAGGATGAAGGCGATGATGCGAAGCATGACGGCAGTTAACGGAGAGGCGCGCGCCGCTTTGTCAAAAAGGAAAGGCCGCGACGCCTGTGGCGTTTTCGTTCACGCCATGACCACCCGCCGCTCCTTCCTCAAACAATCCGCCGCCTCCACAGGTGTTTTCTACATTGCCAAAACCTCCTGGGCGCAGAAAAGCCCGGGTGACACCATGAATGTGGGCGTCATCGGCTTCGGCGGGCGGGGCGCGGCGCACATCGGAGGCTACAAGAAGCTCAAGGACGAGGGGGTGCGCGTCGCGGCGCTTTGCGATGTGGACAGCAATGTGATGGGCAGGCACGCGCAGGCTTTCGACAAGGAGAATATCAAAGTCACGCAGTACACCGACATGCGGAAGCTCTTCGATGACAAGAGCATCGACGCGGTGAGCATCGCGACGCCGAACCACTGGCACGCGCTGGCCTCCATCTGGGCGATCCAGGCCGGGAAGGATGTTTATGTCGAAAAACCTGTCTCGCACTGCGTGTGGGAGGGCCGTCAGATCGTCAACGCGGCGCGCAAGCACTCGAAGATCGTGCAAACCGGCACGCAGTCGCGATCCAGCCGCAAGGGCATCGGCGAGGCGGTGAAATATGTGCAGGAAGGCAACCTCGGCAAAATTATCGTTTCCCGGGGACTGTGTTACAAGCGTCGCGCCAGCATCGGCACGGCCGGTGGCGAGCAGCCGGTGCCGGACACGATCGACTTCGATCTGTGGTGCGGGCCGGGGCCGAAGAAGCCGCTCACGCGCAAGAAGCTGCATTACGACTGGCATTGGACCTGGGACTACGGCAACGGCGA
>JAEUHJ010000062.1 GCA_016795375.1 Verrucomicrobiaceae bacterium
GTGGAGAGAGCCATGGCTTTTGAACCTTCGCGACGCGCCGCCGTTGTACGAAAGTCGCATGCTCCATGCGCCTCAGAAATCAACGATCATGGGCCTTAACCGAGTGCCATTCATGCCAGGCATCTTTTTTTTCTTTTTTTGAGAGGCAGAGGTTACGAGAAAAGGGTGCGCAGACTTGCTGGTGACGCGCTCTCGCGCACAGGCGAAGGCGCTTGAACCCAAAACCTGCCGCGAACTCAAGCCCGCTCCGCTCGTCGAAGACCGGCACGGCATCTTGCTCAGTGATCGGCGAAATGGTCCTCCAGTTCTGCCAGGGCACCGGCCAGGTGGTCGTGGTAGCCCCAGCCGATGCCGCGGATGCTGCTGACCAGCTTTTCCAGCCTGTCGGAGAATGTGCCCCACGCGGTCGCGCCCACCCGGCGGATGCGGGCGGCGAGATCGTCCATCGCGGAGCAGAGGCTGTCGTAGAATCGCTCGTCGATGTCGCCGAACTCGTTGGTGAACTCCGCTCCTGCTTCGGAATAGGTGAGCAGCAGCTCGATGGTGCCGGTGGCGTCGCCGGTGGCCTTGTGGTAGTCGCGGATCGCCTTGCGGGCCTCGCCGAGCTTCAGTTTCGCCTCGCCCCGCGCCGGATAGAAGGGCTCGATGACGCGCTTGCGGTAGCTCTCCAGCGCCGCGCCGTCACCCGCTGCGGCGGCGGTGCGGGCTTGCAGGAAATCCCGGTTGGCGGGGGAGATGTCATGCAGGTCTTGGATCAGGGACAACAGGGCCTCTGGTTCCAAGTCCTTGAGGTGCTTGCGGATGGCGGCCCAGGTGGGTTTGGCGGTCTTATTGGTGGTCATGGTGGGGAAATCAAAGTCAGCCCCGGAGGGCGCGGTCGAGGATGGCGGCTTTGCGGGCGGGGGCGGCGGCGAGCAGGGTCTCGGCGGCGCTGATCGCGGCCTCGTGGGCTTCCACGCTGCGGACGAATG
Organism: Verrucomicrobiaceae bacterium; assembly: GCA_016795375.1. Lineage (GTDB taxonomy): Bacteria > Verrucomicrobiota > Verrucomicrobiia > Verrucomicrobiales > Verrucomicrobiaceae > Prosthecobacter. The sequence goes on from JAEUHJ010000062.1 coordinate 972, forward strand.
CCTGCTGCGCCTTCAGGGGCGGCACGGGGATGGTCATGTGGCGCATCTTGGTGGCGTTGATGTTGGCCTGGTTGATGGCCTTGGCGGCGCTGGCTTTGGCTTCGGCCATTCTCGCGCACGGCTGAAGTGTTATGAGCCAATTCGTTGTCTCCACATTTCAAAGTCCTCAATCGGTCGAATTTCCGCAGACCTGTTTTCTAATGATCCAGCTCCCGGAACGCTGGAAAATAAATCGACCTCATCCGTATCCACCGGTTGCTTTGCCACGAAATCCCCCATCGGTTTCAACCCTTGGGCGAATCGTTGAAGAATCATGCGGATGGCTTCGGGGCTGTTGTCGATACCGATCCATCGCCGGTCGAGGCTGTCGGCGACGGCGAGAGTGGTGCCTGAACCCGCGAAGCAATCCAGGACCAAATCTCCCTCGTTGGAAGAGGCTTCGATGATCTGCTGGAGAAGCGACGGGTTCTTTTCCGTGGGATAACCGGTGATGCGGATGTTTTGATTGTGGGCATCGCGGTAATCCAGCCAGATGTCCTGCACGGGAACGCCATCGCTTTCGTCGAGATAAACTTTGCGGCGCGGATTGCCGTTGGGCGACCAATAGATTTCCCCGCGTGCGTCCATTTCATCCAGCGTGGTGGGTTTGTATTGCCAGTGCTTGCCGGGTGGCGGCATCATGCCGCGCCACATCTTTCCGGTTTCCCCATTGCGCACCCCGGGAGCATGAATCGGCACTTTTTTGTAGCGTCTTCCGGTTTTCTCGTCGGTGTATTGATACTCCTTGTTAGCCCGCTGCGCCGTCCATGCTTCCACAGGGCGGTGCCAGACATAGTCATCGCTCTTGGTGTAGAAAAGGATGAAGTCGGAGACATTGCCGAAAGTTTTCCGCGTGTAGTTTTTGGGGTTACACTTCTTGCGGGTGATCCAGTTCCGAAAGTTGGAGGGGCCGAAAACCTCGTCCATGACGGCCTTGGCGTGGAAGGCCATGTTATCATCAAGATGGACGTAAATGGAGCCGTCATCGGCCAGCAGTTCGCGCAACAAGATCAACCGTTCGCGCAGAAACTCAATGTAGTGAGCGCCTTCCAGCAGGTCGGTGTAGGCATCGGTTTGCTGTCTGGATTGGAATACGCTTTTGGTCGCATAGGGTGGGTCAATGTAAACGAGACGCACTTTTCCTCTCACCGTGGGGTCATTCAGCAGCTTGGTCAGAATGGCCAGATTTTCGCCGTTAAAGAGCTTGTTTTCAACCGCGCCTTTGGCTCCCGCGCTGGTGTCACGCTCCAGTTCCGCTGGCGGGGTGGCGAGGATGGCGCTCTCGCTTTTTTTGCCTTCATAGCTCAATGTGATGTCAATGGACGGATGATGGCCGTTGCTGCCATTGGCTTTGACGCGGGAGTTTTTCGCGCGTCCGTTTGATGATGGGATTCCGGTTGCCATGATGATTCGTGAATCAGGATTCCAGCCATTCGCGGGTGATGCGTTCCGGCACCATGCGCAGTGTGGCCACCATGATTTTACCAGCTTTTGTTCGTTCCAGCGCGGCGTAGTCACTCCACATGGAGCCGAGCAGCAAACCAGGGCCGTCGTTGATGAAAATGACCTTGGTGCGCAAGCCGTGTTTCTTCGCATAGCCGAGGATTTCGTCGGCACAATTCCGGTAGCCGCCCGTTCGATCATCCTCTTGGGCTCCACCTCTGTCCGAGTCGTATCGAGCAAGCCCCACGGCCAGCACTTCGCCGTTGCTTGGGCTGCGGATGATGAAATCAACAGGGCGATCCGGTTTCGGATACTTCGTGAAAATATTTCCCATCAGGATGTCTTTGCCTGCTCTTTCAGGGCCAGTCAGAGAAAGGTCGGGAAAGGTGCTGCGAAACAGGGCGAAGAACTTTTCCGTGAGGTCGTAGCCCTTTTTGCCCCGATCTTTGTATTCCCACAATATCGCGCATAATGCCTCGTCAGGAATGGGGCGGGTCAGAAATGCGGCTTGGACTTGCTGGACAGGCCGGAAGCCTTTGCCGAACTCATCGCAGATGCGTTGGGCTTTAGATTTCTGTTTTAGCATTTCGACCGGAGTCTCGGGGCTGACGTATTTGCGGAACACCCGAGCGAGTTGCACCCGCATCCAACCATCCGTTTGTTCGGCGATTTGCAGAAACAACCGTGTCGAGGATTCAGAACTCTTGAGAAGTTGGCCAAACAGAACCAGCACAGGTTTGTAAAGTTCACAGGCATTCACGAGAATGTCCGGGTAGTATTCGCCCGAGGCCAAGGTAATCCAGTTCGTGGCGTCTGGTTTATAGTCGGCAAAAATCTTCGTTTTCGGTGTCACAGGAAGTCTGGTTTAGTTTTTCGTGGAATGCCAAACAAGCGCCGCACGGCATGAATGAGTGTCGTAGGCGACGCCCTTCCAGTAGAACTTCAGGTCGCTGGGGTTCTCGGGTTGGTTGAAGTTGCAGGTCTGGCGCTCGTTGATGACGAGGCCCTGGTCCTCCGGGTAGAGGAGCTGCTGGGTTGCTTCATCGACGCCGAGGGTGACGCTGCCGATGGTTTTGCTGAGGAGCGTGCCCTGGCGCATGAAGCCGAGCGCAGGCAGCGCGGCGAGGAAGGAGTCGAGCGAGACGGGTGATGGCATGGGAAGGTGCGGCGGGACATCCTAGCGTACGAGAACGCGTGTGCGAGCGCACATGTGGGCAAAGCGCAGGAGCCACCGCACCGCCGATCAAGTGAGTACCATTCATGTTAGGCAGTGTTTTAAAACCTCACTCTTGGCTGCATCCAGTCGATAACGGCGGCAAAAGCGAGAAGTGATGAGAAGTCAGGAGGAGCTTTTCTCTACGCAGGCACAGGCAGGCCCAGCACTTGATGCGGCAGAAGAAGTTCTCCACGCGATATCTCTGACGGTAGAGCTTCCTGCTGTAGCTCACCTTCCGCGCGCGGTTTTTTTTGCCAGGGAAACAGGTCGTGTGACCGAGTCCTTCGAGTTCCCTGCGCAGCTTGTCGCTGTCGAAGCCCTTGTCGCCGACCACCTTCCATTTGCGCCCCTTGGGAAGCAACCTGCGCACATGCCTGCCCTCGTATGCCTGGCCTTCGACCAGCAGGAAGCTCATCAGGCAGCCATGCCGGTCGGTCAACGCCATGAGCTTGGTGTTGCGTCCGCCGCGTGTTTTGCCCATCGCCTGCGCCGCCGCCCCACCCTTTGGATTGGCAGCGCTTTGATGCACAAGAATGTGCTAACCGTCCACCAGCACGACATGCCCGCGAACCTTCCTGACGAAGCTCTTGAGCAGCGCCAGCCACAGGCCGTTGCGTGCGAAAGCGCGGTGCCATCCATAGATCGTCTGCCAGGGGCCATACTCCAGGGGCAGATCGCGCCACGGGCCGCAATTGCGCAGCCGGTAGAACAAGGCATCAAAAACCAGCGCCAGCGTGATTTGCGGACGCCCGCCTTTGTTGCTTACGGCGCGGCTTTTTTTAAGAGCCGCTGCTTGAGCGGCTCCCACCAATGAAATCGTTTGTTGAGCATGAGGCCGCTCTCATGCCTCAGCGCCAGCGAGGGTACAACTTGCTTTCACCTCTTTGATGGGTTTTGCTCTTCTTATGGGCACCTCTGGACAGGATGTGCCCCCCTGTTTCTGCTATGGTTGCTCAGGCTCATTTAATCTCTGTGATTTAATGCCATCTGTCAGACGTTTGATGCCCGCTAATGCAAATTCACTTCGCGGGTAAAGACTGCGGGCCTTTAGGTACCATGAAAAGGCAGACCCTATTTGATCGCGCTTTTCGTGTTCGCGACCATTTTCAATCGCTACTACAAACTCGCTAGCCTTTATGCCAAGATCCGCCCTCTGCTTGTTTAGCAACGGGTCTTCTGGGTAGGTTTGATACCCTCTTTCGACTTCCTCCCAAGCTGCCGCTGGATTGGCCGCAGCTAGTTTATTGGCCCCCCTGATAATGAGTTCAATACCGCCAATTTCATCACCAACTTTTTTAAGCTGCGCCTGACGAACGGGGTCATCTGCAACAGCGGCGATGAACTGGGCCTGGTTCTCGAAGATCTGGCGGTAGTTCCGCTGGCTGAGGAGGCGGTCGAACTCCATGAGGGCCTGGGCGCGCATGTCGCTGCCTTTGACGAGGTCGCCGCTGAATGTGGCGAGATCGGGATTGGTAGGCCAGATCTCGGTGGCGGCCTTCATCTCGGCCTCGAGCGTCTTCGTGTCCTTGGTGGCCATGGCCATGCGGGCCTTGCTGATGTGCAGGGAGCTGACGGACTTCGCCGTGTTGATGGCGGCGAGCGGCCTGGCGTACTCAAAGTCGTCCGAGAGGCTGCGCAGATCGGTGACGACCTGCTCGGCGCCGGCGAAATCCCTCATTTCGAGGAAGCCGAGGAGCTTGTTTTTTTTGCGGGCGAAGTCGAGCACCTTGGTCTTCTCGGTCATCGGCAGACGACGTACACGGGGGAGGTATTCGCCGACGCCGAAGGCCTCGAGCAGGCGGTTGGTGGCGCTGTCGAGATCGCGGCGGGCGACGAGGTTTTCAAAGGAGACGAGGGATTCATCGACGCTGCGCATGGCTTCAAGGGAGAGGCCGGTGATCATGCTGATGGTGGGTGGCACGCCGAAGCTGCTGGAGAGCATCTTCTGAACATCGCTGTCCTTGTCGAGCTGGAGGACGCTGTCGCCATCCTTGAAAAGGTTCGGGTAGAAATAGCAGGCGATGACGGCATGCTCGAAGCGGCGCTGGAGGAACATCTGGATGATGAGCGCCTGGAAGGTGGTCTTGCTGGTGATCTCGGAGAGGCCGGCGGCGGTCTCGTTGAGCTTCATGCGCGCCTCGATCTCGGCGATGCCTTTGATGTATTCCGAGGTACGGCCGACGGTGGCGCTGTTGGTGATGGCGTTCTGATTGGCCTGCTGCTGCCCCTGGGCGCCGCCTTTGGAACTGCTGCCGTTCGTGCTGCCGCCGGGGGGGGCGAGCTGGTTGTTGTTCAGGCCCATCTCCGCGTTCCACGAAAGGGTCTTGCGGCGTTCGAGCATGGCATTGTTGGCGAGTCTGAGGTTGCTTTGTTTTTTTTGCGCGAGCCAGACATCCCAGATCGCGTTGGCGATGGCGTTGCAGAGGCCGCCGTCGATCTTGAAGGTGCCGGCCTCGGGCAGCAGCGCGAACGCCTTCATCGGATCGGGCGCGGGCTTGTTCGTGGGGGCGAGGAGCTGCTGGATCTGCGCGATGATGTCACGGTAGGCCTGGTCCTCTTTCGACATGGCCTCCGGCGTGGTAAGGTAGGTCTCGAAGCGGGAGCGCATGAGCCGGTTGTTCGTCACATTCCAGAGCTTGCCGTTGAAGGCGACGTTCTCGCTGCCCGGATCCATCATGGGCATGTTTCCCAGCGCTGTCGCCGTGTCCGTCTGGCGGTCGGCTGCGCTGCCGGGGACCACGTTGTAGTTGTTGTTCGACGTGGTGGCCGCCGGCGCGGCGGCGGGCTGTCCTGAGCCTGGCGCGGTTGGGAGAACCTGGGCCTGGACAAGCGCAGATGAACAGGCAGCGGCAAGGAGGGCGGGGCGGAACATGTGTTTCATGGGCTTTATGCGGTTCAGACTTTGAGCAGTTCGAGCACTTCGAGCACGCCGTTTTCCTGAACGCGCACCTTGAAGGTATAACGCTGCTCCCGCTGGATGTTCGCGCCCTGGTAATCGGGCGGCACCCAGACCGGGACGAACGTGTCTCCCGCACCACCACTGATGCGCACGCTGAACAGCCGGCCTTCACTACCGCGCCATCCTTTGTCGAGACGCTCGTCCACGATGCCTTCCACCTTGTAAACATTCCCGCTGAGCGCGGCGGCATTTTCGAGAAACTCCCCCGTGCTCAGCTCGGTGATGCCCGTCAGCGAATCCGTGGCGCGGTTCATGAGGGCGTAGCCACCGCCGCCGATGACGGCGAGGATGATGATCAATCCCAGCCAGTGGGCGGGGCGGACTCCGGATTGGGCGCGTCTGGGCATCGGGTGCGGATGGTGGAGGGAGGAAGGCTGAAAAATCGGCGGTATTTGATGGCTGTCCAATCCAAGATGGGCCAGCTTCATCCCATGGGCGACTCAGGCAAAACCTCCATCCGTAGCTATCGTGACTCGTTCCAGGGGATGGGCTGCGCCGGGGGATGCATGGTCCATCTGGTGCTCCTGGGTGTGCTCGGGCTGGCCCTGATCGTCTGGGCGGTGAGAAACCGCGCCTGGGAGCTGGAAATCTCCGTGGAGGTGCCCGCGCGCGAGCAAGCGCAGGAGAAAGCCCCTCCGCCAGCCGACTCTTCTCCGAAATGACCGGCGAGGCATCGGGTGCCGCCTGTCACACCTGGCGTGGACGTAACCATGCCCCTCACCGCCCTCTCAGATCGAGGCAGATCACCCGCTCGCCGGTCTTCTGCATCAAATCCCGGGCTTGCTGGCGCACATAGAGCAGCCCGTGGCTGAGGGCCGGCAGGCTCCAGGTGTTCAAGGCGTAAAACGGCTGCGCCTGGGCGATGACTTTGGCCCCCGCAGGACTCAGGTCGAGCCAGTGCAGCGATCCAGTCTCCCCGAGGCAGAGGAAGGCTCCATCGGCCTTCAGCAAACTCGCGCGTAAAATACCCAGGCGCACCGGACTGGCCCGGCCCGTCCGCCTGCCGAGCTCCGCGTCGTCCCACTCGATTTTTTCCTCCCACACCTCCGCGCCGGTGCCGGCGTTCACACAAACGAGGCGGGCCTTCGCCTCGGTCTCGCCGTCGATCGCGTAGAGATGGCCTTCGTGATAAACGGGGTTCATCCAGTGAACTCCGAGCTTCGTGGATTTCCAAATCTCCTTCGGATGAAATTCAGCGTCATACTCCACCATCACGCCACCGAGCGGCCGCCCCTTCGGGTACGCGGTGGTGATGAAGGCGCGATTTTTCTCCGGGATGACCACCGGTGAGGAACCGATGGCCTGGATGTATTCCTCGTCACGCCACGCGAACTTGGAGTGCAGTTTCCCGTTCAGCGGATCGATGCACATGATGCCGCCGGTCGCAGGATCGCTCTCGCCCCCGGCATAGATCAGCACCTTCATCTGCCCGTGCAGCTTTGCGGGAATAGGAGACGCGTAACTCGCGCCCCACGCGTCCTCGATCCTCCAGACGACCTCGCCGCTTTTCAAATCAAAGGCCGCCACGCTCACACCCGCCTCGGCCAGTCGCTCCTTGCGGTCGCGCAGGCCCTCGGAGTCATCGATCGGCCCCTTTTTACCGCCCACATTCAAAATGACCCGCCCGTCGATGATCAATGGCGTGCCGCCCGCGCCGAAGAAATCCTGCGGCACATGCATCCCGGCCCGCAAATCGTGCTTCCACAGCAATCTGCCCGTCTTCAGATCCAGCGCGCGCAATTCACCTGTCACGCCATACGTCACCACAATGCCGTCAGCGATCACCGGGCTGCCGCGCGGCCCGCCGCCAAAGCCGTAACGATCCTGGTACGAGATCGGATAACCATGCGACCAGAAGCGCTTTCCATTCTCGCGGTGCAGGCACTCGATGACCTCCTTTCCTTCCAGCGCGTGAAAAATGACACAGCAATCGCCGCTGATCGCTGGCGAGTTGTAGCCCTCCCCCATCGCCACCTCCCACACGGCCTTCGGTTCGCCTGCGGCCCACTTTTTTGCCAGATGCGTCTCCGGCGAAGTCGCGTCGTCGGACGGCCCCAGCACGCGGGGCCAGTCGCTCGTCTCCGCGGACTCCGGGAGCGGCTGTGGTGCTGTGTGGAAGGTCAGGCGGTCAAACGCCTCCAGCGCGGAGCACCGGGAGCAGGCGATGAGCAGCAGGATGAGTCGTGCTGGAATCTTCATGTCACGCGGGCAGGGATCACCGCGCCTCTTTCAGCTTCGCGATGAGATATTCCGTGGATGACTTGGACTTCGCGTCCGTCACGCCGGGATAATGGAGCTCACAAGTCACTCCGTTCGCCTTGCAGTGCTCCTGCAGCCTCACCCCGAAGTTCGCGGTGTGTGTGGGGTCTTTTTCGTCTTTGCCGAGGTTTGGCGGGCTGCGGTAATCCAGATAAACCGGCGGGTCGTCGGAGGAAACAAGCGCGTAGGGCGAGTACTCCGCGATCCACGGCAGGATTTTCTCACGCGCGGCCACGAAGGCGTCGAAGTTCGGATAATCCTCTTTTCTGAGGAAAGCGTGGCCGCCATAGCGGCTGTTCGGCGTCCACTCGCGCATCTGCCGCGGGTCCAGCGTGGTCTGCGCGCCGTTCACCGCCGCGCACCACAGGCGCGTGGACTCGTGCGCGACGGGATCGGCGCTCTTCGCGTCGGCCATGTCGGGGTGGAAGGCCAGCCACAGGCTGCTGCACGCGCCTGCGGAACCGCCGCTGGCGCCGATGCGTTCCTTGTCGATGTTCCACTCCTTCGCCCTGCTGCGCACGGTCTGCAACGCGCGGGCCGCGTCATGCAGCGGCGCCTTCACCGGCGGCACCACCTCCTGCGCCTGCGAGATGTAGCGGTAGTTGATCGAAACCACCGAGATTCCTTCTTTCAAATACGGCTCCACCGCGATGCCCGCCTTGTCCCCGCCCATCCAGCCACCACCATGGATGAAAAACAGCAGCGGTGTCGGCTTGTCCGACTTCGCCTGCCAGAAGTCGAGCACATTCCGCTCGTGCGGCCCATACTTGAAGTCAGCCACCGTCTTCGGCGGGTTGTTCGGATAAACTCTCTTCGCCGGATCCTTCTTCTTGGACGCTTCGGCCTTTTTCGGCGCCTCGGCTTTCTTGGGTGCTTCGGCGGCGAACGCGATGGAAGCGAACAGGAACAGTGTGAGTGTCGTTTTCATGGTGGTGGTTGAAATGAAACTTATTTCCTCAAGGTCTCGACCAAAAACTCCGCGTTCGACGCGTGCTTCACGTTCGGAGCGCCGGGATAGACAAGTTCGCACCCGGCGCCGATGGCCTTGCAGTGTTCCTGGAGTTTGACGCCGTAATTGGCGGTGTGCGTGGGGTCCTTCTGCGGCTGGCCGATGGCCGGGGCGCTGCTGTAGATGAGATAGACGGGCGGATCGTCCTTGCTGACATGCTCATAGGGCGAGTACATCTTGATCCACTCCAGCACGGACTCGCGCTTTTCCAAAAATTCGGCGAAACGCGTGTCGCGGGTCTTCTTGTCATTCGGATCCATGAAGCCGAAGGCGTGACCGCCGTAGCGGCTGTTTGGCGTCCACTGGACGAGCTGCTTCGGATCGAGCGAGGTCTGCGCGCCCGTCACCGCCGCGCACCACAGGCGTGTGGACTCACGCGCGACCGGATCGTTGCTCTTCGGATCGGCCATGTCATCGTGGAAGGCGAGGTAAAGGCTGCTGCATGCGCCCGCAGAACCGCCGCTGGCACCGATGCGTTCCTTGTCGATGTTCCACTCACCCGCCTTGCTGCGCACGAACTGCAACGCGCGCGCGGCGTCCTCCAGCGGCCATTTCACCGGCGGCATCACACCCGCAAGCTGCGCCTGATAGGAGTAGCGATAGTTGATCGAAACCACCGAGATTCCAGCAGCGATGCAGGCTTCAAGCTCGCCGGGATTCGCCTTGTCGCCATTCACCCAGCCACCGCCGTGAATGAAGAACAGCAGCGGCGTCGGCCTGGCGGACCCCGCTTTGTAAAAGTCGAGCACCTGCCGCTCATGCGTGCCGTAGGCCACGTTCGCGAGAGTCGGCGCGCGTTGCGGCTGCGGAGCCGGTCTGGCCGGGGCGGCGGCAGGCGTTTGCGCCAGGGCAGACGCGGCGACGAAGAATGACAGGAGCATCGATTTCATGAAAATGAGATCATCCAAACGCGACAAACGGCCGGTTTGATCAAAGCTCCGTCCTCCCACTGAAAACAACGCCGTCTTGAATGTCTTTGACCTTGTTCGTTTTTTCCGGCTAATCACCGCCACATGCAGCCGCTGCCGACCCTCCGCGAAATCGAAGCCGCCAAGGCGCTCATCCGACCGCACATTCACGAAACGCCGGTGTATCGCTGGCCGCAGTTGGAAAACAGTCTCGGCTGCGAGCTGTGGCTGAAACATGAGAACCACACGCCGGTGGGAGCATTCAAGATTCGTGGTGGCTTGGTCTATATGGATGAGTTGAAACGCCAGCAGCCTGATGTGCGCGGCGTGATCGCGGCGACGACGGGCAATCACGGCCAGTCCATCGCGTTCGCGGCGCGATTGAACGGTCTGCGCGCGGTGATCGTCGTGCCGCACGGCAACAATCCGGAGAAAAACACCGCGATGCGATCACTCGGAGCTGAATTGATCGAGCATGGCCGCGAGTTCCAGGAGGCGCTGGAGTTCTCACGCGAACTGGCGGCGAAGGAGGGCCTGCACGCCATTCCATCCTTTCATCCGTGGCTCGTCTGCGGCGTGGCGACGTATGCGCTGGAGCTGTTCCGCGCCTTGGGCGAATTGGACGCGGTGTTTGTGCCCATCGGGCTTGGATCGGGCTTTTGTGGAGTCACTTCCGTTCGCGAGGCGCTGGGATTGAAGACGAAGATCATCGGCGTCGTTTCCGAACATGCCCCGGCGTATGCGCTGTCATTCCAGCAGCGCCAGTTTGCCGAGCAATCGAGCACGACGCGCGTGGCGGAAGGCGTGGCGTGTAAAACGCCGAACAAGGACGCGCTGGAGCATGTGATCCGGCATGCGCATGAAATCGTGACTGTGAACGACGACGAGGCCGTCATCTCCATGCACGAGATCATCCAGGCCACGCACAACATCGCCGAAGGCGCGGGTGCGCTGGCCCATGCGGCGTTGAAGAAGCAGCGCGATCAATGGCAGGGCAAACGCGTGGCCTGCGTGCTCACCGGCGGCAATGCGAGCATGAGTCTGCTGCGCGAGGCGCTTCAGTGCTGAGGCACAAACGGCAGCACGATGCGCGAGGGATGCTCGGCTCCTAAATAAATCTTATTGGTGGCGATGACGGTGCGGCGGTGCTGCTGGAGCGGCTCGCCGGTGTTCGGATTCACGTCGAAGCGCGGAAAATTACTGCTGCTGATGTCCACGCGGATGCGATGGCCTTTTTTGAAGACGTTGCTGGTGGGGTAGAGCTTGATCGTGAACGGATACACCTTCCCTGGCTGCATGAGCTTCTCCTCCTGCAATGAATCGCGAAAACGGGCACGGACGATGCCGTCGGTGAGGTTGAGGTCGAAGCCATGCGGCCAGTCGGCGCTCGGCGGATAAACGTCGATGAATTTCGCGGTGAAATCAGTGTCCACGGCGGAAGATGAGGCCCAGAGCTTCACTTCGATCTCGCCGGTGACTTCGGTGTCCTCAGCAAGCTGGGGCGTTTGAAACACGAGAACATCGCTGCGGGCGGAGAGCGGGATCGGCTTCGGCCAGTTCCAGAATTTTTCGCCGCCGCGCTGATCCCATGCGCCTTGCTGCATGATGCCGTCTCCAGAGGAGATGTTGCCGCCGAGGGTGGGCACCGGATTCTTCGGATCGAAGTCATAGCTCGTCGATCCAGCCACGTTTTTCGGCTTCACATCGCTCAACAAGCCGTCGGCATGCAGATAGAACGGTGTGAGCTTCGAGCGTGCCAGCGGCCATTCTTTTTCATCGCGCCAGCTTCCGCCGTGCTTGAGCAGGCCGTCCTTCGTTCTACCGCCATCACCGGTGCCCATGACGAAGATGCGCACCTTCGATGCGAAGGGCGCGGATTTGCCGACGCTGTTATCGATGCCCTTCATCCAGTGGTCGAACCACTCCTTGCGCCAGGCGAGCTGGTCAGGAATGGCCGCGTCATCGCCGAAATCGACCTGGCCATGCGATGATTTGTTCTGCATGCCGTGAATCCACGGTCCCATGATCAGATACACATCGCTTTTCAGCGTCTTCGACAGCGCGATGAAGTTCGCGGCGGTGTTGCCGGCCCATGAGTCATACCAGCCTCCGACAAGATAGACGGGCATGTCCTTGTAGCGTGAGGGATCGGCCAGGATGTTGTTCTGCGCCCAAAACGAGTCGTCCTTGCCGTGACGCATGGCCTGGATGAGCCAGTCCTCATATTCCGGCGCCAGTTTCAGCGGCGTGGAACCGGGACGCAGTGGCAACAACGAGAGATAGTCCCAGCGATGATCGGCCATCTCCTTCAACTCGGCCTGTGTGGCGGGATCGAGCGCGGCGTTGCTGCCACGACCGGCGTTGAGCATGATCCAGTTCCAGAAGCGCATCTCGAACGCGCCCGCATTGCGCATGCTCTGGCGGCCCATGTTTGAAACGGCATCAACGGGGATGACCGTGGTGAGCTGCGGCACTTTTGTGAGCGCCATCGCATGCTGCGTGCCGCCGACATACGACGTGCCCACCATGCCGATCTTCCCGTCCGACCACGGCTGCGCGGCGATCCACGCCGCGCAGTCGGCGCCGTCCCCGCCATCGTCCGTCAGCCAGTGCCACACGCCTTCCGACGCGTAACGCCCCCGCGTGTCCTGCGCCACGAAGACGTAGCCGTTGCCGGCGAAGTATTCGCCGAAGCTCTTCGCGCCGTCCTTGTTGTAGGGCGTGCGCGTGAGGATGACGGGCAGCTTCTCCGCGTTGCCCGCAGGAAGATAAACATCCGTGGCGAGCTTCACGCCGTCGCGCATCGCCACCTTGAGGTTTTTTTCGACCTTGATGGCCGGTTCCTGGGCGTGCAGCGACACCGCGGCCAGGATGACTGCCGTGAAAACAAAGCGCTGGATCATGACCTTACTCCGCGAGCAGTTTCGCCACATTCTCCTCCAGGCCCCCACGGGCGTTGGTGCTCACGACCATGCCCTTCTTGTTCAGCAGCCACATGGCCGGAATCGAATTGATGCCGTACTTCGAGGATATCTCATTCTTCCAGCCCTTGCCGTCGAAATACTGCGGCCATTCCATGCCCTTCTCCTTCACAAATGCCTCCAGCTCCGCCTTGTCGGAATCGAGCGAAATGCCGACGATCTCAAAGCCCTTCGGATGCAGTTCCTTGTAGGCTTTGAGCACGTTCGGCAGCTCCGCCACGCATGGGCCGCACCAGGTGGCCCAGAAGTCGATGAGCACGACCTTGCCCTGCAGCTTCGACACATCCACCTCGCGTCCGTCCACGGCGGTGAATTTCATTTCAAGCGGCTTGGTTTTGAGTTCAGCACCGGCTTTGACGCTCTTGATCTTGCCCTCGACCATCTTGTTCATCTTCTCGGCGGGGAAATCCTTCAGATGCTTCTCCGCCTTCGCGATCCATGCGGCGGTGTCTCCGCCAGGAGCGTCCGCCGCCTCCAGTGATTCCATCACGTCGATGACACTGGCCTGGGATTTCGTCTCTGGTTTCGCATCAGCGGCCTTGATGATCTCCGCCAGCGTGACGGCTGGTTTTGCCGGGGCCGGAACTCCTGCGATTCCCCGCGCACGGCTCACCATGGCGTCGAACAGCGCCGCGTCATAGCGCGCCGGGTGGCCGGGCGCCGCCTTCGTTGCCGCCGCATGGGCGGCGTCAAATTCAGAAAGGCCCGCTTTGAGCTTCGCGACCGCCTCCTCGCGGGACTTCGGGCGCTCCTTGGGGTTTTTGATGTTCTCGATGGCGTCAGCGACCTTCTGCCACTCGGCATCGCCGTCAGCGGCACAAAGAGAAGACGAGACGGCCAGGATGAGTGTCGTGGCCCCGATGCGGAGAAAGCGGTGTGCGTTCATGGTGCCAGCTAAACGGCCCCAAGGGCGGCTGGCAATCTTTTATGCGAAGATTTCCAAGCGGCCGCGCCCCAAGATTCCGTGATTGACTGCCGTGTAGCTGTCGCCATTGGCATTCTTCGTGTTCCCGACCGTCCACCACCTGCTGTTTGTGCTCCTGCCCGTCGTGCTGGCGGCTCGCGCGGTCATCAAGCCGAAACCGGACGTGCTCGACGCAGCGCAGGGCGTGATGCGTTTCTGCCTGGGCTTTGCGAAATGGGTTCTACTCGTGAGTCCGTTGTGGAATCTCTCCAGCATGGTGCTGCGCGGCGGCGTGGAAAGCCTGAGCGCGGGCGTGGCCTGGATGGGATTTCTGGCCCTGCTGATGAGCCTGCACTTCAGCTTCACCGCCGCAGGTGATGTGATCGCCGGACTGGGCGACTTGTTGGGATTCAAGGTGGCGGATGCCACACAGGAGATTTTCACGCTGCGCAAATTCACGCATGGGAAGTTCCTGCGCCTGCTGGCCGGGCTGGTCGTGCTCGCGATCATCGCCATGCTGACACAAGGCGCGTGGCGGCCGCTGAAGGCGCTGTTCGTGCCCGCGCCACACAGCATCGCCACCGTGCTCCAGGAGGCACGCGTGTTGACGGACTTCCACGTCGTCACCCTGCTCGTGGCGCTGGCCAGCTTCATCGGTTTGCCACACTCGCGGGATTTCCTGCGCGCGCCGCTGCCGTGGAAGGCCGCGCTCTGTCTTCCCGCATTTTTTCTCGCAGCCGTGATGCTGTGGACTCGTGTCGCCCCGATTTCATGAAACCGACCGCCCTGCCGATTGATTCAAAAAAACGCTCGATCGTGCCGGCCGAGCCGGAATTGGATTCCAAGGCGGCGCGGAACATCGTGCGCGTGTTTTTCGCGATGCTCGCGATTCCGTTCGTTTTCGAAGTCGCCGCCTGGTTCACCGCCTCCAAAACCAATCTGTTCGCCGCCACGATGCGCAGCGGCATGCAGTGGCTGCTGACACACGCCCTGGCCGAGGGCAATCGCGCCGTGCATGTCGGTCGTGACGGCTGGTTGTGCGATCAGCGCGACATCGAGCGACTGGTGCATGCGAAGCGCGACACGAACGACCTGCATGCGCGTTTGATCAAGCTGGCGGCCGGTTTGAAACAGCGGGACGCACAACTGATGGTGATCATGATTCCGTCACGCGCGACGGTTTACCCCGAACAGATCCGTCGGGGCAATTACCTCGGACCAGTGCGCCTGCCGGACGAAACCGCGAAGCTTGAGGAACTGAAGGCTGCCGGTGTCGATGTGATGGACATGACCGACGCGCTCTGGGATTTCCGCGAACGGCAGCCGGTGTTCTTCGGACAGGACAGTCATTGGACGCCGGAGGCGATGAAGGCGGTCGCGCTGGCGGTGAACAAGCGCGTG
>JAEUHJ010000067.1 GCA_016795375.1 Verrucomicrobiaceae bacterium
GGCGTGATGAAATTCGTCATCATGAACGGCCACGGCGGCAATGACTTCCGCCAGATGCTGCGTGAGCTTCAGGCACGGCATCCGAAGATGTTCCTCTCCACCGTCTCGTGGTTCAACGCCGTCAAGGGCGACGGCATTTTCGACATCATCGGCGATCACGCCGATGAGCGCGAGACCAGCCTCATCATGCACCTGCACCCGCATCTCGTGCTGCCGAAGGAGGAATGGGGGCCTGGCACTGACAACCGCTGGAAACTGAAGGCCATCAACGAAAAATGGGCCTGGGCGCAGCGAGACTGGCTCAAAGCCACCAACGACACCGGCAGCGGCGATCCGCGGCACAGCACCACGGAGAAAGGCAGACGCTACTTTGAAGCCCTGGGCGCGAAAATCGCGACGTATCTCGTGGAACTCGCCAAGGCGGACATCAGCGATCTCCACGAGAAGTAGAAATGATCCGCTTTCTCCTCAGCCGGCTCATCCAGGGCATCGTGGTCATCCTCGCGGTGATCACGATCACCTTCACGTTGTCGGAAATGGTGCCGGGCGGCGCGATCCGGAATGAGCGCAACGTCTCGGCGGAGACCAAGAAGGCGCAGGAGGAGTACTTCGGCCTCGACAAGCCGTGGATCACGCGCCTCGGACTCACGATCAAGCATTACGCCACGCTCGACCTGCCGGACTCCTACCACTACAAAGGCCGCGGCGTGGACGAGATCATCGCCTCCGGCTTTCCCGTGTCCGCGACGGTCGGGCTGGCCGGCCTGCTCATCGCGCTCGTCATCGGCGTGCCGCTGGGCGCCATCGCCGCGTTGCGTCCGGACACGTTCGAGGACCGCGGCAGCACGCTGGCGGCCACGCTGGGCATCTGCACGCCCAGCATGGTGCTGGGGCCGCTGATCGCGATGTTCTTCGGGCTGAAGCTGCGCTGGTTCAATGTCGCGGGCTGGTTCGATACGTCCGACTGGGTGCTGCCGGCGCTGACGCTGGGCATCATCTACAGCGCCTACATCGCGCGCCTCACGCGCGGCAGCCTGCGCGAGACGCTGGCGCAGGAGTTCATCCGCACCGCGCGGGCGAAGGGCGCGGGCGAGGCCTCCGTGGTGTTTTTACACGCGATGAAACTCGCCTGCCTGCCCGTGCTCAATTTCCTCGGCCCGGCGGCGGCGGGCCTGCTCACGGGATCGTTCATCGTCGAAACCGTGTTCCAGCTTCCCGGCCTCGGACAGTTTTTCATCGCCGCAGCGACGAACGGCGATCATCAGCTCACGATCGCCATCTCCACCTTCTACGCCGCGCTCATCGTCGGTTTCAACCTGCTGGTGGACATCCTCCAGGCCGCCCTCAACCCGCGCATCCGCCTCCACGCATGAGCACCACGGCCGCCGAGAGCCTTTCCCCTTCCCAGGCCGCCTGGAGGCGGCTCATGCGTCATCGCCTGAACGCGTGGGCCCTGTGGTTCCTCGTCGCGCTGATTCTGCTGTGCGTGTTTGGCCCAGCGTTGTCTCCGTATGACCAGGCGCAGCAAAATCTCGAGCTGAAGGCCTCCGATCCCGGCATGCAGCACTGGCTGGGCACCGATCCGCTCGGGCGTGACATGCTCACGCGCATCCTGCATGGCGGACGCGTGTCGCTGGAGGTCGGATTGCTCGCCACAGCGGTCGCCGCGGTCATCGGTGTTGTTTACGGCATGGTGTCCGGACTCGCGGGCGGCCGTGTCGATGCCGCGATGATGCGCGTGGTGGACATCCTGTATGCCTTTCCCTTCATCAATTTCGTGATCCTCCTCATGGTCGTCTTCGGACGGCACTTCTGGCTCATCTTCGTCGCCATCGGCGCAGTGGAATGGCTGACCATGGCACGTGTGGTGCGCGGGCAGGTGCTCGCTTTGAAGAACCTGGAGTTCGTCACCGCCGCGCGCGCCAGCGGAGCGGGCTTCTGGCACATCGTGTGGAAACACTTGCTGCCAAATGTGATGGGTCCGGTCATCATCTATGCCAGCCTCACCGTTCCTGGCGTGATGCTGCTGGAGGCTGCGCTGAGCTTCCTCGGCCTCGGCATCCAGCCGCCGGACGCGAGCTGGGGCGTGCTCATCCGTGAAGGTGCGAACGCCATGGAGACCTACCCGTGGCTGCTGCTTTATCCCGGCATCTTCTTCTCCGCCACGCTGCTCGCCCTCAATCTGCTTGGCGACGGTCTGCGTGATGCGTTCGATCCGAAATCGATGGCGCGGTGCTAGACAGAATATTTTTCCGCCTCTTCAGCATAATCAGCGGGTGGATGGGGGGGCCGGGAGAACGCCGAGGTTGTGGTAGAGGGCGGTTTGTAGAGCCTCAAAGCTACGCAGGCCGTACGCCCGGCGCTTGATCAGATCACACTTCAGATTCAGGCTCTCCACCACGCCACTGGAGTAGAGCTTGCGGGCCCTGAGTAGTTGCCCGGCAAGTCCCGATGGCTGCGCAGCATGTGGGCCGCTCTCTGCATCGGGGCCAGCCGGCTGCGCCGCGCCCGGCTCACCCATGCGTCCAGGAAGCCCATCGCCCAGCCCATACCAAGGCAGCTCCAGAACTGCTCAAAACTCTCTTTGAGCAGCCATGCCCGCGCTGTGGCTCCTTTGGCTCGGATCAGCGCGTTGAGCCTCATCCTCGCCTTGCCCCTCACCCGCTTCCCCGCCCGCAGCAGGTTCCTGCGCATCTTTTTGAGCCTGCTGCCGACGGCAGCCCGCGTCGATCTGATAGATGAGCGTGATGTCGTTGGCACTCTTTTTGCCACCTCCACAGTGCAGCTCATCCAATCCGATCGTCTCGATGCTGGTAAGATCACGATGCGCCAGCCCCCAGGTGACGATCCACTGCACACTTCGATAAACCATCTCCCAACTGACTTTGAAAACGGCGGCCGTCTCCTTCCAGCTCAGGCACCGGGCCCATTGAGCCAGATAAATCATCAGCGCCGCTGCCAACGCCAGCCATCGCCCGCTTTCTCATGCCCTCAGGCATGGGGCTTCATCGAAGCCTCCTCTTGACCGTGGCGAGCACGGTATCCCCGTTCGCGCTTGCCCACTGATTCTGCTGAAGAGCCACCAAGCTGCGCCTCCCAATCGGCGGACAGCTTGCCCTCCTTCCTGGCTTTGGCGAGGGCGCGGGCCGTCTTGAATACCTGCCCGAAAAAGACGCGGAAGGCTCGCAGAAAGGCCGACAGCCCTCGCGCCGCCGCGCTCTGCTGCAAGGTGGCCTTGACGCCCTGAGTGACCGCCCCAGGCGCGATGCGCGAGCCGTCCTTGCGCCGTACAATGACATCCGCCACGACGATCTTGGAGATGGCCTCGATCAGCGCACGGTCGGAAATATCGCCGTCCGGCAGAAACTTCTCACCCGTGGCCTGTTCAGCCATGCGCACCCATTCAATGCCGCTCTCTTTCCGCGTCTTGGCGAGAGCGCGGAGGAAGGCGGGGGAGGATCACTGCGCCAGGAATTGATCCAGCGCGGCCTTCGTGACGCGGTATTGCGAGCCGATTTTCTTGCCTTTCAAATCACCGGCTTCGATGCTGGCAATGACATCCGCCTCAGAAACCCCGAGCGTTTGCGCGACTTGGGCAGGTGTCAGCACGTCAGTGGCGGGAGCCGCCGCTCCCGGGAGCGGCGGTAGCGTGGCGGCACCCCCTGCGGCAGGGTTCATGTTGAACGCGCCCTGCGCCATCATCTGCTGCGCCATGCCGAAGCCCATCGCGATCTCCGCTGCTGACCCGGCGGGTCCGCCGCCACCCTTCGCCATGCCTTCGGCCATCTGGAACTTCACATAGTCGTTCAGGTTGCCGATGGCGCTCATGCTGCTGCGCTTGTCGATGGCCTGCTCGACCTCCGGCGGCACGCTGGCGTTTTCGAGGATGAAGCTGGCGATCTCGATGCCGTATTTGCCCGTGGTGACCGGATTGATGATGGGCAGCAGGGCCTCGCCAAGCTCGGAGTAACGCGTGGCCAGATCCAGCACCGGCACCTTCGCCGTGGCCAGCGCGTCGGTGAACACGCTGACGATGCGGCTGCGCATCGTGTCGGCAAACTCATCCAGGCGGAAATGATGATCCGAACCGGCGACTTCCTTCAAAAAGAGCTTCGGCTCGACAATTTTGAAATCGAAGGTGCCGAAGGCGCGCACGCGCACGATGCCGAAGTCCTGGTCGCGCATCATGATCGGATTGCTGGTGCCCCACTTGTTGCCGGTGAAGAGCCTGGTGGTGACGTAGTACACATCCGCCTTGAAGGGGGACTCGAAGCCGTATTTCCACCCCTTGAGCGTGGAGAGGATCGGAATGTTGTCAGTGCTCAGCGTGTGCTTGCCCGGGCCGAAGGTGTCGCCGAACTCACCAAGATAGACGAATTGCGCGACCTGCGACTCACGCACGATGAGCTGCGCGCCTCGCTTGATCTCCTTGTCCTCGTCGGGGAAGCGCCAGGAGAGCGTGTCGCGCGAGTCGTCCGTCCACTGGATGATTTCCAGAAACTGTCCCTTGAGGTAATCCATGAGGCCCATAGTCGTGTGCGTTGAGTGGTTTGTGTTTTCCGAAGCGGGCGGAGTGTAGAGAAAGCCTCCCGCTTTGGCGAGTCCAATTCTCACCCTGCCTTTATAACCTGGCACTGTCGTCGGCGAGGTGCTTTGGCAGTTGCTTCCGCCCTCTGCTGGCTAACATCCCGCCTCGCATGTCCCTCGCCGATCAACTCCAAACCGCCGCCAGCTCCGGTGATCTCCTCGCCACCAGTCACGACAACATCCGCGCGCTCCTCGCCGCCAGTGACAATCCGCTCTACCGCGACAGCATCGGGGAACTCGCCGCGGCGGGCCAGTGGGCGGAGCTGAACGACCGCTTCTTCCAGCCGCTGAAATTCGGCACCGGCGGCCTGCGCGGCCGCACGGTCGGCAAAATCGTCACGAAGGCCGAGCGCGGCAGCGCACCGGAGGATCAGCGCCCGGAGCATCCCTGCGTGGGCACGAACGCGATGAATTTTTACAATGCGAGCCGTGCCACGCGTGGCCTCGTGACTTACATCAAGACCTATCGCGCCAATGCCAAGCTCAGCGGCAGGCCGAGCATCGTGTTCTCCCACGACACGCGGCATTTCTCGGCCGAATTCGCGAAGTTCTGCGCGAAGATCGCGGTGGATCATGGCGCGAACGTGTATCTTTTCGACGGTTGCCGCGCCACGCCGGAAATGTCCTTTGCCGTGCGCCAGCTTCGTGCCGACGCGGGCGTGATGCTCACCGCGTCGCACAACCCGGCGCATGACAACGGCTACAAGGTGAATTTCAACGACGGTGCCGGCATCGTGGAGCCGCATGCCACTGGCATCATCAAGGAGGTCAACGCCATCAAGGGTGAGGAATACGTTGCCCTGCCAGAAGCCCAGCTCGGCAAGCTCACCATGCTCGGCAACGAAATGGACCAAAAGTATCTCGCCCGCGTCGAAACAATGATGCTGCAGCCCGAGCTGTTGCAAAAGGAGGAGGCGAAGAAGCTCAAAATCGTCTTCACCGCGCTGCATGGCGCGGGTGGTGTGCTAGTGCCCGTGCTGCTGAAAAAGCTCGGCTTCAACTTCCTCACCGTTCCGGAGCAGGACGTGCGCGACGGCCGTTTCCCCACAGTGAAATCGCCGAATCCGGAAAATGCGCCTGCCTTGAAGATGGCGGTCGATCTCGCGAACAAAGAGGGCGCGGACATCGTCGTCGGCACCGATCCTGACTGCGACCGCATGGGCGTGGGAGTGCGTGATGCCAAGGGCGAGATGGTGCTGCTCACCGGCAATCAAACCGGCTCGCTCATGGGATGGTACCGCATCAAGACGATGTTCGACCTCGGCATCCTCAATGATTCGAATAAAAAACGCGCCGTCTTCCTCAAGACCTATGTCACCAGCCCGATGCAGGACGCCATCGCCGCGAAATTCGGCATCGGCTGCGTGAACACGCTCACCGGTTTCAAGTGGATCAGCTCGAAGCTCGCGAAGTATGAAGCCGCACTGCCGTCGGACATTTTGAACCGCTACCGCGACCTCAACGCCGCCGACAGCCGCGCCGCGCGCCTGAAGCACAGCAAGTTCCTCGTCTTCGGTGGTGAGGAAAGCTACGGCTACATGGGTGATGACTTCAGCCGCGACAAGGATGGCAACGGTGCCGTCGTCATGTTCGCCGAGCTGGCCGCCTATGCCGCCAGTCGCGGCCTCACCGTGGCCGGATTGCTCGACGAGGTGTATTGCGATGTCGGATACTTTCTCGAAGTGAACCAGAGCAAGGTCTTCGAGGGTGCCAGTGGTGCAGCGCAAATCGCGAAGCTGGCCGACAGCTACGGCAGCTACCCGCCGAAGGAGGTGGACGGCTCCGCCGTGATCAAGGTGCGTGACTTCCGCAAGGACGAGATCAAGGACGAGGAAGGTGAGATCGTGGCGAAGGAAAAGATGCTCTTTGTCGATCTCGCCGACGGCCGCAGCTTCGCCGTGCGTCCCTCCGGCACCGAGCCGAAGATCAAGTACTACATGTTCGGCCGCAGCGTCCCTGAAGGTGGCAAAAAACTCAGCACGGACGAACTCGGTGCCGCCAAGGTCAAAGTCACCGAAGGACTCGCCAGCATGTGGGCCTGGCTGGAGAAGGACATCGACGCCCGGCTGGCCCCGTAAGCCGGCGCTGAGGGAGTTCACACGCGCCGAGGGAGGCGCAATCACAACGCGGGGCTGAACAAAGTTCAGCCGCGTTCGTCTATCTGGCACGCTTCGCTTCATCTTCCTGGTCGTCGGGAAAATGCGGCTTGAAGAAATCAGAAATTTAAGAACTATTAAGCATCATGAACACTCGAACCACTCGCGCAGGGCCATGCGTCGCTCCTTGGCTGAGTTTGTGCGCGGCCACCGCTCTCATTTCGACCGCCTCCGCGCAGACGCAGCGTTATTATCCGCCGTCGCAAGGTGGTTATCCGCAGCAGCCGCAATACAGCCAGCCGCCGCCGAACTATCAGCAGCCCCCACCGGGTTATGGCGGATATCCGCAACAACAGTCCCGGTATGAGAACCCGATCGAGTTCCTGCCCAAGTTCGGCAAGCGCATGGGCGAGATGTTCCGTCGTGTGTTTTACGGTGAACGCGCCTCAGGCTGGAATTCTCCTCCACCCGCCTACGGTTCCAATGGCGGCTACAGCCTCGATTCCAATTCACAGCAGTATTCCGCTCCGAACTACCCGCAACAGCCCGGCTACCATTATCCCGCGCGGCAGCCTGCTTACCAGACGCCTCCGCGCACATCGCAGCCGACGACACCGGGCAAGAGCACGGCACCTGCAACTGACAGGAAGAGCAAAACCAGCACGCGCACTTATTCACCGCCGAAGGTGAGCAGTCCCCCGCCCTCCAAATCCCGGAGCAAGCCCCCCGCCAGCGTGCAGCCCGAAACGCCTGCCCCTGAACCCCCGCCGCCCCCCACAACGACCACACGGCGCTCTGAAACCACCCCCAAGGAACTTCCAACCACCGCTTCCAGCAGCAATTCGGGCTCGTTTTTGAAAGGTCGGAAAACTGCCAAAGCCGGCCGTGTCATCAGCCCATATCCACCTTACAAGGAACTCGACGTCACCGGACTCGACAGCGGCTCGCTGGCACTCGATCCGACCACGCAAAAAGTGTTCGAGGTGCCTTGAGCGGCCTGGATTGATGAACGGCGCGCCACGAAGCCCGGCAGGCAGCCGGGCTTCTCATTTCTATGCCAGCAACAGCTCTATTTTGATTTTCAGAAAAAAACCCGCCTCTGGCCTGATGCCTGCTTGATAACGAAGTCCGCCAGCGCTTCGCTGTCGTACCATCTTTCATGGCCGATCAGGGACTTCATCAGATTCAGACGCAGAAGCTCGCCATCGGGCCGCAGATGCAGCAGAGCTTGCAGATTTTGCAGGCTCCCGCCTTGGAATTGCGCCAGATCATCCAGCAGGAGATCGAGGTGAATCCCGTGCTGGAGATCGAAACACCCGAAACCTCCATCGAGGACGCCATCCCGGACGATCCAGACGATCGCAGCGTGGACGATGGAGACATCGACGCCCTCACGCAGATGGACGAGGAATGGCGCGAATACTGGCAGCAAAGCCGCCAGCAGACCGCCGTACGCCGCAGCGGGGACCAGGAGCGCTGGCAGTTCATCATGGACTCCATCGTGGCCCCCACCACGCTGCAGGAGCATCTGCTCTCCCAGCTCCACACCGCGGAAGTCAGGCCGCAAATCGCGAAGCAGGCCGAGTTTCTCATCGGCAACCTTGACGATCGCGGCTTTCTCAACACCAGGATCGACGATCTCAGCCTGCATCACGCCATTCCCATCGACGAGTTGAGAGCGGCAAAGCAACTGCTGCAGAGCTTCGATCCCGTGGGCGTCGGTTCCGAGGATTTGCGCGAATGCCTCCTCGTCCAGCTCGAACGTCTCGGAAAAAAACAAAGCCTCGCCTGGCGTCTCGTCGATCAGTTCATCGACGACCTCGCCAACAAACGTTACCCCGTCCTCGCGCGCAAACTCGGCGTGCCGCTGGAGCAGATCTCACGCGCCGCGGACTTCATCAGCACGCTCGACCCGCGGCCCGCGCAGCGTTTCGCCGTCTCCAATAACAACTACGTCACGCCCGATGTCGTCGTTGAGCGTCAGGCTGGCGAATGGACCGCCGTCATGACCAACGACGACCTGCCGCACCTGCGCATCAGCAACACCTACAAGGATCTGCTCGCCCGTCCAGGCAGCAACGGCGAGGTGCGCGAATATGTCCGCGAAAAAATCCGCAGCGGCAAGTTCCTCATCCGCTCGATCCACCAGCGCCAGAACACGATCCACCGCATCGCCACACGGATTTTGCAGCATCAGCGCGAGTTCCTGGAGAAAGGCGCCGGCTTCCTCCGCCCGCTGAACATGGCCACCGTGGCCGACGAGGTCGGCGTTCACGAAACGACCGTGAGCCGCGCCATCGCCGGCAAATACATCTCCACCCCGCACGGCGTGTTCGACATGAAGTTTTTCTTCTCCCACGGCGTGAAGACCGAGTCCGGCGACGATCTGAGCAACACCAGCGTCAAAAACGCCATCGCCGATCTCATCAAGACGGAGCCGAAACACAAGCCCCTCAGCGACGACAAGCTCGCCGGGCTGCTCGACAGGCAGGGCATCAAGGTCGCCCGCCGCACCGTCGCGAAATACCGCGAGGCCCTCGGCATCCTGCCCAGCCACCTGCGCAAGTCATTCTCCTGAGCACCTTTCGTGTGCGAAGATGATGCTCGTCCGTGCTCGGGCGTCCCCGTTGTTGAATCCCGCTCATGGACGCGCCGGCCAGGACGGTGGTTTGGTGATTCGAACCGCGCCTGGCGGAACTACACATCCACCACCCTGCCACCGCCTTTCGTTTTCGCCGCCACCCACTCCTGGTAACGCTCGATCTCCCGCTGCACGAGCTTCAAACAAAACGCCACGACCGTCGCATCATCGAGATAGCCCACGCCAGGCAGCACATCCGGCAGCACATCGACAGGGTTGAGCACATACAGCAGCGCCAGCGCCACCGCGCTGATGGCCCAGTATGGCACCTCCCGGTAGCTGCCGTTCCAGTAGTCCTTCACCATCGCCAGCATGATCTTCGCCTGCTCAAATATCGTCTTGAGCTTTGGCAGCTTGCCTTCGATGTCCCTGGCGCGTTGCGTCACGCGTTCGATCGACAGGTCATGCTCGCCGCTGGAAGGTGTGCTCATGGGTTGGAAGGGGAACTCTGCCGGATGAATATACGGGAAGCAACACCCTGTCCATGCGCCCGTCAGGCTGTGATGCGCACGGGCTTGCCCGGTGTGCCGAACACCGCCATCATGACGGGAATTGATGAACGAAGCATCCCCCCGGGCTGGCGGCGAATGGCTCCGGCACCTGCACATCGCCGGACAATGGAAGCGGCTCGAGCATTTCGCCGCCGAACGGCTCGCCGCTGATCCGGACGATGTGGAGGCGCATTTTCATCGTGCCTGGGCGCTGCTGAAACTGCAGCGCTGGGACGAGGCGGAGCCGCATGTCGAATTCCTGCTCAAAACAGACCCGGAAGACGCCTCCTACCTCAAACTGGCCGCGTTCAGGCTCATGTGCCGCGGACGCCCCAAACATGCCCGGATTTGCCTCGATTCCGCGCTCAAAATCGCCCCGGAGGATGCGATGCTCTGGCATCTCGCCGCCGTCACCGAAACGCAGCTTCATCACTTTGACAAAGCGCGGGAGATGGCCGGGCGCGCCCGCCGGCTCGATCCGGAGAACGCGGACATCGCACACCTTTGCCTCAAGCTGAACGCTTTGGAGCGGACCGGAGCCATGTCAGCGTGGCATGCCGTGAAGGAACATGAAAAGGCGCTCGCGCTGGATCCTGGGAATGATTCGCTCATTGCCAGCATGGGGGATGTGTTTCTCGACGAGTTGGAGATGCCGGAACGAGCCGAGGAACTCTACCGCCAGGCCCTCGCGCTCGATCCTTCCGATCGTCGGCATCAAAAACGTCTCTGGAAGGCGATGCAGCAGAGGAATTTTTTCTTTCGCACGCTGCGGCTGCCACTCTCCGGACTCAGAACGCTTCTGAACATCCTGAAAGGCCTGCTCATCAAGCCATGGCTGGCGCTGGTGTTCATCATCGGTTTCAAATTTGTGCTCGTCTATCTGGCCTGGCTGTCAGCCGCCACGGTCGTTTTCGGACCGCCCGCCCTGCTGGCCGGCTGGATTGTCATGGCGGACATGCAGCGCGCCAGCCTCGCCGCGGATAAAGTCGGGCGGTGGTGGCTCGACTTTCACCGGCTGCCTGTCGGTGTGCGCGTGGCATGCTGCGTGCTGCTCACGCTCGGATTCTGGTGGGGGTTGTCCGCGTTGCTCGCCGTTCCACCGTTGAAGGGCATCTGCGTGGCCATGCTCTTTTTCGCCGTGCATCTCGTGGCGATGGCCTTCTGCGTGCATTCACGCAAAAAAGAGGCCCGAAGAGCGGCCGTGGCGATGACACCGCCTCCGCTGCCCAGGCGCCCGGCCATGACGCCGCCGCCGTCACGATTTGGCTGAGCCGACGCCAACTCAAGCCCCAAGCCCTGCGTAATACCGTGCGATACGCCGCGCATGCTCGTCATAGGCGGCCTCGAAAAGCTCCGTGGCTTTTTCGGGGCCGACGACGGCCCCGGCGGTGAGCACTTTGGGGGGCTGGCCGGCTTTGGTCAGGCGATCGGCCACCTCCGCTTTGATGGCGTTCACAAGCAAACAGCCACCCACGGTGCTGCCGGGTGCGACGGGCGTTTCCAAACCGTCGATTTTCACCATCGCATCCCCGACGGGCGCGCCGGTGTCGAGGACAATGCCGGCAAAATCCTGGAGTTTTTTGCCGTCGTGATGACGGCTGGTGCTGGCCTCGCTGTGCGTGGTGCTGATGATGGCGGCGACTTTGACGCCACGCTTCTGAAATTCCTCGGCCATCTCGACCGGGACGACATTGCAACCGCCGCTGGAGATGACGAGCGCGCTGTCACCGGGCTTGAGATCAAAGTTGCGCAGGATGCGATTGGCCAGGCCGCTCACATTTTCGAGGAACATCGCCTGCCGCTGGCCGTTCGCGCCGATGACGAGATTGTGGAACGTCAGTGACAGCTCGACGATCGGATTGAAACCCGGAAACGAGCCGTAACGCGGCCACATCTCCTCCACGAGGATGCGGCTGTGCCCGGAGCCGAAGACGTGAACCATCCGGCCGGCGAGAATAGTTTTCGCAAACATGTCGGCAGTCTGTTGGATGAGCGGGAGCTGGAAGCGGACGCGATTGAGGAGCTTCTCAGAAGCAGCCAGGTATTGAAGGGCCGGGGTCATGTGTTTTGGAGGAGGTTGAAAACCGCGCCGAGGCAGCCGGCACTGTCGCCGAGTTCCGCAGGCACCACGCGGATCTGGTTGCCGCCGGGGCGCCACTCCAGGACGTCAAGCTGCTGCTGGAGAGGATTGAAAAGAAGACTCTTCGCCCCGGTGGCGATGCCGCCGCCGATGATGACCACCTCAGGATCGAGAACATTGGCGAGGGACGCGATGGCGGCGGCGAGATGACGCACGGAGTCATGCCAGACCTTTTGAGCGTGCTCATTCCCGGCGGCACACGCCCCCAGCAAAGCCAGCGTGTCCGCATAACGCCCCTCCCCGCGCCGGAGGATGCTCTGATTGCCGATGGCGCTCTCAAGACTGCCCGGCGTGTTGAAGCGATCACATGGCGCGTTCACATCGACGGTGATGTGGCCGAGATGACCGGCACGGCCGATCCTGCCTTGGAGCAGCCTTCCACCGCTCC
Source organism: Verrucomicrobiaceae bacterium (assembly GCA_016795375.1). GTDB lineage: Bacteria > Verrucomicrobiota > Verrucomicrobiia > Verrucomicrobiales > Verrucomicrobiaceae > Prosthecobacter. The sequence continues at coordinate 12,344 of JAEUHJ010000067.1, forward strand.
AGACAGCGCCGCCGACACCGGTGCCGAGCGTGATCATGAAGGCGTCCCGGGTGTTTTGAGCCGCTCCAGCCCACACCTCTCCCAAAAGCGCCGCGTGGGCGTCATTGAGCACGCGGCAGTCGCGATCGAGAAAACCGGCCCACTGGAATTTTTCGAGGCCGTGCATGCGCCCGGGCATCCAGTTGATGCATTGACCGTTTGGGTTCGCCAAACCGGGCGCGGAGAGGCCGACACGGAGTTTCCCGCCTGCTTGCGCTTCGAACGCCTGGACAATCTCACGCACCGTGAGGGCGAAACGCGGCACGTCGCCGTCGAACTCGCCGTCATGTGTCGGCCTCGTGAGAGCAGCGTGCATTTTCGCGGAACGCGCGTCCACGAGCGCGGCTTTGATGTTCGTGCCGCCGAGATCGATTCCAATGGCGAGGTTCATGGTGGTTCGACCTGGCCTTCGCTCACGGTCCAGCCGCCATCAACAGCGAGAACCTGGCCGGTGATGAATTTGGAACCTGGGCTGAGCAACAACAGGGCGGCAGCATCGCAGTCGTCGGGATGGCCGATGCGGCCGCCGTCGAGGGGTTGCTTGGTTTTGATGAAGGCCATGATCTCGTCGTTGCCAGCCGCGCGCTGCGACATCGGCGTTTCGACGAGGGCGGGAGCGATGACGTTCACGCGGATGTTTTGCGGCGCATAATACGCAGCGATGGATTTGCTGAAGCCGATGATGCCCGCCTTGGCGGCGGCGTAGGCGTGGGAGGCGAAGAATCTCGGCGATGGCGACCAGCCGAGCACGCTGGCCATGTTCAGGATGACGCCGCCGGTGTTTTGGTGGAGAAACCGGCGGATCGCGGCGCGGTTGGAGAGAACGACGGACTTCAAATTGAGGTCGAGGGTGTGGTCGAGTCCTTCGTCGGTCATTTCGTGCAGCGGGCCGTCGCCTTTGCTGCGTCCGCTGCCGCCCGCGACATGGTAGAGGGCATCAAGCCAGTCAAACATCGCCACCGCACGCTCGGCGGAATCAGGCGTGACGGCATCGGCGGCGAATCCGCGTGCCTGCGGGCCGAGTTCAGCCAAAGCGGCATCGACATTGGCCTGAGAGCGGCTGGTGACGACAATGTTCGCCCCTGCGGCGACGAGCTGTTTAGCCGCGGAAAGGCCGAGGCCGGTGGTGCCGCCCATGATGACGATGTTTTGGCCGGAGAGCGTGGTCATGGGCGGAATGTCGGATGACGAATGAAGAATGTCGAATGCTGAGACGTTGATCGAAGACCATGAACACCCGCCGCGCCTTCGTCCGCAACCTCTCCGCTTTGGCTTTTACCGCCCCGTTGATGGCGGAAACGCCGGAGAAGGGCAAAAACACGATCTGCTACTTCACAAAGCACCTCCAGGGGCTGAGCTTTGACGAGATCGCCAGTGTGAGCGCCGAGATGGGGGTGGATGGCATCGAGGCGCCGATCCGGCCCAAAGGTCACATCGAGCCGGAGAAGGTCGTGGATGAATTGCCTGAGTTCATCGACGCGTTGAAGAAGCAAGGCCTGGAAATGACGATCATGACCTCCGGCATCAACGAGGTGAGCGCGGAGCAGCGCACGGAGGAGGTGCTGCGCACGGCTGCGAAGCTGGGCGTGAGGCGCTTCCGCATGAACTACTTCAAATACGACCTCAAAAAACCCATCTGGGAGCAGCTCCAGGCCGTGCGGCCGAAGATCAGGGATCTCGTGGCCCTGTGCGCGGAGCTCGGCATCCAGCCGCTGTTTCAAAACCACAGCGGGAAGGATTACTTCGGCGCGGCGGTGTGGGACATCTACTCGATCATGCGCGAGTATCCGGCGAAGCAGTTCAGCTTCTGCTTCGACATCCTGCATGCCACCTGCGAAGGCGGCAAATCGTGGCCGTTGGAGTTCAACCTGGTCAGAGACCACATCGGCGCGGCTTACTTCAAGGATTACAAGTGGGAGGGGCGCAAGCTCGTCACCGTGCCGCTCGGCGAAGGCCAGGTGGACCCTGAATACGGTAAAATGCTGCTCAAGAGCGGCTACGGCGGTCCGATCTCGCTCCATGTCGAATACCTCGAAGGCAATGCGAAGGATCCCGCCGTGTTGAAAACCTTCCGCGAGGCACACGCGCACGACATCAAGACGCTGCGGAGCTGGATCGGCGCGTGACCCAGCCCCACCCGTCATAAATCCCCGGACGAGGCCGCGGGCGCGTCAGCCGACGCCCAGGCATGCCGCCCTCCGCCACAGCACTGCCGCATGCGCCAAACGCTGGTGAAGCATGAGGCCGCGAGCGCGAGCGCGGCCGTTTTGAAACCGGCGCACAAAGCCGCAATGCAGATGACGAGGCAGATCGCGGCGAATAAAACCAGCGGGGAAAAGGATCTGCCCGGTGACGAAGTTCTCCGCGCGATCCTGCGGGCAAGCCGTTGATGCCAGGCACGACGGCGGTTCATGGTTTCTGCTCCTCCTCTCTGACGATCTGTTCCATGGGCTTGGCGTCATCCTCCATTGCCTGGGCGTCCATGCTGCAGCTGGCTTTCATGCGCATGGCTCTCACCTTGCGGGCCATGGCGCCACCGGTGGATTTGATCCCCTTCAGGCTGTAGCTGACATTGGCGCTGAGGCCCGCGTCCATGTGCATCGCCGAAGCCGAGGCGATGGCGTCCTGGTTCGCGGCAAGGAAAAGAAACTCCCAGCCCTTCTGCTCCCGGTAAAGGCGGATGAGGTCGCTGATGTGCCTGGCGCTGTATTCTTGCGAGGCGTTCTCCTGCCCGTCCGTGAAGATGGCGAAGATGACTTTGCCGGGCTTTTCGGCAACGGAGAGAGCCTCAAGGCGGCGGTCGGTGTCCTTGATGGTCCGGCCGATGGCGTCGAGCAAGGCGGTGCTTCCGCGTGGCGTGTAGGTGGCGGCGGTGAGCTGGGGCACGTCCTGGAGCAGGCGCGCGGAGACGGGGACTTCGTAGGCATCATCAAACTGCACGAGGGTGAGGCGGGCATCGCCAGGGACCTCAAGTTGAGTCTTGAGGAAGTCATTGAAGGCGGCGACGGCCGGTTCCTGCATGGGCTGCATGGAGCCGCTGCGGTCGAGGATGTAGGCGATTTCGGTGAGGTTCGGGTTCATGGGTGGATGTGGGGTGGGGTGAAAATAATCAGTGGTCGGGGCAGGCGCGGCTCCCTCCGGCCTGCATCTCCTCTTCGAGGTTTTTTCCGTCCGTCAGAGCCGGAGTGGACGGCACCGGGAACCACTCGCTGAGATAGCGGTCTTCCGCGTCGAGATGCGGGGACGCGGTGTTCAGAGCAAGCCGCACCCTCTCCATCTGCTCCTTCAGAAAGGCCCGGCATCGCGAACTATTCCAGAACTGCTCCATGACTTCCCGATCACGTTTGTCGAGATGCTCCGGCAGGCGGTGGAAAGTGTGGCCGCTGTCCACCAGGGTCAGACCGGGAGGCACCGGTTTGGAAAACCGGTGGAGAGGCTCGTCAACAGCGCAATCAGCCCCGACTGGCAGCAACCAGAGCAGGCGCATGTGACGACGCAGGTCTTCCGGGCCATGAATCATGCGCAAATCTGGAAGATGCAGGCCGCGGCCTGCCTGCACCTGGCAGAGCAGGTCGTCCAGAGGCTGGCTGTTGATGCAAAAGTGAAGACCGGAGGGGAGATGTGCCATACAGGTGGTTTTGAACGCGCACATTTTTCCACAGGGGGTCGGACATTCACTGGGTGACAGATGAATATTTTTCGCCACCTTCATGCTGATGCCCCGAGCCTCTTCCCGCACCACATCACGCTCAGGCGTGAGCCGGCCCGCCCTCTGGCGGGTGATGGAAATCCACAAGATCATCCGCGCTGGACGCCACCCCAATTGTTCGACACTGGCCGCCGAGATCGAGGTGACGCCGAAGACCATCCAGCGGGACATCAGCTTCATGCGCGACCAGCTCGGCCTGCCGCTGGAATACGACGGCATCAAGCATGGCTATTTTTACACGCAGGAGGTGCATGAGTTCCCCATGCTGCACCTCTCCCGCAACGACCTCGTGGCCCTCTTCCTGGCCCGTCATGCGCTGGATCCGCTGCGCGGAACGCGGCTGGAGCGCATGCTCATGGAGAGCTTCCGCAAGATCGCCGATGCTTGCCCTGGCGAGATTTCACTCGAATGGCATGAGCTGGACGAGGCGTTTTCCGTGAAGGCCTCCGGCGTGCTGCCTGCGGATGTGACGCTCTTTGGCGATCTCCTCGACGCGGTGCGCGCCTGCCGCGAGGTGGCCTTCGACTACCACAAGCTCACCGGCAGCAAACCGGAGCGCCGCGTCGTACGGCCGCATCATGTGGGACAGATCGAACACGGCTGGTATTTGATCGCGCATGACCCGGCACGCGGCGCGATGCGCACCTTCGCCTTGCAACGTATCTCGGGCCTGGAGGTGCTGAAAACGAAGTTCGAGCGCGATCCGGGCTTCAACGCGCGCGACCATCTCGGCGGTGGCTTCGGTGTGTGGAGTTACGCGGGCGGAAAAACACCCAAGCATGAGGTTCACATCCGTTTTGAAGGCTACGCGGCCCGCATCGTGGCCGAGCGCCAGTGGCATCCCACACAGGCCATCCGCAAGCTCAAGCCCGACGGCAGCGTCATCGAGTTTCAGGCCGATCTCGCCGGCCTGGAAGAGATCACGCGCTGGATTCTGAGCTGGGGTGCCAAGGCGGAGGTTCTCGGCCCGCCGGAGTTGCGGCGACGCGTCCGCGCGGAGCTGGAGAAAATGACCGCGCGGGCGTGATGCGCCACGCGTTGGGAAAACTTTCAAAGCTCGGCATTCACCACCGCCCTCACACTTTTGAGCGCCTCGGCATATCGTGCGCCGCAGGCCAGGCCCCGATAGCGTGCCAGGATGGTCTTCGTGTCCATCGCGGCGTCGCTTTTTGCAGGATCGTAGTCCTCTTTCCGCACATACGCCATCAGGCGGCCCAGCCACTCGCCCGCGACGGGCCATTCGGCGCTCACATCGACATAGGTGTCCGGCTCGAAGCCGATCGTGTGGCCGGGGCCGTTGTCATACCAATAAACACGGGAGGGCGTCCTGACCTCGTCACGACCGAGAAGACGCGCAGGTTGATACAAAGCCGCGTGGCAGATGGCGCTGGCCGCCTCGTGATCAGGATGGCGGTCACGCGGCCAGAGCATGAACGCGGTGTCCGGCTTCACATCGGCCACGACCTCGGCCACGGCACGCTTGGTTTCCAGCGTGGGTTCGAAACCCATGCTCTTGTAAGGCAGAAAGCGCATCTCCATGCCGCGTTCGGCGGCGAGTTGCTTCGAGAGTTCGATCAAACCCTGTTCCCTGCCCTTCACCGGCGGCCAGTTCGTGTAGTCGCCGATCAAACTCAGGATCACCACGCGCTGATGCTTCTGCACGGCACGCAGCAGCGTGCCAGGAATGCCGAACGGACAGTCATCGTAATGCGCGCCGATGGCGAGGAGGGTGCGTGTCATGCCCGCATCGTGACAAAAACCAGCGGCGCGGGCAAGCGGCATTCTGACACCTGTGAATTGCCGAAGATGACGCATGAAAGCAACGGCCAGGCAGCGATTGTGCAAATCAGCGGCGAAAGCTGATAGCAGGGAGGGGCCCCGACGCGAACCAGGAGGGTACTATGACGCCGCGCTTGCCTTCTGTCCGCCGTCTTGGAGAATCGCGAGGCATGAAACGTCTCATTCTCCTGCTTTCCCCCGCTCTACTAGCCGCCGCCGAGTCCGGCGCGCCGGTGGGTAAATTCCAGCAGCTCGATTCACCGGTGCCGACGCCCTCGCCACAGCGCATCGCCTCGGGAGCGCCGGGAAAGGCTTACTGGCAGAACCGCGCGGATTATGACATCAGCGTGGAGCTGGATGATGTGAAGCGCACAATCACGGCGGAGGCGACGGTGACGTACCACAACGCCTCGCCCGACGCGCTGGGCCACCTGTGGGTGCAGCTCGACCAGAATTACTTCTCCCACAATGCGGACTCACGCACGGTGCCGAACGTGAAACGCGGCGTGACGCCGGAGAAGATCACCTACAACGCGGTGGAACGCCTGCTGGCCTACGAGGATTACGATGGCGAGATGAAAATCACGAGGCTGACCGACGCGCAGGGCAACAAGCTGCCGCACACCGTGGTGAAGACGATGCTGCGCATCGACATGGAGGAGCCGCTGGCCGCAGGCGCTGATTTTGTGTTCAAGATCGCCTGGAGCTTCCCGGTCAACGACTTCAAGCGCATCAGCGCGCGCACGGGCTACGAATACTTCGAGGAGGACAAGAACTGCATCTACACCATCGCCCAGTGGTTCCCGCGCATGGCGGCCTACACGGACTACGCGGGCTGGATCAACAAGCAGTTTCTCGGCACGGGCGAGTTCACACTCGAGTTCGGCGACTACACGGTGCGCCTCACCGTGCCGGACGATCATCTCGTGGCTGCGACGGGCGTCTTGCAGAATCCCGGCGAAGTTTTGTCGCAGGCGCAACGCGAGCGGCTCAAGAAGGCGCAGGGAGAGATGAGGAAGCCCGTCTTCATCGTCACGCCGGAGGAGGCGAAGGCGGCGGAGAAAGGCAGGCCGAAGGGCCGGAAGACCTGGGTCTTCAAGGCGGACAACGTGCGCGACTTCGCCTTCGCCTCGTCGCGCAAATTCATCTGGGACGCGATGGCGGTGGAGGGAGCGACGCATCCACCGACGCCGGAACGCCGGGGCGGCGTCGCGGACCGCATGTTCCGCCCGCCGGTGATGGCCATGTCGATGTATCCGAAGGAAGGAATGCCGCTTTGGGACAAATATTCGACACACGCCATCGCGCACACGATCCAGGTGTATTCCAAGTTCACTTTTGATTACCCGTATCCCGTCGCCTGGTCGGTGAACGGTCCGGTGGGCGGCATGGAATACCCGATGATCAGCTTCAACGGCCCGCGCCCGGAAAAAGACGGCACCTATCCCGAGCGCACCAAGTATGCGCTCATCGGAGTCGTCATTCATGAGGTCGGCCACAACTGGTTTCCCATGATCGTGAACAGCGATGAACGTCAATGGACCTGGATGGACGAGGGCTTGAACTCCTTTGTCGAATACCTCGCGGAAGAAGAATGGGAGAACGACTGGAAGCACCGCCGGAACGAACGCAGCATGGTGGATTACATGCGCACGACCGACCGCGTGCCGGTGATGACGAACAGCGAATCCATCGCCGACCTGGGGCCAAACGCCTACGGCCAGCCGACCGTGGCGCTGAACATCCTGCGGGAGCACATCCTGGGCCGCGAGGCATTCGACCACGCCTTCAAGACCTATGCGCGACGCTGGATGTTCAAGCGGCCCACGCCGAGCGATTTTTTCCGCAGCCTGGAGGATGCCAGCGGCGTCGATCTCGACTGGTTCTGGCGCGGCTGGTTCTTCAGCGTCGATCACGTCGATGTGGCGGTCGATGAGGTGAAGTGGCTGCAGCTCGACTCCCGCGATCCCCGGATCGAGAAGAAGGTGAAAAAACAGCAGGAGGACGAGCTGCCGAAGACGCTCACGAAAGAGAGGAACTACCCGCTCTCGAAGCGCGTGGACCGTTTCCCCGAGCTGAAGGACTTCTACGACAGCTTTGACAAGACGACCGTGCTGCCGAGCGAGAAGAAGAAGTTCGAAAGCCTCATCAAGGAGCTCAACGAGGAGAAAATCGACCCGGAGCTGCTGCAAACGAAGCACAACTTCTACTCCATCGAGTTGCGCAACGTCGGCGGGCTCGTGACGCCGGTGATCCTGAAGGTGGACTACACCGACGGCAGCAGCGAGGAGATGAGGCTGCCCGCGGAAATCTGGCGCTTCAACACCCAGAAGACATCGAAGCTGCTGTTCACTAAAAAGGAGGTCAAGGCGGTCACCTTCGACCCCCGGCAGGAGCTGACAGACACCGATGTGGAGAACAATTTCTGGCCGCGTCGTCCGGTGAAGAGCAAATTCCAGCTCTTCAAGGACGACAAGGCCGTGAATCCGATGCGTGAGCTGACAAAACCGGAGACGAAAGAGGGCGGGAAGAAGGCCGATGAGAAGAAATAACCTCATCGCGATCCTCGCCGCCGTTGTGCTCGCACCGTGGCTTCACGCACATTCGCTGCATCAGTCCACGGCGGAGGCGGAATACAACGTGAAGACCAGGAAGCTCGAAGTCAGCCTCACCGTCTTCATCAACGACCTGGAGCTGGCGCTGATCCGCCAGTGTGAGCGGGAGATCCGCATTGACAAAACCCCTGCCGCCGAATTCGACACGCAAACCCGGGCTTACCTCGCCAGAACTTTCGTCGTGAGGGATGCGGCAGGAAAAGCCGGGCGGATCGCGTGGGTGGGGCGGGAATTGGACGCTGCGAGCGCGAAGAGCGAGGATCCGGCGGTGACTTTGTTCTTCGAGGTCGCTCTGCCTGGAAGTCCGGCGGACATCAGGCTGAAGCACGCCATTTTTCACGATTTCTTCAAAGACCAGGTGAATCTGCTGCTCCTGCGCGACGGCGCGCGAAGAACCGGGTTGCGCTTCACGAGCAGTCAGCCGGAGTTGAAGCTGGAGATCAGCGGCTGACGTGATGTCATGAGGCATCACCTGCCCGGAAGCGTGCTGGCATCCTTCGGCGGGTTGCGGCCGAAGAAGGGGTGCTGCTCCAAGTCGAAAACCTGGCCGCTGATGGGGCCGCATTCGTCCGCGAGCAGCCAGGCGGCGCAGGCGGCGATCTCCTCCGGCAGGAGGATGCGGCCGGAAGGCGCATAGACCTTCGGCAGGTCGGCATACCAGTCGTCCTTGAGGCCGTGCTCGCGTTTGCGTCTCGCCTCGTTTTCGGTCAGCACCCAGCCGGGATTGATCTGGTTCACACGCACGCCGTCCTCGCGCATGAGCGTGTCACCCAGGTTGCGCGTGAGGGTCATCAACGCGCCTTTTGACACCGAGTACGGCATCAAATTCGGCTCGCCGCTCCAGCCGTTCACGCTGCCGATGTTGATGACACTGCCGTGTGACTCACGCAGGCGCGGCAGGGCGGCGCGGATGAGCAGGTAGGGCACGACGCAGTTGATCTCCAGCATGCGGCGGAACCACCTCGCGTCCGTGTCGTGAATGTTGCCCAGGCCGACCTGCGCGGCGTTGTTCACCACGGCGTCGATCCTGCCGAATGCGGCCACGGTCTTTTCCACGAGCATTTGTGGCGCGTCCTCATCCGCGAGATCTTTGAGGGCAAACACCGAGCGGCCAGCGCCCAGTTCGGCGACGGTCTGTTCGCCAAGATCCGCCTCCAGGCCATGGACGAGCACTTTCGCGCCTTCGGAGACACAGCGCCTCGCGATGGCCTTGCCGATGCCGGTGACACTGCCGGTGATGAGGATGACTTTGTTTTCGAGCCGGTTCATGAGAGCGCCGAGCATAACGGATTCCGCATCGTTTTCACCACGGCAAAGCATGTGTGAAACACGCCACCACGAGACACTGCGTCATTTAGCCACGCCCTTGATGCTGAAGTCATCGTAATGCACATCCACGGGGTTTGTCGTGAGACTGACGAGGGATTTCGTGTCATGCGCGATGCCAGGGGACTGGAAACTGCCCGCGTCCTTGCCGTCGATGCTGACGCGGATCGTGTCGCCCTGCGTCGTGACGACGAGCACATGCCATTCATTGAGGCTGACGGCCCCCGGAAAGCGTTTCTGTTTCGAGGCGAGCATCTTTTTCTCGTCATCGGTGAGCTGGTTGGCCTTCTTGCGGTCATAGAGCCCCCCTTCGAGGTTGAAGCCGCCGGTTTTCGCATCTGCCATGTTCACTCCGGCGGGGGAAATCGTCGCCTGGCAGATGTGGCCGGCATGGGAGCCTTTGTAGTTCTTGTCATCGAACCACACGTTGAAGCTCTTCGCCTTGTCGCTGGCGAAACGGAATTTCACCGACACCTGGAGGTCTTTCTCACCGGTGAACCTGATGTTGTCCACGGCGCTGTGGTCGGACGTCGGCGCGGTGATGCCGACGAGCATGCCGTCTTTGACGACGCTGGAGCTTTTGTAGTGTCCCCATGCCTTGCCGAAGCCCTCGGCGGAGAAATCATCGGAGAAAATGACACGCGGATAATCAGCGGCGAACGCGGTGGCAGCGACGAGCGGGAGAAGGGACAGTGTTTTCATGGACCGTTTCTAACGCGGCCCTCCGGACTCTTTTGCAAAGAAGGCAGAATACAGGCCAATCCGCTTTTTTTTGCCACGATCCTGAGCCTCTCCCTATTCCTGGAATTCCTCCCGGTCCGGGATGCGCGTGAAGGCGATCTTCGTGCCGGAGAACGTGCGCACCGTGTCCGGCGTGAAACCGATGACCACGGAGTCACGGCCGCGCTTCTGATTGATCCTGTCGAGGATGCGGCTGAGCTGCTCGCGCCGCGCGCGGGTCTCCTCGTCGATGAGTGAGGAAAACAACTCAAGCTGCCGTGGTCGCGCATCCGCCTCCAGGCCGAAGAGGGCCACGGACACTTTCCTCACGCGCTGCCAGCGCGCCTGCCGCATCACGCGCTGCCAGAGCTCCGCCAGCACGCGGGCCAGCACGATGCTGTCGCACGCCGGCTCGAACTTTGACTGCGCCTCAAAGCGCGGCCCGTCCTCCGTACGCACGCTGAGGTGCAGGTGCGTGGCGCGGTAATGCATGCGCCGCAGGCGGCTGGCGGCCTTCAGCATCAGCCGCCGCGCCACGACGCCCGCCTGCGGCGGTGTGCGCATCTCCGGCGCCAGCACATGGCTGTGGCCCACCGTGCGCTTTTGCACCGGCTGGTCGTCCTCCGTGGGGCCGCCGTGCAGCGCGTGCCAGAAGCGATCCCCGCAGACGCCGCCCCACGCTTGATGCAGCTCCTCGCGCTCCGCATCCCACAGCTCCCGCATCGTGCGGATGCCGCAGGCATGGAGACGCGGCTCCATGCGCCGGCCGATGCCGGGCAGGTCACTCAATTCCAACTCCAGCAGACGTCCTGGCAGCCCATCGGCACGCAAAATCACCAGCCCGTCCGGTTTCTGCATGTCGGAGGCCACTTTGCCGAGGAAACGGTTCGGGGCGAGGCCGATGGAGCAGGTGATGCACCCGCCCACGCGCTCCCGCAGGCCGCGTTTGATGCGTTCCGCCAGATCCACCGCCGCCGGAAGCGGGCGGCGCGGCGAGTCGAGCTTGCAGGCCATCTCGTCGATGGAGCAGATCGACTGCACGGGAAAATGGCGGTCGATCTCATCGAGAACCCTGTGATGAAACTCCACATACGCGTCGTGATTCGCCAGCACGGTGACGAGTCCGGGACAGCGTCGCCGGGCCTCGCCGATGTTCGTACCTGTTTTGACACCGAATTTTTTCGCCTCCTGGCTCGCCGCGATGGCGCAGGTCGCATCCGTCTCCACGGGCACCACGGCCACCGGCCGGCCCCGTAGTTCCGGGCGCATTTGCTGCTCCACACTGGCAAAGAAGCTGTTGAGATCGAGAAACAGCCAGTCCACGAGCGGTGAGGAGTCAAAAAAAGCGGCGGGCACAGAAATGGTTGGTTTCCGCATCGTGCTTCAAGTTTTGAGTATGTTCAATAGAACAGTTTTTCGATCTTCAAGTGTTGGCAAATAACTTAGAATTTATTGAAATTTTATAAATTGATCTGAGCTTTGCTTCACTTCGTGAATGCCCGCCCCTCCATTTCTCTCCTGACCTGCCTGCTGAGCGTCCTTTCGTGGCCTCACGAAGCTGGAGCTTATTTGGGCGGCTTTGAAGAACAGGATGGTTACCGCACTCCTCAGAACGGGGCGATTCCTTCCTTGGACCATGTGGGAGACACCCGGTTCTACCTCGATAACAACGCGGGCAACGGCCACACCGGCATCGTCCCGTTCGGAGCCTACCCCAACAATCTTGGCGACACTTTCAACGGCCCCGACCTCAGCCGCTACAACGCAGGCCAGTTCGGCACCAACAACGGCGGGCCGGGTGGAACCGCAGCGGACATCACCGACAATGCCGGCCTATGGCAGGTTGTTTACGGAGGACGGTTGGATGAGGATGCGGATGCTCCTTTCTACTATGATGGCCAGTACACCCGCGACCAGATCGTGGCCTACCGCCAGACCCTGCCGCACTCTGGCACGCAATCCCTCGGCCTCATCGCCGGCGACACCGATTTGCGTTACCACTACAGCCTCGACTCCCGTGACTTCAACGGCATTGACCCTGCCAGCACCGCCGCCTCCCTCATGCAAATGTCGTTC
>JAEUHJ010000143.1 GCA_016795375.1 Verrucomicrobiaceae bacterium
TGCGATGCCCTCGCCTCGAATCGGACCCGACGGAAGAGTGGATGCAGCCATGACGCAATGATGGGTTAGAAATGGACTCGTCGATCAAATCAGAAGCCAGGTGAGTATCCCTCACAATCCTCACCTCCGGTGTCATCTTCATCGCCACTACGCGGCGGCTCAGGTGGCGGGGTTGGATTGTTGGAACAATCACAACTACAATCCGGCTTGTCCGGATCTTCTGGCGGCGGTGGCGGCGTCGAGGGCTTGCACGGATCTTTGGGCACCGGCTCATCGGAGGGCGTGGGATCATCAGAACCTTCAGGCATGGCGTGATGGATTAAGGATTAAACCTTCCCGATACTATTGATGATTTGATTGCATTCCGGGTAAAATTTCAAGAGTCTATTTTGCAATCAACTGCTCTAAATAAACATTTATACCCAGGTGATGTTGTGAATGAGTGAATCAGACACCAGTTCCGAAACGAAAATCTTTCGTGACTCAAATCTCCAAGGCAGCAGCAGCGGAGCACCGGCCAAGCTCATCCTGCTCAACAACCAGTCTCCCGGAGATGTGACGATGCTGACCGCCGCCTTGCGTGATCTCCATGCAGGCTACCCTGGTCGTTACCAGACTGATGTGCGGGGAAAATGCCCCGACCTGTGGCTGAACAACCCGCATCTCACACCGTTGAGCGAGGATGACCCCGAAGTCCGTGTCATTCACTGCCGCTATCCGTTGATCAACCGCAGCAATGACTGGCCCTACCATTTTTTGCACGGCTTCATCCATTTTCTGAACCGCGAACTCAAACTCGCCATTCGCCCGCACGCCATCAAGGGCGACATCCACCTCAGCGAGGAGGAACGGCGTATGCCGTCCGCAGTGGAAACGATCTTGGGCATGAATGTCCCGTTTTGGATTGTGACCGCGGGTGGCAAACGTGACTACACCATCAAATGGTGGGCCACCGAAAGGTTTCAAGCCGTGGTCGATGCCTTGCGCGGTCGTGTGCTGTTTGTGCAAGTGGGTCGCGATCAGGATCATCACCCTGCTCTGCGCCATGTGCTGGATTTGCGTGGCAAGACCAGTCTGCGTGATTTGGTGCGCCTGATTCATCACTCGCAGGGAGTTCTCTCTCCAGTCACCGCAGCCATGCATCTGGCCGCCGCAGTGCCGGTCAAAGCAGGCGCTCCGAAACTGCGCCCCTGCGTGGTTGTGGCTGGTGGCCGCGAACCGCCGCATTGGGAGAGCTACCCCAGCCATCAGTTCATCCATACGGTGGGCATGCTCTCCTGCTGCGAGTCTGGCGGCTGCTGGAGAAAAAGAACCCTCCCCCTCGGCGATGGCAGCGACCGTGATCTCCCCGAGAATCTCTGCCAGCAGGTGGTGGAGGGCACCCTGCCGCGTTGCATGGCGATGATCACTCCAGAAGAAGTGGTCCGCCGCATCGAGGGGTATTTTGACGGTGGGATCATCCGGCACCTGCTGCCTGACGAAGTGTCAGCAGTAACCAAGGCCGGAATTTGGCAAAGCCAGCCAGTATCTCTGCCATGAACTCAAAACGTGCTCCCAAACTTTTCATCGGCCCGTGGATCGGCGAATTCGGCGTTGAGCTGCTGCGCTGGCAGAGCATCGCCCGCACCCTGGCTCAAAGCCGCGAGTGGGCGGAGATCATCGTGGCGACCCATCCTGATCGTTTCTTCTTATATGAGGATTTTGCGACCAGGTTCGTCGCGTGCAAACCCGGCACCATCCACACCATCGGGCACAAGTGTCATGGACATTCCCCGCCACACCTGCACACCCGGTATATTAACACCGCAGGCGGTGATGTCTGGCTTGATCCCAATGCCGTGCCTGCAACCGGCAAGAACCCCGAACATCTTTATTACCCGATCAGCGCGTGCATTCCGACTTATCGGGACTTTGGCTCCACCTTGCCCAAACCCCGCAACAGCTACGACCTGCTGCTGCATGCGCGCGCCACCCCCAAGGCGGGGCAGAAATTCAAAAACTGGCCCGCCGCCAGCTTCAATGCCCTGGTCGAGGCATTGCCTCGTCATTTACGCGTGGCCAGTGTCGGAGCCGTTGATGGAGCACACAAGATCAAGGGGACTGACGACCTGCGCGGACTGCCCTTGAAGGAGCTGGCGGCCCATTGCCGCCATGCCAGGCTGATGATCGGGCCATCCAGCGGCAGCATCCACTTTGCCATGCACTGCGGACAGCCTGTGTTGACCTGGATTTCCCAGGAGGAGAAGTGCAACTACCTGCCTGTCTGGAACCCGTTCGCCGTCCCGCTGTGCTGCCTCACCGGCTGGCAGCCTGAACCCGAGGTCGTGCTCTACAAAACGATGGAAATGCTGCGGCTGCTGGAAAGCAGGCGGCATACGATTGATCTGCTGGTCATCGGAACCAAACGCAGTGGACATCATGGCTTCATCGACTGGGCCGCCCGCATGCAGCCAGAACGATGCTTCACGCTCTGGAACGACTGTGTGAAGGAAGGCATGATGTCGTTCCCCGATGAAGCCTATGCCCTGCCCACGACCACCTGCCTGCCCAAGCAACTCCACAAAGCCGCCGCCGAGGCCAGTCTGCATGAATGGAATGCCGGAGGTCGTGCGGCGGCCCGATGCCTGAGCTTTGAGGGCATTTCGCTGCCACACCTCGCCAGCCTTCCCGAGGCACGAGAGGCCAGGAAGATCGTCGTGGTGCTGCGCGACCTGGCCAACACCGCCGCGAGCCTCAAGCAGGGCATTCCTGAACTCCAAGACAAGCCGTTCCTGCATCCAGACTTCCAGCGTCTTATGGAGCGCGGACGTGAATACTTGCGGGAGGCGGTCGGCAAAACGCAATGGCTGGCAGGACTCGGCTCCAAAGTCGTTTTTGTCAGTTACAACCGCTGGCACACCGACGCGGCCTACCGACGCCAGACCGCCCGTTCGCTGGGCCTGCGCGGCCCGGAGCCAGATCGTGGTGTGATCTCAGACTATGTGCATGTGAGCAGCTTTCAGCGCAGCGGCACCCCCGCTGACCAGCTCGACACTCTGAACCGTTGGAAAACCTTCACCGGCAACCGCATGTTCTGGAACCTCGTCTGCGACCCTGGCACCCATGCGTTGGAACAGCAATTTCATGGCAAGGCCATGCCACGCTACGCTGAGTGGCCGTGATTCGTGAGCAGAAATCTGTCCGCCCTCGCCTGCCCGTACATCAAATCACCTGATTCCTTCTGCAATCAAGCATGGATGGGGGGCATTTAAACTTGTTGCGTTGAAAATCCATGATTGGAGGCCGGAAGAGAGGCTTTCCAAGGAAAAAATCCCTCCGCAACGGGTCGAAATCAATGATTCCGCGCGAGAAATGCCTGATTTTCTGGCGGCAATGCATGTTTTTCGTTTTGTTTGAATGCACTGACGGGCGGCAAAGTCGAATGAACCTGCAACTCAGAATCGCCATGCCAGCACCGGATTCAGAGGGAGAGACAGCCCGATGGGATGACCCACGTGTTAGGTGGGATATGGAGGGCCTGTTTTGGGACGGACTGGTGCCGGCGGCGGTTTGCAACGGGAGCACAACCATGGAACCAAATACCAAACCAATGAATCCTGCCATGCAGCAGGATGACAAGGACGCTGTCACCGCGATCCTCGCGATGACGGACTACACCAACCTGAAGCCCGAGTTTGAAAAAGCCGTCGTCTATCAAAAAGCCGCTGATGGCACCGAGACCGGCATCCGGCCCGCGCTGGATGCGGCAGAAGCGGACTACGTGCTCAAGCAAAACGCCCTCAACGACGCCCGCGACAGGATGGTGGCTTTGCAGTGGAAGCAGCATGAGTGGGTCCTGGGCGCACGCGACCAGGTGGCCGCCAAATTCGGCAAAAGCTCCGATCAATACGCCGCCACCGGTCTCAAGAAAAAGAGCGAGTATAAAAAAGGCGGCCCCAGAGGCCCGCGCACGGCGGCCAAACCCGGTGGCGGAGGGACTTGAACCACGCCTGAAAATGCCTGCTTGCGGCGGAGATCGCACCAACGATTGGTCTGCCGCAAGTTGCTCCATACGGCTCAACAGAATGTGGCAGCTATAAACTGGTTACGAGGTCATCCGCGCCGAACTCGGCGACAGCCTCATGAAAATGCCGAAAGGCAGCGGCACGCGTGAGGCGGGGAAATAGCAGACACAGGACAGGTGGGCGGGGACGGGGGTCATTTTTGCGAATGCCTGATTGCGAATTGTCTTTGAGGCGGGCATAGGCTTTATTTTTCGCCCTCCCACCTCTTTCCCGCCCCTCCCGCCGTCATGATCGATGTCCAGCACCTCACCAAGCAGTATGCCGGACGCACTGCGGTGAGCGACATCTCATTCCAGGTGGAACCTGGGGAGATCGTGGGCTTTCTCGGCCCGAATGGCGCGGGAAAATCCACCACGATGCGGATTCTCAGCGGTTACATGCCCGCCACGTCCGGCCATGCCCGTGTGGCGGGCTTTGATGTCTTCCACCAGTCGATCCAGGTGCGTCAATCCGTCGGTTACATGCCCGAGATGGCCCCGCTCTACACAGACATGAAGGTGAAGGAGTATCTGCGCTTCCGCGCCGAGCTGAAAGGCCTCTCCGGCCACGCCATGCGCCGCCGTGTGGGCGAGGTGATGGAGCTCACCGGCGTGACTGACATGCGCCGCCGCCTCATCGGCAATCTCTCCAAAGGCTACCGCCAGCGCGTGGCGCTGGCCGACGCGCTGGTACACAAACCGGGCCTGCTCATCCTCGACGAGCCGACGAACGGCCTCGATCCCGTGCAGATCCGCCATGTGCGCGATCTTCTGCGCAGCCTGAAGTCGAAGCATACCGTGCTGCTTTCCACGCACATCCTGCATGAGGTCGAGCAGACCTGCGACCGTGTCATCATGATCCACCAGGGCCGTCTGCGCGCCAATGACACCCCGCAAAATCTCACCAGCCAGCTCCGCTCCACCACGCTTCTGCACCTGGAGCTCGACGGAGCCGGCAACCTGGCGGAAAAACTGGCCGCCCTGCCTGGTGTGCGCAAAACGACGGAGGAAAAACTGCTCGTGCAGCCCTGGCGGCGCTTCACGCTGCGCGTCGAACCGGGGCATGACATCCGGGACGCGGTGCTGGAGCTGGCCATGCAACAAAAGTGGCGCGTCCGCGAGATGCACCGCCAGCTCCCGAATCTGGAAGATGTCTTCGTCGAGCTCTCCATGAACGCCGGCACGCCCACCGACATCCCCACCCACGTTCTATGAGGATTTTCTGGATTCTGCTCAAAAAGGAGCTGCACGCCTTCTTCGTCTCGCCCGTGGCCTATGTGGTGCTGGCGCTGGTGATGATCCTCAATGGCTTCGCCTTCCGCGCCGCGCTCTCCGTGCTGGAAAGCGCGCCGAGCGAGGGCTCCATCGTGAGCTGGACCTTCCACGCCATGTGGTTCTGGCTGTCCTATTTTTTCATCTTTCCGCTGCTGACGATGCGCCTCTTTGCCGAGGAGAAGAAGATGGGCACGCTGGAGACGCTCTTCACCGCGCCGGTGCGCGCCTGGCAGGTCGTCGGCTCCAAATACCTCGCCTCGGTCATCGTCTATGGCGTGCTGTGGCTGCCCAGCCTGTTCAATTTCAAATTCGCCCAGTGGATTTCCGCCGGACAGGTGGAGGTGCCGCCCGGGGCCATGCAAGGGGCTTATCTCATCATCATGGTGATGGGGATGTTCAATCTGGCCGTGGGTTGTTTCGCCTCCTCCCTCACCGCGAACCAGATCGTCGCGGCGATCCTCTCCTTCACGCTGAGCCTGCTGCATTTCCTCCTCGGCATCTTTGTCATGGTGGTCGGGCGCAAGCTCTCCGACACCATCGTGGACATCGTGAATTACTTCGCCGCGACCGAGCACATCCGCACCTTCACCGCCGGTCTCATCGACAGCCGCACGCTGGTTTACTACCTGAGCATGTCAATGCTGTTCCTCACCTTCACCCATCACGTCGTCGAATTCCGCCGCTGGCGGCCATGACATCTGCCGAGCCCCACCCCATGCCGGATTCCGACCAGTCCCAACACGCGGCGCAGGCCGCCAGAGCGTCCGAGATGCCACGGCGCTATGGCATTGGCATCAATGTCGCCCTCCAGGTCATCCTCGCCCTGGCGCTGTTCGCCGGCGTGAACCGCCTCAACTGGCGGCACTACTGGCGCTGGGATTTGAGTCCGAGCCAGGACTACACCCTGAGTCCGGCCACTCTCAATTATCTCAACAGCCTCTCGCGCGACGTGCATATCTACATCGTCTTCGGCCGTGACTCGAAGGTGTATGGCGAGGTGCGGTCGCTGCTGGAGGAATATCGCTTGCACGGCAGGCAGCGCGTGAAAGTACGCTCCATCGATCCGGTGCGTGACATTGACCGCGCCGAGCAGCTCAAGGCCGACACCGGCCTCTCCCTCGCACAAAACGGCGTCCTGCTGCACTGTGGGGCCAACAAACGCTTCATCACCGAGGAGGAGCTGGTCGTGCGCGAATCCGGCACCAGCACGAACCGCCAGATCATCGAGTTTCGCGGCGAGGATGCCATCAGCTCCGCCCTCATCTCCGTCGTCGAAGGCCGCGTCCGCCGCTTTTACTATCTCGTCGGCAAAGGCAGCCGCTCCGACGCCGCCCTCAGCGACGCCTACACCGCCGCCATGGAGCTGGGCAAGCAGCAGAACTTCGAGATCGCCCCGGTCAATCTCTCCGAGATCAACCATATGCCCGGCGACGCCGACGGCCTCCTCATCCTCGGCCCCCGCTACGATCTCTCCGAACGCGAAACCGCCATGCTGGACGACTACTGGAAACGCAAGCGCGCCGGCATCTTCGTCATGCTCGATCCCGGCGGCGAGACCCGCCGCCTCAACGCCTTTCTCGCCGCCAATGGCGTGCGTCCGCGCGGCGACCGGGTCATCTTTGCGGAGAGCACCAGCACCGGTGCCCGGAAAGAATTCACTGTCATGGCGGAGTTCATGAAGGAAGTCCCCTTCATCCGCCATCTTGCCTCCTCCGCCATCACCCTGGCAGGGCAGTCCGAGTCCCTCGATCTGCGCACGGAGGACGCCGCGCTCAAGGAGCAGTCCGTCACCGTCCAGCCGCTCATGCGCGCATCCCCCCGCTACTGGGGTGAGCGCCAGTTCCTCGAAGAACTCCCCGTCGTTGATGAGGACGACACCCTCCCGCCCATCTATCTCGCCGCAAGCATCGAACGCGGCGTCGTCAAAGACGAGAGCCTCCGCGCCGACAGCTCCCGCATGGTCGTCGTCTCCAACTCCACCCTGCTCGACAAGCAGACCATGCTCGCCGTGAACCGTGATTTCGTCTCCGCCGGCCTGAACTGGCTCATGAATCGCGAGAGCCGCATCGGCATCGGCTCCAAGCCCCGGCGCTCCTACCGCATCCAGCTCACTCAAAAACAGCATGAGTTGATCTTCTGGATCACCTCCATATCCCTGCCTGGCATCGTTCTCGGTCTTGGCTTCATGGTCTGGGCCAGCCGCAGGGCCGCATGAAGAACCTCCCTTCCGCATGAGCGCGCGTACCACCCTCCTCCTTTTCCTGCTCGTCGCCGCCCTGGGAGCCGTCATTCTCGGCATCGAACGCTACTTCCCCTCCGCCCAGGAGTTACGGGAGATCAAACGCGGCCCCGCGCGCTTCGAAAAGGAGAAAGTCACACGCGTCGAGATCGTCACCGCCGAAAACACCCCGCTCACCCTCGTGCGCGACGGCAGCGTCTGGCAGATCAAAGCCCCCTTCAGCGATCTCGCCGACCCGCAGAAAGTTGCCGCCCTCATCCTCGCCCTCGACGGTGTCGAATGGATCGAGCGCATTCACCGTGAGGAGTTCGATGTCGGCGAATGGAAAAAAACCAGCCTCGACCATCCCATCCACAAAGTGCGTCTCCTCGCCGGCGACGCCATCGTCCATGAGTGCTGGTTCGGCGCGCCCGCCGTCATCGAAAACAGCATTTACATCGGTGTCCCGGACGCCAGGAGCGGCGACACTGCCTGGTATCTCGCCAAAAGCGAGGCGCCCGCCGTGCTGCAAATCCCCGCCGCCTCCTGGCGCGATCCCAAGCTCCTCCGCCTCCCCGCCGAAGTCATCACCAGCATCACCCTCGCCCACGCCGCCGGTCAGATCGCCATCACCCGAGAAAACGAGCATGCTCCGTGGATGATTGAAAAACCCCTCAAGACACGCGGCAGCAAGGAGCGCATCACCGAGCTGCTTTCCACGATCCTCAATATCGAGATCACCGAGGCCAGGGACAAGCCCGGCTCCGACAATGGCACCAGCCAGGCCAAGGGTGAAACAGCAGGCGGCCCTGCCGACGAGATCAAAGTCACCATCGGCTCCAAAGCACGCGACAAGAGCTACGAGTTCGCCTTGAAAAAGCCTGCCGACGACAAGCAGGCCGTCACCAGCGCCACCGCCGCCTACCGCAAATCCGCCTTCACCGTCGCCGCCAAAAACCTCGCATCCCTCTGGGTTTCCCCCAATTCGCTGCGCGACCATATCCTCGCCCAGATTGACGGCGAAAAGCTCGAATTCATCACCATCGCCAGCAAGACACATCCTGAGATCAGCCTCCGCAATGAAGGCGGCTCCTGGTTCCTCCAACGCCACGGCAAATGGGATCCCGCCAACGGCGACCGCGTCGCCCGCTGCCTCAATGCTCTCAACACCCACGAGATCCTCCAGTTCGCTGCGGACACCGCCGCCGATCTCACCCCCTACGGCCTCACCGACCCGTTCCAGACGATCACCTGGACCCCTGCCCGTGAAACTCCCATCAAGCTCATGTTCGGCCACAACGCCGAAAGCACCCAGTTCTTCGCCAAATACGAGCACGAACCCTTCATCTACCGCATCGACGCCTCGCTCCTGCCTTCCATCCCCACCGACGGCATCAAATGGAAAGGACTCGGCGCTCTTCGCTTCACCACCTTCGCCCTCCGCCGCATCACTCTCGCCTACGGCGCGATCGCACCCGTCGTGCTCGACTACAATCCAGTCACCGCCCAGTGGAAAGCCTCCCGTGGCGGTCATGACGTCACTGAGGAGATCGACCGCGTCAAAGCCGACCAGCTCGCCGGCAACCTCGCCCGGTTCACCGTCCAGGACTGGGCCGCCGACCGCAGTGACGCCCTCCAGGCCCTGCAAAACCCCTTCCTCACCATCCAGATTGTCCTCGGCGAGCCCGGCCGGGCCGACGGCCCCGTCCGCGAAGTCGAAATTCACTTCTCCCCCACCCAGCCGAACGCCGAGACCGCGTTCTATTATGGCCAGATCAAAGGCGACCCCGACATCTTCTACATGACCCGCTCCGCCCTCCTCCAGATCGTCGGCGAAAGCGTCTTCAAATCCAAGACCGTCAAATAAGGGGCCATTCTGCCGTCGCGGTTTCCCGCGCCGACACCATCGGGAATTGCATTCCTCCTGGCACTGGCCTAGATACGCCGCCCTCGCCCCCTGACCCGCCCCCGGAATGTCCATCGCCAACACCCGCAACTTCTCCATCATCGCCCACATCGACCACGGGAAGACCACGCTCTCCGACCGCCTGCTGGAGTTCACCAAGACCATCACTGTGCGCGAGCAGCAGGACCAGCTCCTGGATGCGATGGACCTGGAGCGGGAGCGCGGCATCACGATCAAGGCGCACCCGGTGTGCATGAATTACAAGGCGCGCGACGGGCAGATGTACAAGCTCAACCTGCTCGACACGCCCGGCCACGTCGATTTCAGCTACGAGGTCAGCCGGTCGCTGGCGGCGTGTGAAGGCGCGCTGCTGCTCATCGACGCCTCGCAGGGCGTGGAGGCGCAGACGGTCGCGAACTTGAACCTGGCGATGCAGCAGAACCTGCACGTCATCCCGGTCATCAACAAAGTCGATCTGCCCAGCGCCGACATCGAGAAGTGCAAACGGCAGCTTGAGGACATCCTGCAACTGCCCGCTGATGAAGCGGTGCCCGCCAGCGCGAAAATGGGCATCGGCATCGAGGACATCATCGAGGCGATCATCGCCTACATCCCGCCGCCGAAGGATCCGGGTGATGGTTACCTGCGCGCCTCGGTGTTTGACTCCGTCTTTGACGCCTATCGCGGCGTGGTGAGCTATGTGCGCGTGGTCAGCGGCACCATCGTGCGCGGGCAGAAGATCCGCATGATGTCCACGGGGCTGGATTACGAGATCAAGGACGTGGGTATCTTCCGTCCGAAGATGACGACGTGCGAAAAGCTGGAGGCTGGGGATGTCGGCTACCTCATCGCGAATGTGAAATCGACTGCCGATGTGAAGATCGGCGATACGATCACGGAATCGCGCAGACCATCGCCGGAGCCGCTGCCGGGCTTCAAGGAAATCCATCCGCTGGTCTTCAGCGGCATTTATCCGGTCAGCACGGACGATTTCGAGGCGCTGAAGCTCGCGGTCGGCAAACTTCAGATCAACGATGCCGCGTTCACCTTCATGAGCGAGAGCTCCGCGGCGCTGGGTTTCGGCTTCCGCTGTGGATTCCTCGGCCTGCTGCACATGGAGATCGTGCAGGAGCGCCTGCGCCGCGAGTTCGACATGGACGTGATCTCGACTTATCCGTCCGTGATTTATCAGGTGCGCAAAACCGACGGCACGGAGATGGAGGTCGATAATCCCTGCTTCCTGCCGAGCGCGCAGGAGATCGACGAGATCCGTGAGCCGATGGTGAAGGTGAACATCATGATCCCGAACGAGTACATCGGCGACATGATGCAGCTCGTCATGGACAAGCGCGGCGTGGTGAACAACACCGAGACGCTCGACGACCGCCGCGTGCTGCTGCACACCGTCATGCCGCTCAATGAGATTCTCGTGGATTTCAACGACAAGCTGAAGTCGATCACCCGCGGCTACGGCAGCATGGACTACGAGCACGCCGGCCACGCGCCCGCGGAGCTGGTCAAAATGGACATCCTCATCGCCGGTGATCCCGTCGATGCCTTCTCCTGCATCGTGCACCGCAGCAAGGCGGAGAGCCGGGGGCGCCAGTTGTGCGGCAAGCTCAAGGAGGTCATCCCGCAGCAGCTTTTTGTCGTCGCCATCCAGGCCGCCATCGGCGGGAAGATCATCGCCCGCGAAAGCATCAGCGCGCTGCGCAAGGATGTGACCGCGAAGTGCTACGGCGGCGACATCAGCCGCAAACGCAAGCTCCTCGACAAGCAGAAGGAGGGTAAAAAGAAGATGAAGGCCATCGGCAAGGTGAACATCCCGCAGGAGGCGTTCATCGAGGTGCTGAAGAACAACTGAGGCGGGCAGCGGACTTGCAAGGAGGCGTGCGCCGGTGACATTGGCGCAGCCGTGACTCGATCCAACCTCAGTTCCGCCGACCAGCAGCGGCTTGACGGGCTTTATGCGCGCCTGCTGGCCTTGAGACCGCGCAACGTCGGCTACCCGACGAACCAGGATTTTGATTTCAGCGAGCTGTTCCGCTTCCTCGAGTTCAGCATCAACAATGTGGGCGATCCGTTCCACAGCACGAACTACCGCCTCAACACGATGGAGTTCGAGCGCGAGGTGCTGGAGGACTTCGCACGGCTCACGCGTGCGCCGGAGGGGGAATGGTGGGGCTATGTGACCGGCGGCGGCACGGAGGGAAACATGTACGGCCTCTATGTGGCGCGGGAGCTTTTCCCGGAGGGCATCTGCTACTTCAGCGAGGACACGCACTATAGCGTGGCGAAGGTGCTGCGGCTCCAGCACACGCGGAACATCATGATCAAGAGCCAGGCGGACGGCCAGATGGACTACGACGACCTGCGCGAGACGTTGCGCATCCACCGCGACGTGCCGCCGATCCTCTTTGCGAACATCGGCACGACGATGAAGGGCGCGGTGGACGATCTGGCGAAAATCCGGGCCATTCTCGATGATCTGGCGATCGCGAACGCTCACATCCATGCGGACGCGGCGCTCAGCGGGATGATCCTGCCGTTCGTGGAGGAGCCGCAGCCGTGGTGCTTTGCTGATGGAGCGGACAGCATCTCGATCAGCGGGCACAAGATGCTGGGTGCGCCCATTCCCTGTGGTGTGGTGCTGGCACGGAAGACGCATGTGGACCGCATCGCACGTTCGATCGAGTACATCGGCGCGCTGGACACGACGATCGCCGGATCACGCAGTGCTTTTTCGCCGCTGATGCTGTGGCATCGTCTGCGCACGTTGGGGGAGGAAGGGCTGCGCGCGATGGTGCGCGGCTGCCTGGAGCGCGCGGAGATCGCGGTGCGGCTGCTGCGCGCCTGCGGCATCGACGCCTGGCGGCATGAGAACTCCGTCACCGTCATCTTTCCCCGCCCCCCAAAACCGGTGATGGAGAAATGGATCATCGCCCCGAGAAAAGACATCGGTCACCTCATCGTCATGCCGCATGTGACGATGGCGATGATCGAGGAGTTCGCGGCGGACTTTGCCGCCGCCATGCAACCATGAACTGAGAACCGAGAACGATCATGAAACAGCTCACCGTCCTGGTGCCCGACGAAACCGGCATCGCGGCCCGGCTCACCGCATGTCTTGCGGCTCACGGGGTCAACATCGAGGAGATCGACATCGAGGGTGTGGAGGACCGCGGCATCGTCGTGATGTCCGTGGACCGCTATGACGAGGCGCTGCGGGCGCTGAGTCAGGAGGGATTCCGCGTGATCACCCAGAGCACGCTTCTGGTGCGGCTGGAGGATCGCCCAGGTGCCCTGGCGGCGGTGGCTGCACGACTGCGGGACGAAGGAATCGACCTGCGCTCCATGCACATTCTGCGCCGGGATGCCAGCGGCACCACGGCCAGCCTTGTGTGCTCGGACAACGCCCGCGCCGCCGTGGTGTTGCGGGATGTGATTGCTGTCGAACCTCCCGTATGAAGACCGGGAAAGAATCACCAGATTCAAAGGGTACTGATGAGCCTCCCAGTCATGAACCTCCCCGCCCTTCCCCGCCGTCGTGAATTTTTACAAACCGCCGGCCTCGGAGCGCTCGGCTGGCCGGTCATGCAGAGTTTTTTCAGCGGCATGAACGCCGCACAGGCACAAAACGCCGCCGCCACAGCCCGCGCAGCCGGCTTGCCCGCGCTCAACCGCTTCCCGCGCATGCAGCAGGAATGGCTGGTGGCCGAGGTGCGTGCCGCTGAGCGTCGCGGCAACGCCCGGCGTGACGCCTTGAAGACGAAGGAGGATGCCGAGGCGTATGTGAAATCCGTCAAGGAACGCATCCGCGAGTGTTTCGGCCCGCTGCCGGAAAAAACGCCGCTGAATGCGAAGGTGACGAAGACTCTCGATCACGACGCCTACCGCATCGAGAACGTCATCTTTGAAAGCCGGCCGAATTACCACGTCACCGGCAATCTCTACCTGCCGAAAGACCGCAAACGCCCGGTTCCCGGCGTGATCGGCGTCTGCGGCCACTCTCAAAATGGCAAGGCCGCCGGACCGTATCAAAGTTTCGCGCAGGGACTCGCGCGTCAGGGCATGGCCTGCTTCCTCGTCGATCCTGTCGGCCAGGGCGAACGCTTTCAATATCTGAACGAGAAACTCCGCTCGCGCCTCGGCGGCGGCACCACGGAACACAATCAAATGGGCGTCCCACAGGCGTTGGTGGGAGAATTTCTCGGCACCTGGTTCGTGTGGGATGCGATCCGCGCGCTCGACTACCTGCTCACGCGGAATGAGATCGACCCGAAGCACCTCGGCGTGACCGGAAACTCCGGCGGCGGCACGCAAACGACCTGGCTATGCGGCATGGAGCCGCGTTTCACCATGGGCGCGCCGTCCTGCTTCGTGACCACCTTCCGCCGCGACGCCGAAAACGAGCTGCCGCAAGACTGCGAGCAATGCCCGCCACGCGTGCTGGCCCACGACCTCGACCACTGCGACTTTCTGGCCGCGATGGCGCCGAAGCCGGTCATCATCATGGCGCAGGAGAAGGATTACTTCGACGCCCGCGGCTCGGCGGAGACCTACGAACGGCTCAAGAAACTCTACACGCTCCTCGGCAAGCCGGAGAACATCGCGCTGCACACCGGCCCCGACCCGCACGGCTACTCGCAGCCGAACCGCGAGGCGATGTACCGCTTCTTCGGCAAGGCCGCCGGCATCCAGGCCGCCGCCGCGGAGCCTGCGCTCACCCTCGAGAAAGACGAAGACCTGCTCTGCACGCCGAAAGGCCAGGTCGCCACGATGGGATCGCGCACACTGATGTCCTTCACACGCGACAAAGCGGAGGTGCTGGCAAAAAAACGCGGCGTCGTGAGCGGAGCCGCGCTCAAGAAAGCCCTGCACGCGACTTTGCGCATGCCTGCCAT
This sequence comes from Verrucomicrobiaceae bacterium, assembly GCA_016795375.1. GTDB lineage: Bacteria > Verrucomicrobiota > Verrucomicrobiia > Verrucomicrobiales > Verrucomicrobiaceae > Prosthecobacter. The sequence goes on from JAEUHJ010000143.1 coordinate 14,346, forward strand.
CGCCGCCACGCCGCCCGACTACCGCATCCTGCGCAGCGCCGGCCGGCGCGAGTATCCCACGAAGGCCTATTGCACCTATGCGGTCGAAACCGAACCGCTGGTTCACGCGCTGGTCACGCGCTTGAGCGACGAGCCGCTCACCTCCCGCCTCCCGCGTGGCCAGAGCAAGGCCGTGCTCTACATCTCCCACCGCTCCGCCGATGCCGAGCTGCGCGACGACGCGTTCGTGCGGGAACTCGCCGCCGCCGACCCCGAAGCGGCCTTTTTCGCCTGCGACGTGCGCGGCATCGGCGATTCACAACCCGACACCTGCGGCGTGAACCAGTTCCTCGGCCGCTACGGCAGCCACTACTTCTACGCCGCCTTCAGTCTGATGCTCGACAAGCCGCTGCTCGGCCAGCGCACCTTTGACGTTCTGCGCGTCATCCAGCTCCTCGTCTCCGCCGGGCACACGCACATCCACCTCGCCGGCCAGGGCTGGGGCGCGCTGCCTGCCGTGCTCGCCGCCGTGCTCAGCAGCGACGTGAAACAGGTCACGCTGAAGCACGCGCTCACCTCCTTCCACGACCTCGCCATCCACGAGGACCATCAATGGCCGAACGCCGTGATGCTGCCGCAGGCGCTGGTGCATTTCGACCTGCCCGACTGCTATGCAGACTTGAAATCCCGCCAGCTCCGCATCATGGAGCCGTGGGGTGCCGCCGACGGCATGAAATGATCCTCCAACACACTCGAACCATGCAAAGCAAGCTCAAGACCAAGCTCTCCATCTTCATGTTCCTCCAGTATTTCATCTGGAGCAGTTGGTACATGACCCTCGGCGCCTATCTCGGCACCCTGAAGTTCAGCGGCGAGCAGATCGGCCTCGCGTATGGCGCTTTCGCCTGGGGGGCCATCCTCTCGCCCTTCATCGTCGGGCTGATCGCCGACCGCTTCTTCGCCTCGGAGAAAATCATCGCCGTGCTCGGCATCGCCGGCGGCCTGGTCATGCTGCTGATCCCGCAGTTGACGACCTTCGGCAGCGTCTATGCCACGCTCATTCTCTACTGCACGCTCTACGCCCCCACGCTCGCGCTGGGGAATTCGCTCTCCATGACGCACCTGGCCGACGCGAAGAAAGATTTCCCCTTCGTGAAAATCTTCTCCGCTGTCGGCTGGATCGCCGGGGGCGTGGTGCTCAGCCAGTTGAAGGGGGAGCAGTCCTCGTTGCAGCACTATCTCGCAGGCGGCACATCGCTGGTCTTCGGCCTGTTCGCGCTCACCCTGCCGCACACGCCGCCGAAGAAAAAAGGGGCCGACGTGTCCCTCGGCGAGGTGCTGGGGCTCGACGCCCTGGCGCTGTTGAAGAAGCCCACCTTCGCCATTTTCATCCTGTGCATGTTCCTCATCTGCATCCCGCTCTATTTCTACTTTGTGAACATGGGCACCTACCTCACCCAGTTGAAGTGGGAGAACATGGCGCAGAAGATGACGCTGGCCCAGGTCTCCGATGTGATCTTCCTGCTGTTGCTGCCGGTGATGCTCAAGAAGCTCGGTTACAAGAAGACCATCTTCCTCGGCATCCTCGCCTGGGCCACACGTTACTTCCTGCTCAGCGCCAGCGCCTCCAGCACGGGCACCGTGCTCATCTTCGGCGCCATCCTTCTGCACGGCGTCTGCTACGACTTCCTCTTCATCGCCGGCCAGCTCTACGTCGATGACGAGGCCAACGAACGCATCCGCGGCGCGGCCCAGGGTCTGATCGCGATCATTTTGTGGGGCTTCGGCTCCCTCGTCGGCACCTACCTTGCCGGACGTGTGATGGACCAGCACAAACTGGCCGAGGCCAAAGGTGCCATCGCCCACGACTGGTCCGCCATCTGGGCCACGCCGGCCTGGATTGCCGTGGGAGTACTCGTCACCTTCCTGATCTTCTTCCGTGAACCGAAGAAGACGGGTGGCTGATCCCTCACCTCTGGCACCGGGGGCAGAAAAAGGTCGAGCGCTGGCCCAGGACCACGCGCTTGATCCTGCTGCCGCACACATGACAGAGTCCTCCCTCGCGGTCATACACACGTAACGCCTGCGCGAAGTAGCCCGGCTCGCCGCTTTCGTTGAGAAAATCACGCAATGTCGTGCCGCCCATCTCGATGGAGGCCGCCAGCACGTCACGAACCGCACGGACGAGTTTCTCAAGCCGCGGACGAGTCACCTTCCCCGCCGGTTTGCGTGGATCAATGCCCGCCAGAAAGAGTGCCTCGCTCGCATAAATGTTGCCGACGCCCACCACCACATGCGCGTCCATGACCACCAGCTTGATCGCCGCATTCCTGCCGCGGCAGGCCGCATGGAGATGGGCGGAGTCAAACCCGGGCTCCAAAGGCTCCGGCCCCAGATCCTTGAGCAGCGGATGGTCCAGCGGATCCCCCTCCACCCACAGTGCCGCGCCGAAACGGCGTGGATCATGCAATCGCAACTGCCTGCCGCCTTCCAGGGTGATCGCCAGGTGATCGTGTTTTTTGAACGGCACCCCGGGCATCAGCACCCGCAAATTGCCCGACATGCCCAGATGGATGATCAGCGTCCCTTTGGGCGTGCCTAAGAGCAGGTATTTCGCCCGGCGTCGCACAGACTCGACACGGCAGCCTTCCATCTCGTGAATTGTATCCGGCACCGGCCAGCGCAGACGTTTGTCCCTCACGATGACCTCCCGCACACGCCTGCCGAGGACATGCGGAGAGACTCCGCGCAGTGTGGTTTCAACCTCGGGAAGTTCAGGCATGACGCGGATATGAAGCGGCCACGCGCCCCTGCAAACACCAATCCGTTTTTCCAGCCCCGGCATGCATGACCGCTGGAGAAAAAATCATTCCCAAAGCCTTCCCTCCTGCAGCCACTCCTTCACCAGCTCACGAAAGGCGGAAACAGCAGGATCATCGCCCTCTTTCGCCCACATCAGCACCAGCGGGATCGTTTGCTGCGGCTTCAGCGGAATGAGTGCGACATTGCGGCTCCGCGTGCTGTCCGGCACCACGCCGACGCCCGCGCCAGCCTCGACATATTGCATGATCGTTCCAATGAGGCTCGGCGTGTGCTTGATGCGCGGCTCGAAGCCCGCCGAGTCACACGCCGCGCGGATCGCGTCGTGCGAGCCCGCCCCCTCGCGCCGCGCCAGGATGATCAGCGGTTTTCCTGCGATCTTTTTCCACGGCAGCGAGGCCAGGTTTGCCCACGGATGATCCCTCGGCACGGCGGCGCATAATTTCTCCTCCTTCAACAGCAGCGTCTGCAAGCCCAGTGCCTCATGCGCCAGCACCGGACGTGTCAGACCGAGGGACAGCCGCCCCTTCGACACCATCTCCCACACGCGCTCCGGCGTGCGCTCCTCCAGGATCACCGTGACCCGTGGAAAACGCCGCGCATACTCCTTCAGCAGCCGGGCCAGGAACATCCGCGTCGGCGGCCCGATGTAGCCGAGGCGCAACTCCCCCTCCTCGCCTTTCGCCGTGCGGCGCACGCGCCGCATGGACTCCTCGTGGCGCTCAAGCAACAGGCCGGCCTCATGCAGCAGCACCGCGCCCGCCGGCGTCAGCCGCGGGGAGCGGCGCTCACGCTCGATCAACCGCGCCCCGACCTCCCTTTCCATCTCCTGCACCGCACGGCTCAAGGCCGGTTGCGCGATGCGCAGCCGCCGCGCCGCCTTCGAGAAGCTCAGCTCCTCGGCCACCGCCTGAAAATATCGCAGATGTCGCAGTTCCATGATCGGCGGCGACTATACCGTGCCGGCATCAAAGACATAGGAAAAGTCCATCTTCGTTGCCAGTCAGGTTGCCGCTTTTTTTTCGTGTCTTTCGCGCGATTCATGGGCCACTCCATGGTTTCCATGCCCGCCCCCGACACGCTGCCCATCTTTGAACTCCGCCAGGTCTTCACCGCCGCGCTGCTCGATCCCGCGCTGCTGAATCTGCTCATCAAAGCCCCCACCGGCTCCGGCAAATCCACACAGATACCGCAGTTCATCCTCGACTCCGGCCTCTTGCCCGGAGGAAAACGCTGCGTCGTCCTCCAGCCACGCCGCATCGCCGCGCGCATGCTCGCCCAACGCGTCGCTCGCGAGCGCAATGCGCGTCTCGGCGGCGAAATCGGCTATCAGGTCCGCTTTGAGAACATCACCAGCCGTGAAACGCGCCTCACTTATGTCACCGAAGGCGTGATGCTGCGCATGATGCTCGAAGATCCGCAGTTGGAACGCGTCGGCTGCATCGTGATCGACGAATTTCATGAGCGTCATCTCGATGGCGATCTCGTGCTGGCTTTCGCGCGTCGTTTGCAGCGCAGGCGGCCGGATTTGAAGATCATCGTCATGTCCGCCACGCTCGTGCCGGGCCCGCTGGTCGATTTCATGCAGCCGTGCAAGCTGCTCGAATCGCAGGGCCGCACGTTTCCGGTCGAAGTGCGTTATCAACCGCCGTTGCAGCTCAAAACCGGCTACCCCGAGCCGGTTTGGGATCAGGCGGCCCGCGCATGCGAGGAACTCGCCAATTCATCCGGCTTTTCCGGCGACATGCTCGTCTTCATGCCCGGCGGTCACGAAATCCGCAAGACCATCGCCGCGATCCAAGGCCGCGGCTTTGCGCGTGGTCGTCGTGTGGTGCCGCTGCATGGCGAACTGACGCCGCAGGATCAGGACGCCGCCGTCACGCCCGGCGAACAGCCGAAGATCATCGTCAGCACGAACGTCGCTGAAACCTCGCTCACCATCGAAGGCGTCAAAGCCGTGGTGGATGCCGGTCTGGCGCGCATCGCGAACTACGACGCGCGGCGCGGCATCAACACGCTCACCGTGCAGAAAATCAGCCGCGCCTCCGCTGAACAACGTGCCGGTCGCGCGGGCCGTCTCGGCCCCGGCGTCGCGGTAAGACTTTGGCCGGAGCGCGAGCATCTCCACCGCGCTGAGTGCGAACTGCCGGAGGTGCAGCGGCTCGATTTGAGCGAGGCGTTACTCGCGTTGCGTGTGTTGTCGAAGGAGCCGTTCGACTGGTTCGAAGCGCCCTCACCTGCGTCGTTGTCGCGTGCGGAAAATCTGCTGCACGATCTCGGCGCGACCGATTTGAACGGCCGGATCACCAACATCGGCCGCCAGATGGCCAAGTTCCCGCTGCATCCGCGTTTCGCGCGCATGCTGCTCGCTGCGGCGGAGTTCGGTTGTCTGCGCGAGGCCGCGTTGTGCGCCGCTGTGGCTCAGGGACGCGACATCTTGCTCGTCGGCAAAAACAACGCCTCACACAAGAACGAGGAGTTCTGGGAAAACGGCGATGTGAGCGAGTTCCAGGCGCTGTTGCGTGCTTTCATTCGCGCGGAGGGCATGAACTTCGATCCCGATGCCTGCGCCCGTTACGGTGTGCATGCGATGGCTTCGCGCGAAGCCTCACGCAGCGCGGATCAATTTCTCCAGCTCGCCAAACGCGCCGGTTTGAGCATCAACGACGAAGTCGCCGATCCCGAATCGCTGGCGAAGACATTGCTCGCCGCGTTCAGCGATCACCTCGGCGTCGAGACGAGCCCCGGCAGCCGCATTTACCGTCTCGCGGGCGGTTACACCGGCCATCTTGACAAAGACGCGCACATCAAGGCGCCGCGTCTGCTTGTTGCTTCGGAGATTGTCGAGGTGCAGGGCAAGGCGCTCACGGTCAAGCTCAACAACGTCACGCGCATCGAAGAGGACTGGCTGCGCACGATGTTCCCGGAGGATTTCACCACCGGCCGCAGCGCGCGTTACGACAGCGTGAACCGCCGTGTGATGAACATGGAGGAGACGCGCTTCCGCACGCTCGTGCTCGCCAGCAAGGAACGCGGTGAACCCGACGAGACTCAGGCCGCGTCATTGCTCGCCGCCGAAGTCATCGCGGGCCGTCTCGAACTGCCGCTGTGGAATGAAAAGGTCGAGCAGTGGATCACGCGCGTGAACTGCCTCGCCAAATGGATGCCCGAACTCGAAATACCGCCCATCGGCGAGGAAGACCGCCACATCCTCATCGAGCAGCTCTGCCACGGCTGCACGACGTATCGCGCGTTGAAGGATCGCGAGGTCTTCCCCGCGCTGCATGCCTGGCTCAGCCATTCGCAACGCGAGATGCTGGAAAAATTCGCCCCCGAACGCTACCCGCTCAAAAACGGCCGCACCGCCCGCATCGAATACAACGAGAAACAGCCCCCGGCGGTCAGCGTCGTGCTCCAGCAGATGTACGACATCCACGAAAACCCCAAAGTCGCCGCCGGCCGCGTGAGCGTGACCGTTCATCTCCTCTCACCCGCGCAGAGGCCGATCCAGACGACCGGAGACATCGGCCGCTTCTGGAAGGAAGGCTATCCAGCGGTGAAGGCACAGCTTCGCGGGCGGTATCCGAAGCATGAGTGGCGGTGATTTTGCGGCATCCGTCCTTCCTCAAAGTGGAAAACTTGCCTCTCCCCCAAACGTTAAGGCCCATCATTTCATGAACCTCGCCCTCCGCCCCGCCACACACGAAGCTCTCGAGCGCTTTCGCCTGCGTCGCCAGACTTTGTTACAGTTGCGCGCTCTGCTCTGCGGGACGGCCATCGCCCTGGCCGCCTTCACCTTGATCGCCCTGCTGGACCGGGCGTGGTTCATGCCGGACATGATCCGTCCCTGGGTCTCGCTGCTCGTGTATGCCGGGGCCGCCTTCATGGCTTGGAAGGTCGCATGGCGCTTCATCGCGCAGGCGAAGGACAAGGAGGGTGCCGCCAGGCTTATTGAGGCCGCCGAGCCCGCGCTGCACGAGCGCCTGCTCGCTGCGGTCGAGCTCGCCGACTCGCGTGAAGGCGCGGACGTGAGGGACTCCGCCGAGTTCCGGGAAAGGTTGCAAGACGACGTGGCCGTGGCCGTCGATGGCATCGACTGGAGGGCGAAACTGCCTGCCCGCACGCTCAAACCGTGGTTCATGATGGCGGGCGGCATGCTCGCGATGATTCTTGTCCTGTGCGGCGTGCCCGGATTGCACTTGAGCGGCTTCCTGGCCCGCGCCGCGCTCCCGTTCGCGAACCTCGAACGTCCGGCGTCCGTGAAGATCCGCATCCTGGAGCCCGCGAAGGCCGATGCGCTCGCCCCCATCGGCTCCGAAGTGCCGCTCATCATCGAAACCGAGGGCGCGAAGGCCGAATCCGCCACGCTGGAACTGCAAAGTGGTGGCTCCAAATCGCGCAGCAACGAACTTTCCGCCGTCGGCATCCATCGTTTCGAAGGCATCATTCCCGTCGGCCAGGGTGATGTGCGTTATCGCATTCACGCGGGCGACGCCATCACGCCGTGGCGCGCGCTCAGCGCCCGTGCGCGGCCGCGCATCACCGAATTCACCAAGATCATCGTCCCGCCGGCCTACACCGGCGCCAAGGAAACGACGCTCAACGAGGATCACGGCGACCTGGAGGCGCTCGAAGGTTCCACCATCAAGCTCACGCTCAAAACCAACCAGCCCGTCTCGCTGAGCGATGTCGTTCTGAATCCCGACCTGGCCGAGAAAAAGAAATCCCCTGCCAAAACAAACGAGGATGGCACACTCGCCGCCGAGATCACCATCAAGGCCGGGCATGGCACCTGGCAGATCGATCTCAAATCCGCGGAAACCGGCTTCACCAACGAGGAAAGCACGCCCTGGCGCATCACCACCATCCCGGACCTGCCGCCCGTCGCGCAGATCAACGAGCCTGCGGAGCAGATCGAGTTGCTGCCCGACGAAGCCGTGCGTCTCGCAGGCGTGGCTTCCGACGATGTCGGCCTCGCCGCGGTGAAAATAGCGCACGCGATCAATGGCACGAACTGGACCGAGCGCGACGTGCAGATCGCGAAGGCGGCGAAAGAGGCGCCGGTGCAGAGTTTGATCCCGCTGGCTCCCCTTGGCGTGAAGGCGGGCGACGCCGTGCTCGTGAAGCTCGTCGCGGTCGATTTGAAGGGACAGAAGGCCGAGTCCACGCCGGTGCGCGTCATCATTCTCGAGCAGACCGTCGATCCGCGTCAGCGCGAATGGTCCGCCTCGCAGCGCCGCCTCGCGCAGAAGGCGGAGCGCCTGAACGAGGAGACCCGCGAACTCGTGAAGGACATTGCGAAGGTGCGCAAAACGGAGAAAAACGCCCGCAGAGACCCGGACGCGGCGAAGAACGACGCCGAGAACGCGCTCGCCAGCGCGCAGCAGAAGCTGGAGCAGGTCACGGCGCTGGCGGATGATCTCTGGAAGGAGTTGAAGGATGCCGCGCGTGACGCGCCGAACCAGCTCGACGCCTCCGAGGCCCAGCTTCTCGGCGAACGCCTCGCTCAGATGCGCCGTGAGAACATGCCGGACCTGGAAATGCTCAATGCGGACGCGATTGAAAATCCGGACCAGATCAAGCGTGCCGCGCACGAGGCTCACAACCAGGCGGGCCTCATCGCCGACGCCGCGCGTGCTTTCGCGGCGGAGGAAACGGCGAAGATCGCCGCGCAGGAGGCGCAGCAGCTCCAGCGCCAGTCACGCATGCTCACCGAGAACGCGCTTTCCGCCAACCGCGACGCCGCGCGCCGCCCGCAGTGGCAGGAGCAGCAGCGCGCCTTGATGGCGCAGGCCGGGACGCTGCAAAAAGACCTCCAGCAACTCGACGAAGTTCAGAAAGGACGCCACAGCGGCCCGTTGCAGGAGGTCGATAAACGGCTCAAAGAAACATCCGCCGACCTCAACAGCAGCCTCGACAAGTCGGAACAGACAAAGAGTCCTGAACACCTCTACGGCGCTTCAGACAACCTGCGTGGCCGCCTGCAACAGGCGGCGGACATCTCACGCGGCATCGCCGAGCAGACCGCCAACGAGGCGCAGCAGCGCCGCGAACAGCTCGCGTTGCGGGACAATCCGGCGCTCGCAAAACTCGAGGAGGCGAAGAGCAGCCTCGCGCTGGCAGAGAATGCCGCACGTGACCCCCGCCAGAACAAACGCAGCGAACGCGATGGCATGACGCCTTCTCAAAAAGCGCAGAAGGAGCTCTCCCAGGCCGCGAAGCAGCTCCAGGACCAGGCGGAGCTGCGCGAGCAAAACCAGCTCACCAACAACCAGGCCGCGCTCGACATGAACCGCGCCAGCCGCGCTGCGGACGACTTGGCCCGCCAGACCGCCGAGGCGAGGAAAATGCCGCAGCCGACGCAGGAAGAGGCCGCGAACGCACGGAAGAACAACGCCCCGCCCTCCGAGGCGCAGAAGGCCATGCAGAGTTTGAAGGAGCAGGCCACGCAGCTCGCACAAGCCACGCGTGCGTTGGAGGCGGACGCGCTCGCGCAGGATGCCGCGCAGGCGCTGGAGGCCGCGCAGGCGGAGGGCATGCGTCCGCAGAACCAGCAGGATCTCGCGCAGACCACCGCACAGGCCAGGGCCGCCGCCGAGGCGCTGCAACAGCTCCCTGAAAAAATCAACCGCGCCCGCATTGCCGAGGCGATGCAGCAAAAAGACCCGCAGGCCGCGAACAACCTGCGCCAGGCCGCGCAGCAGGCCAGCGACGCGTCACGCAACGCCGCCGAGCAGAACAAAAACCTCGCCCGCGAGGCCGCGCAGCAGCAACCCGGCCAGCAGCCCAACAACCAGCCCGCGCAACAGGCCACCGCCGACGCGCAGATGAAGGCGAACGAGCTCGCCGCGCAGTTGCAGCCGCAAATCGACGCCGCGCGCGCCCAGCTCGCCGCCATGACACCGGAAGTCAGCGAGATGATGAAACGCGTGGCCGAGGATTTGAAGAAAACGCAGCAGCAGACGCAAAACGCCGCGAACGAGGCGAAGGCGGAGAAACCCGTCGAGCAAGTCGCGCAAAAAGCGCAGGAGCTGCGGCCCGAGGCGGCGGCGAACGCGGAGAAAATGGAGTCCTTGCAGGCCGCGTTGCGCCAGGAGGCCAACGCCGCCGACCTGGCGCAAAAACCCGAGTTGCAGATGGCCCGCGCCGCCGATGTCGCCCTGGCACAGATGCAGCAGAAGTCGCCGCAGATCGCGCAGAACCTCAAACAGGCCGCGCAGGCCACGCAGAGCCAGCCGCAGGCGCAGAATCTGCAGCAGGCCGCCGACGCCCAGCAGCAGGCTGCGCAGGCCTTGCAGCAGCTAGCGCAGAACATGCAGAAGCTGGAGCAGGGCCAGCAGCTCACCGCCGCCGAACAAGCAGCGATGCAGCAGATGGAGCAGGAACTCGGTGTTCAGGAGCCGCTGGACGAGGCGTATCAGCGCGCGCAGGAACTCGCGCAGATGGCGCAGGATGCGAAACAGAATCCGCAGGCCGTTCTTGAGGCGTTGGAGAAAGAACTGCCGAAAAATCCTTCCATGCAGAAAGCTCTGGCCGAAACCGCGAAGAACACCGCTCAGCAAGCCGAGCAGGCCGTGGCAAAGGAAACGCAGCAGGCCGTGCAGAACGGCATGGCGCAGAAGCAGGCGGCAAATGATCTCGCCCGCGTGTCACGCCATCAGCAGCGTCTTGGCGACAAGGAAGCCGCGCAACAAGTCGCGCAGGCCAGCAATCAGCTTCAACAGGCCGGACAACAGGCCGAGGCCCAGCAGGCAAATCCACAACCGAACCCGCAGGCCGCGCAGCAGAGCCAGGCGAATGCCGCCAAGGCCGCGAAAGCCGCCGAGGCCACCGCCAGCGCCACCGCGCCGCCCATGCTCGCCTCCCCGCTCGAACAACTACAGGGCCAGATGCTCGCGCAGGCGCTCGACCAGCTCGACGCGCAGCTTCATCCGATGCAGAGCGCGCAAGCCTCCCAAAACGGCCAGCAGCAGCAAGCCCAGGGGCAACAGCAACAGGGCCAGCAGGCGCAAAACTCCCTCAATCAAGCCCAGCAGACCCAGCAGCAGAGCATGGCCGACGCGCGCAACCAGGGCCAGACACCCGGACAAAAGCCCGGCCAGCAGATGGCGCAAAACCAGCAGCAGCAGGGCCAGAACTCGCAGGCGCAGTCCGCCGAGGGCGGGAATCAATCCCTTGAGCTCAAGGACGGCGTGCTCGGCGAGGGTTCCATCCTCCTGAAAGGCGACTGGGGCCACCTGCCGCAAAAAATGGCCGACGACCTCACCGAAGCCACGAGAAGCGAAGCCGCCCCCGAATACCGCGCCGCCATCGAGAGCTACTACAAGGCCATCGCCACGAAGGCGAAGCGTTGACCGCGTCGCGCGCCAGGCCTGCGGTGGAATCTCGCCGCTCACCGGACAGGTTGATATTTTGGTTCTTCGCGGGTTTTAGTGGGTAGGGGAGGGCTTGAGATCAAGCCTGCCACAGTGGAAGAGGATGCGTATGCGGTAGTTGGCGAATGAGCGGAAGCCTCTCGCGGCGCTTTTGATCGCCTGGATGCGGCTGTTGAGCCCTTCGCTCGCCGCGTTGGTGATGCGGTGCTTGATGTAGTTGAGTATCTCCTGCCAGTGC
>JAEUHJ010000180.1 GCA_016795375.1 Verrucomicrobiaceae bacterium
TTCCTGGGCATCGGGGCGGAGGCGCCCTGCGATCTTCGGCGCGGCCTTCGGGCCGTACTTTTTGCCTGGATCGATGTCGATGGGCAGGCCTTTTTCGTCAGAGACCATGTTGCGGGTGTTGCCGCCGCCCCATTGGGGGTAGTCAGCAGCGTGGAGCGTGGCGGTGAACGCCAAGGCGAGAAGGAGGTTGGATTTGGTGATCATGTGGAAAAATTTCATCACGTTTTGTTCATGCGTGCCGCCCTATTGGTTGGGGGTGACGCTGAGGTTGTCGATGTACATGCGGCGCTGGTTGAGCGGGGTGAAGCCGAAAAGGCCGGGAGAACCATGCTGGTGAACGCGAGGTGGCTTGACCTCGATGGTCCACGCACCAGGCTCGGGGGTGCCTTTTTCCCATACCTTGGCACTGATGACGCCCCCTCCGTCCGCAGCAGTCTCCACACGCGATTTGAGAGTGTACCATTTGTTGGCGATGAGCTTGAAGGGAACTTCCTGCTTCAATCGTTCGGGATTGGAGCTGACTTCGAGTTTGCCCGCGTTGCCGCGCAGACAGACGAGATAGCGCTGGTGGATGAAGCCAACGTCGGACTTCGAACGGGCGTTGCCCTCCGTGAGCACGTCGGCCTGCATGGTGTAGTTATTGAGGTGTGGCGGGGCGATGAAGACAGTGGCGCGCTGAAAGAGCAGGCGGTCAAAGCTCTTGCCGAAGACTTTGCTGCCGTCCTTTTCCATGACTTGAAATTTGAGGCGCGCACCGATCCAGGGCAGCGGCGGGTAGGCGAACTTGTAGGGCGGGTTTCCCTGCGGATCGGCGGGGAACTCGTCTGTGAGCTCGAATTCCTCGAAGTCCTCGGTGATCGGCAGGTTTTTCAATGTGCGCCCACGGATGGTGCCGGTGAGGCCGTCCGGGGAGGTGGCCTTGAAAGCTCCCGCGCTGGGCTTCGCATCTGCGGCGACGGCGAGCTCGCCAGCCTCGTTGAAATGGGCGTTCATGGTGGCCTTCACCTTCGCGGTGGGCGGGATGAAGGGCTTCCACTTCACGCCTTTCACATCCTCGCTGACGACGAGGCCGTTCGCATCCACGCTGCGGATGCGGAATGACTGCTTGTCTCCCGCCATGATGCTGACCTCCGCCGGGATGACCTGGAGGGCGACGGCCTTGCCCGCTTTCGGAGCTTCGGCCACAGGAGCGGCATCCATCTTGATGCCACCGTTCGGAATGGGGAAGGCGTAGAGCTTTTCCGTGGTGGTCACGTAGAGCACGCCGTCGCACACCGAAGGCGCTCCGAGGCAGCTTCCTTCGAGCTTGATCTCCTGCACGACTTCGCCGGCTTTTTCGCCTGGCTTGATGATGATGAGCTTGCCCTCCAGCATCGGGCAGTAGAGCAGTCCGTCCACATAGAGCGGGGAGGAATGCAAATTGGCATTGCTGAGCTTCATTTTCCAAAGCTGGGCGCCTGTGACGGCATTGATGGCATAAAGCTCGGCGCCGTCCGTGATCTGATAGACCACATCACCTGCGATCACAGGCGAGGAGCTCGTGGCGGAGAGGGGCTGGCGCCAGATTTCCACACCGGGTTCGAGGATCGTGGATTCCGCGCCGGGTGACGGCGCGGTGAGCTTTTCCGGCAGTTTGATGCAGACCATGCGGCCCTTTTCGGTGGTATCGATGTTCTCATCATTGTGGATTGCGATGAGTGCGTCCTTGTGCAGAACCACGCTGGAGTTAACACCGTTTTTGCAGCAGCGGAATTTCCAGTAGGTGACGCCGCTGCGAGCGTTCACGCAGACGATGTGGCCGCAGCCCGTGGCGTAGTAGAGCACGCGTTTGCCATCGCGGGTTTCGAGCACCGGCGTGGAGAAGGAGCTGTCCACCGGCGGCACCACGCCGGGACGTGACCACCACACCAGTTCCCCGGTTTTCTTGTCGAAGCCGTAGATGCGGTCGGCAGCGGGGCCGTCCGCGCCCCAGTTGGAGAAGATGTAATGCACCAGTACGAGGTCGCCCTCAATGACGGGGCTGCCGACGCGGCTGTTCGGGAAGGTCATGCGGCCAAAGTTTTCCATCAGCGGGATCTCGAAGACTTTTTTGCCGTCGAACTCGAAGCAGTAGAAGGTGCCCGCATTGCTGACGAGGTAGATGCGCTTCGTCTCGGGGTCGATGGTCGGCGCGCCGATGGAGTAGCGGTTGTAGATCGTGTCGGAAAGATAGTCCGGCAGCTCGTGCTCCCAGATTTTCGCGCCTGTTTTCGCATCGATGCAGGTCAGGAGCTCGATGAGATCCGTCGTCTCGCCCTTGTAGCCCCAGAGGATGACTTTTCCGTCACAAATGACCGGTGTGCCGCGCCCGCGGGCCGGATAAGTCCACGCGGGTGTCTCCGCCAGTTTTCCGGCGCCGGTGTAATGCTCCAGGGAGGCTCCGTTTTGCAGCGGTCCGCGCCAGTTCATCCAGTCATTGGCAAAAAGCGGCGCGGAGAGCAGAAAGCCGAGGACGGAGATGGCGAGGTGTGAGTGCATGATGAGTTGGAGGGGATTTGGCGGAACATCGTGAGCGCGTGCCGCGCTTCAATGCGATTTTCATACCTTTCGCAAGGGAGGCGGCCGCTACATCCAGCAGGGGACATGACCAACGGCCGCCCATGCTCTCATCTTGCACCTTGAGCCGTGGGCCGCGCAGGCTCACAATCCCTTCGTCTTGCTGCCCTCGATGACGATCTGCTTCGTGTCGGGGCCTTGTTTGACGAGGTCACGTTTTTTGCCGCCCCGGGCCTCGGTGAACTGATTGTCGGTGATGGTGATGCTCTCCGTACCACCCTGGATGTCGATCACGGCGCCACCCTCGGGGGCGTTGTCGATGAAGGTGTTCTTCTCGATGCGGTTGCGATGCCCGGCAAAGCTGGGGCCGCGCTCCGGGCGGAAAAGCAGGCCGTTGAGCTTGCTGGCGCGGATGGTGTTGCCGGTGATGAGGTTGTCGGTGTCGCGGTGGCCGATGGAGATGCCGACGCGGTTGCCCTCGATCGTGTTTTGCTCGGCGAGGCCGTATTTGACGCCCCAGCAGAAGAAGATGCCGATGTCGTTGCCGCGCAGCGTGTTGTGGCGGATGACGGGCCGCTGCGAGCCGCTGCCGGGATGCAGGCCGAGGTTCTTGTTGTTCTCGCTGACGCAGTTTTCGACGATGACGTCATGGCAGATCTGCCAGGAGATGCCGTCGCCGTGGTTGTTGCGGGCGGTGACGCCGCGGATGTGGATGCGGTTGCAGTCCTGGAGGAAGATGCAGCCCGCGTAGTTGCCATCGAACTCGGCGTTGTGCTCGCGGTTGCCGTCGAGCACGAGGTTTTCGATGCGGATGTCGTTCACGAATTCACCGCTGAGCAGCGGGAAGAGCGTGGAGCACGTCGCGCCGTTCATCTGCCACAGGTTTTCGCGCAGGGGCTTGTCGAGCTTGAAGCGGCTGCCGCTACGGGCCACCAGCGTGCGTTTCAGCACGGTCGGATGGCCTGTTTTGGCGTCCTTGGCCCGCAGGCACACGCCATCGCCCACGCGGAAGCCCGTGGCGTCGTGCAGGGTGATCTCCTGGTCATACCAGTCGCTGTCGAGCTTCAGCGGCGTGGTGGTCGAGGGCTCCTTGATGAGCAGCGTCTTGTCGCCCTCGCCGATGAGATGGACGCCGCTTTGCAGATACACCGCGTTTCGCAGCCGGTAGGTGCCCTCCTTGATATGCACCGTGCCGCCGCCGAGTCTTGCCACATGATCCACCGCCGCTTGGATGGCCCGTTGGTCGTTTCCGACAATATCCGCGTCCTTCGTGCCGACGGTGATGGTCAAGGTCTCCTCCCACCTCGGCTGCACCGCCGTGTCCCCGCTCGTTTGTCGCGGCACCACGACCTGCGGCCGCTCCGCGGAGAAAAGCGAGGACGTGAGCGCGAGGAGGAGTGGCGTGAGTTTCATGCGAGGACTACGGCCCGTGCCACGGTGACCTTACCAAGGCAGCGGTTCGCCATAGAATCACAGGTAGAAGGCACGGCGGCGTTCGTCCTCCGGCAGGTTGGTGGGAATGGAACTCCAAACCATCGCTCGGCAGGCCACTATGAAAGGAGACCTACCTTTGAGACGTAGGCCATTGGCGGGGTAGTTAGGGTTGATTTCCGCTCCACGCGTGATTTCTCCTCCTTGTACTCATGTCTGCTCACCTTGACTTCCATACCGTTTTCTTCCGATCCGCTCTGTTCATCTGCCTCGTCGCCAGCCTCCAAATGCCTGCGGCAGCAGTGGACAGGCTGACTGGCGCGGCGGGAGACGGAGAGTGGAGTGCAGCGGCAAAATGGAATGGCGGCGTCCTTCCTGGGAATGGCCAGAACTTCGTCATTCAAGGCAGCGCGGTGAATCTGGGCACGGATGTGGCCCTCAGCGGCATCACCTTCGCGGGTACGTCCCTCGTGGGCAGTGGGACGGGGACCACCTCCTTGTCTCTCGCCAGCGGGCAGACCCTCACGATTGGCGGACTCTTCACCGTGGCTCAGAGCTCGGCGACGGCGGCGCTGAATCTGCACGGCAGCCTGGTGATGAGCTCCGGTGAGATGTGGGTGGGACAGACGCTAGGAAGCACCGGAACCGTCACCATGGATACCGGCTCTCTCACCATGAACAACTGGTTCGCCGTGGGCCGCTTCGGCGGCAGCGGGACGTTTGACATGACCGGCGGCACACTGATCAAGCAAGGAAGCAACAACATCGTCCTCGCGGACGCCCAAGCCGCCAACGGCACCACGACCGGTGTCATGAACATCAGCGGCGGCAGCGCCAACATCAACACGGGGGACGTCTTGCTGGGTCGTTCCAACAACGCCACCTCCAATCCCTCTGTCGCCTCCGGCACTCTTAATCTCTCCGGCAACAGCCAGTTCAGCCTGAACTATGTCACCAACGGCACCGGGGGGTGGACCTCCTCTTCCTCACTCTATGTGGGTCTTGTCGGTCAAAACGCCAGCGCCCAGGGACTCGGCTACCTCAATATTTCGGACAGCGCCGTGCTCAACGTCAACGGCGGCAATGTGGTGGTCGGAAACACTGCCAACACGCAGGGCACGGTACACATGACGGGCGGGACGCTGAATTTCAATGCCGTCTTCACGACCGACTCCGGCCCTCCCGTCACCGTGAAAAACAATTCCGCCAACCTGTTGCTGGGAAATGCCGCCGACTCCACATCCACGTTCACCCTGGACGCCGGCACGGTGAACTTCACCGACAGTCGTCTGCGCATCGGCAACGTCAGCGGCGGCTCGGGCACCTTCAACATGACCGGCGGCACCATCAACGTCATCGCGGATGCAAACGCCACCGCCGCGAACGGGTTCAACACGGGGTCTGGATTAAACGCCATCACCGCCATCGGCAGGGTCAGTGGGGCCACGGGCACCTTCAACCAGTCCGGCGGTGATTTTATCATCAAAACCACCTCGTCTTCAGCCATTCCCACCGCCGCCCGGCTGGACATCGGCTCCGCCACCGGCAGCACCGGCATTTACAACCTCAGCGGAGGGACGCTCTCCATCAGCAGCACCGTTGACGCCAACAATGCGTCCGCAAACTACCTTTATGTGGGCAACGCCGGCAACGGCACGCTCAACATGACCGGCGGCACAGTGACATCCGGTTCCTTCGTCTCCATTGCCGCGTCGGCGGGTGGCACCGGTTTGATCGACATCAGCGCGGGCACCCTCAACCAGACCGGCGGCTCAAACTTCGGCGTGGGCGAAAATGGCAACGGCACCCTGACCATCTCCGGCACCGGACTGGTCAAGATCACGAAGCTCAACGGCACCGGCAGCGCCAACGGCCTGGTGATGGCCCGTACCAATGCGGCGTCCACCGGCACGGTCAATCTCAACGGCGGCACGCTCTCTGTTCCTTATATCTATAAAGGAGCCGGAGCCTCCGCCATTCTCAATTTCAACGGCGGCGTCCTCCAGGTGAGCACCTTCAACGGCTCTTCGAGCAAAGATTTCATGGCCGGCCTCACACACGCCTATGTGAAGGAAGGCGGCGCGATCATAGACACCAATGGTTTCTCCCGCACGCTCGGCCAGGCCCTGGAACACGGCGGAGCCGCCCCCACGGATGGCGGTCTCGAAAAACGGGGCAACGGCACCCTCACCTTCACCGCAGCCAGCACCTACACCGGAGTGACCACCCTCACCCAGGGCACTCTGGCCCTGGCCGCGACAGGTTCCATCGACAGCAGCAAAGAGATCGCCATCGGCTCAGCCACGACTCTGGATGTGTCGGCCCACAGCTCAGGCTACACCTATCAGGGAGCCGTTACCGGCACCGGCGCGGTGCAGGGGAGTGTGATCCTGGACAGTGGTGCGCAACTGCGCCCTGGAGCCAGCTCCGGGAGCCAGGTGGGAAGCCTGACTTTTGGCGGAGACCTGACCATGAACGGCTCCCTCCTCCAGATGCAACTCAGCGCGGCGGACACGACCTATCTGCCGGGCACGCTCACCTCGGCGCAGTTTGCAGCGAACGCCGTCACCCTGGGCTCCACGATCCATTCTGGAAACAACGACTTTATCAGCGTGTCCGGGACACTGGGTTGGGCCAGCGGCAGCCAGGTGCAGCTCCTGCTGAACAGCTACGCCCCGCAGGTGGGCGACGTCTTCAAACTGATCGACTTCTCCACGCTGATGGGCGGCAGTGTGGATCCGAGCTTCCTGTTGTTGCCAGATCTCATCACCGGCATCTGGGACACCAGCGAGTTTCTCGACCATGGCATCGTGGCCGTGGTGGTTCCGGAACCCTCCCGCTCCATGTTCCTGCTGCTGGGCATCGTCCTCAGCCTCCTGCGCCGCCGGAAACTCCCGTGAAACACCGGACGATGGAAATGACCACCTGGTACTCCTGCACGATCACCAACGTCTCCGGGGTGCCATTCGGGACAGGCACTCTGTTTGGCTGGCAGTCCACCCACCCGACGATCCGGCGGCTGGGGGCGTTGGTGGGCGCGGCATGAGGCCCGGAGGCACCCGAACCCTGCCGGATCGTCCGGCGGCGGCGGGCTTCCCGTGGCAGCGGCTGCGGCGCGCCGGACACATCCGGCCTGCAGGCGGCCTCGGATTTGCCGAATCCGGCCTCGGATTTGCCGAATCCGATCTCGGATTTGCCGAATCCGGCCTCGGATTTGCCGAATCCGGCCTCGGATTTGCCGAATCCGGCCTCGGATTTGCCAAATCCCACCCCGGTGTGCCCGCAACCCCACCCCGGTGTGCCCGCAACCCCACCCCGGAGTGCCCACAACCCCACCCCGGTGTGCCCACAACCCCACCCCGGAGTGCCCACAACCCCACCCCGGATTTACCGAATCCGACCCTGCGGATGGCTTCGACCTCGGTGGGAGGCGGGGCGGGAGGAAGGGGGGGAACGAGGCTGGCAGGGCCAATGCCATTGCCTGGCGCCACCGGCCTTCTGGCAGAATCCGCCGCCTTTGCGCCAAGCTGCGGCGACTGCGGCGGCACGGGGCATGTCTGGCGGTCTTCGCGATCCCGCTGACGACACTGATGAACGCATGAGGGGACGCGTCGTCGTTGACGCTGCCGGTTTGGAACGCGGTGGCGCCGCCGGCATCCTGCGTTACAGTCCCTCCATGCCATCCGTCCGACTCATCCTTCTTCTGTGTTCTTTTGCCACGTTCGCCCGTGCGGAGCTGGCGCTCGATGTTCCGGTGATTGAATTGAAGCCCAGGCCGGAGGACGAGGAGGTCGAGACCCTTTTCAAATTTCGCAACACAGGCGGCAGGACGGTGAAAATCCTCGGCCTGGAGAGCGCCTGCTCCTGCCTGAGCGCCGAACTGGACAAGGCGGAGTATGCCCCCGGTGAAAGCGGCACGGGCAAGGCATCTTTCAAAGTGTCCACCTTCGTCGGCAGGCATGAGAAGTCCGTGCTGGTCAGCACGGATGACAAAATGCAGCCGGAGTGGCGGATCGATTTCGTCCTCGACGTGCCTGCCGTCGTGGACATCAAGCCCAAGACGCTGGAGTGGTTCATCGGCGACGCGCCCGGCCCGAAGTCGAGCCTTGTTCGTTTCACCGGGGATGAACCGATGAAGATCGTCAAGGTCACCTCCATCCGCGACAATGTGAGCTTCGACTGGAAGGAATTGAAGGAAGGGCGCGAGTATCTGGTCACCGTGACGCCCAAATCCACGGAGGGGGTCACGATGAGCGCCTTGAAGATCGAGACGAGCAGCAGCATCGCCAAATACCGCAACCAGCTCGTGTTCTTCTCAGTCAGCCGGAGGCCGGAACCCCGGCCGGAGCCGGCATCACCCGCGGTCACCAGGAAATAACCCGGTTGCTTATGCTGAGCATGATTCGACAGGCCGTGGTTCTGCTTTTCCTCGCCTCCGCGGCGGCGTGGGCCACGCATCTCTGGCATCCGCGCGCGCCGGCGCTGCATCTGGTGCAGGAGCCTTTGCGGGCTGACGAGGTTTCCATGCAGGCCATCCAGGAGCGCTGGAAAGGCGGGGTGCTCTGGATCGATGCGCGTCCGCAGGAGCAGTTCGACGCCGGACATGTGCCGGGCGCGCTGCTTTTGAACGAGCAGAAGTTCGAGGAGCAGCTCGTCGGTCACCTGGAGGCTTTGCAGACGAATCAAAAACCCATCGTGGTGTATTGCAGCGCCGCGAAATGCGATGCCAGCCGCCATGTGCTGGAGCGCCTCAGGCAACTGCTGCCCATTGAGAACGCCTTCGTGCTCAAAGGCGGCTGGAAAGCCTGGCAGGCGGCGCGGAAATAAAATTGACTCGATGCGGCGGTCTTCGCTAACATGCGGCCCCTATGCTCCAGTCACTTCTCATCTGGTCCGTGCTCGGCCTCGTCGCCGGCTTCCTCGCAAAGCTCATCATGCCGGGCAAACAGGGGATGAATCCCATCACCACGGTGCTTCTCGGCATCATCGGCAGCGTCACCGGCGGTTATCTCGGCACGCTGCTGGGGATCGGGGACATGTCCGGCAGTTTCAGCGTCAAGGGAATCGGCGTCGCTGTTGGCGGCGCCTTGCTCCTGATGTTTGTCTGGCGGCTGGTCTTCGGAAAAAAAGGCTGAGTTCGCGCCGGTTGCGATGTCGCGCGCGGCATCGTAGTCTCAGGCATGCAAACGCTCCGCGTCTTCCTGTTCGCCATCTTCGCAGTCTGGCCTCTGTGCGCGGGTGAGTCCGTGCTGAAGGGCGCGGTCGCGCGTGTGGCCGTCACGGATTCTGATCTCGATGACCTGCGGCGCTGGCAGGCTTTGCGAAACTGGATGGACGAGGCAGTGAAGCAGGGGGCGGCAGGCCTGGTTCTCGACCTGAACGTGACCCAGAGTCCGGCGCAGGCCACGCTGCCGCTCGCGGAGGAGGTGGCCCGGCTGAAGATCAAGACGCATGCCTATGTGAATCCCGCCGCCATCGGTGGTGGTGCGTTGCTGGCGCTGGCCTGTGACGTCATCTGGATGGCTCCCGGTTCACGCATAGGAGCGGCTCCGCCGAAGGTGAAAGTGGAGGAGTCGCTTTCCCCCAAAGCCCAGGACACCGTCCTGGCCGAGGCGCTGGCCATTTTGAAGGCCGGGGTGCGCAGCTTGTGCAAGCTGAAAGGGCACCGGCCTGAGGTGGCCGAGGCATTTGTGGACCGCGAGAATGGCCTGGTGGTCGGAAGCACCACCTTCGCGACGAAGGGCGAGCTGTTGCTGCTCGATGCCGACGCCGCGGTCCAATCCGTCGATGGCAAACCGCTGCTGGCCCGTGCGGTCACCGGCGAGGTGGAGGCGCTGGCCAAGTCCGCCACGCCATCGGGCGCTCTCGTCACTCTCAACGCCGCGTGGTTTGAGAAACGCGGCGAAACGGCCGCGGCGACGAAGCCTGAGGCGAAGGCGGAGGGGGTGAAGGCCGAACCCAGACGCCCGGTGCTCGACCGCCAGCAGAGCTACAAGGGCAAGGTGGTCGTGATCCCTGTCGGCGAGGACGACCTGATCATTCCCGCGCGCTTTGAGTTCATGAAGCGCACGCTCACGCTCTGCAACGAGCAGGGCGCGGAGGCGGTCGTCTTTGATCTCGACACGCCCGGCGGCCTCGCCTGGGACACGATCACCCTGATGATGAAGGACCTGCAAAACCTCAAGACGCGCAGCCTCGCCTTCGTCAACACGCGGGCCATTTCCGCCGGTGCGCTCATCGCCATGGCCACGGATGCGATCTACATGGCTCCTGCCAGCGCCATCGGCGCCTCCACGCCGGTGTCGGGGGATGGCACGCCGCTGGCCGAGGCCGAGCGCGCGAAGAACAACTCCGCCTTCATGGGCATGGCACGCACCGTCGTGCGTGAGAAGGGCCATGACGTGCGCATCATCGAAGGCATGATCGACATGGATCGCGGCCTCGTCATCAACGGGCGTGTCATCATCCCGAAGGGCGAGATCGTCACGCTCGACTCCGAGCAGGCCACCATGCTCATCGACGGCAGGCCGCTCCTGGCGAAGGGTGTCGCCAGAAGCATCGAAGAGATCAAGCGGCTCGAATCCTTGAAAGGCGGCATTGTCACGGCCGAACCCACCGGATTTGAAATGATCGCCATCTGGGTCACGCGCTACGCCGCCATCCTGATCCTGATCGGCCTGGCCGGCGGCTATCTGGAGATGCAGACGCCGGGGTTTGGCTTTCCGGGTTTCATCGCCGCCGGGGCGTTCGCCTTGTTTTTCTTCGGCCACTACGTCGCCGGCAGCCTGGCGGGGAAGGAGACCATGGTGGTCGCCGCCATATTTATCCTCGGCCTTGTTTTGATCGGCGTGGAGCTGTTCGCCGCTCCAGGCACCGTCCTTCCCGGCCTCATCGGCTTCCTTTGCGTGATGGTGGCGCTCGTTTATGCCATGTCCGGCTGGGAAGTCGCGCCGCCGGCGGGTGAGCCGGCGGCTTCCGGCGGTTTTTCCTTCAACTGGGCCGCTTATGCGACCGGCTTCCGCAACTTCGCCCTCGGCGTGACCGGCGCCGCCGTTATCATCACACTGCTCTGTCTCTGGCTGCCGGAGTTGCGCCCCTTTCGCGCGCTGGTGTTGCAGACTTCAGCCGGTGGCACCGTGAGCGACTCGCCGGCCATGCAGGACGCGGCGAAGGTGAAGGCGGGCGACAGCGGCACAGCCCGCAGCGCGCTGCGTCCCTACGGCACCATCGAGACCGGCGGACGTCTCGTCGAGGCGATGGCTGAGGGTGATTATGTCCAGAGCGGCACCCCGGTCCGCGTGCGGGAAGTCCAGGGTGGGAAGATCATCGTCGAGGTGGTATAATCATCACTTCCGGCAACTCACCGGGTATATTCCACGTTAATTGACATCCCCAACGCATGTCCAGAAACCTCAGCGCCCTCTCCTTCCGCAAAGGCATCGAAAAGAACGTCTTCGAGCGCATGGTCGACGCCGTCGGAAAACATGGCGCGGCGGAAAAGCACGACCTCGTCCATCACATGGGCCAGGATCATCTCTTTGGCGATGCCATCACACTCGGCGCGGTGAGCTTCTACGACTTCCTCAAAAAAGAAAACGAGGGCAAAAAAGTCTTCGTCTGCAACGGCAGCGCTTGTTTGTGCGCAGGCACACAGGAGAAGCTGCACCACACGTTGGAGAAGCATTTCGCCAAAGAAGAGATCGGCCACATCTGCTGCCTGGGCCGTTGTCATGAGGGCGGCGCGTTGCAATTCAGCGGCAAAAACTACTCCGGCCAGTCCGACGCCGCGTTGAGCGAGCTTTTCAAGTCAGGCCAGGGCGACAGCGAAGACCGCTACGCCGTCGTCAGCCACCTCCAGCCCGCCCTTTTGACGGCGGAGTTCAAAGGCATCGCAGACTACTACGCGCCTTTCAAGAAACTCATCACCGAAGGCAATCGGGATGCTCTGGCAGTCGAATTGAAGGACAGCGGCCTGCGTGGCCGTGGTGGCGCTGGCTTTCCGCTCTCCATCAAATGGGCAGGCTGCCGCGCCGCCGAGGGCAATGTGAAATACATCGTCTGCAACGCCGATGAGGGCGATCCGGGAGCCTACATCGACAAATACCTCATGGAAAAGCAGCCGCACAGCGTCCTGCTCGGCATGATGGTGGCCGGCTGGTACGCCGGGGCGGAGACAGGCGTGCTCTACATCCGCGCCGAGTATCCCGACAGCGTCACCATCGTGAATCAAGCCATCGCCGACCTGCATGCGGCCGGTTTGCTCGGTCAAAACATCCTCGGCACCGGCTTCAACTTTGCGCTGAAGACCATCAAAGGCGCGGGTGCCTACATCTGCGGCGAGGAAACAGCGCTGCTCGCCAGCATCGAAGGCCAGCGGCCCGAGGTGCGTACGCGTCCGCCCTTCCCGGTGAACGAGGGCCTTTATCGCAAGCCGACGATCGTCAACAACGTCGAAACCTTCGCCAACCTGCGCGCCATCCTCACGCTCGGCGGCAAAGGCTACGCGCAAATCGGCACGCCGCAGTCCACCGGGCCGAAACTGATCTCGCTCGATTCGCATTTCGTGAAGTCCGGCATCTACGAAGTCGCGATGGGCACTCCACTGCAAACCGTCATCGACCTCGCCGGCGGCTTCAAAACGAAGATCAAAGCCATCCAGATAGGCGGTCCGCTCGGCGGTCTCATTCCGATGAGCCACATCGGCCAGCTCACCGTCGATTTCGAGAGTTTCAAGAAAGCCGGCTTCCTCCTCGGCCATGCCGGTGTCGTCAGCATCCCCGAGACGATGCCGATGATCGAATACATCCAGCACCTCTTCCAGTTCACCGCCGACGAAAGCTGCGGCAAATGCTTCCCCTGCCGCCTCGGCAGCACGCGTGGCAAGGAACTCATCGCCAAAGCCCGCAACGACAGCAGCTACAAGATCGACCGCGAACTCATCACCGACCTGCTCGACACGATGGAGCAAACCTCCCTCTGCGCCCTCGGCGGCGGTGTGCCGCTGCCGATCAAGAACGCGCTGGAGCACTTTGAGGCGGAACTTGGCGGGTATTTCAAGGCTTGATGCATGAGTGCCACACCTCTGTTGCGAGCGGTCCTGCAAGCCATGCAAAAACATGGGCTTGAGGCCATTCTCATCGGCAATGCGGGCGCGGCCATCCACGGTGCTCCGGTGACCACTCTTGATTTCGATTTCATGTTTCGCGACACGCCGGTCAGCATGCGCAAGCTCAAGGCCGTGGCGAGGGAACTCAAAGCCGTGATCCTGCGTCCCTACTACCCGGTGTCGAAGTTTTATCGCATGGTGGATGATGATCGGGGTCTTCAGGTCGATTTCATGCCGGTGGTGGATGGCGTGAAGTCCTTCAACAGTCTGCGTTCCCGCGCCACCCGCCTGACTCTCGAAAACGCCCCGTTGCTGGTTGCTTCTTTGGCGGATATTGTGGCCAGCAAGCAAGCCGCCGCCCGCCCTCGCGATCTCGCCGTGATGGAAGTCCTCCAACGCACCCTGCATGAGCAAAGCCAAGCCAGTTCCGCAAAAAAGCCGCCGTCCGACGCGGCAGGAAGTTCTCGTCGCTCTCAAAGCCGAAAGCGATCAACACCTGACTGACCTCATTCGCCGCCGACTCGCCATGCCCATCGAAAAACGCATGAATTTTCTGCGCAAACGCCTTCCCGGCGGCGGTTCTTGTCTTTGAACGCCCTTCCAACCTCCAACGCGCACGGATCATGGTACAGGACCTCTCCACCCTCACCGCCTACATCGACGGCGAAGCGCACCGTTTCGAGCCGGGCGACACATTGCTGAATTTCATCGACCGGCATCGCGGGCGCGGTTTTGTGCCGACGCTGTGTGATGCGCCACAGCTCGAGCCGTATGGCGCCTGCCGCGTGTGCAGTGTGGAGGTGGCCATACAGGCGGATGGGCCGCGTCGCGTCGTGGCAAGCTGCCACACGCCGATCGCGCCGGGCATGCACATTTACACGGAAAGCCAAAAAGTGCGTCGTTTGCGCAAAAACATCGTCGAGCTCGTGCTGACGGATCATCCGCTGGACTGCCTGACCTGCGAGGTGAACGGCAACTGCGAGTTGCAGACGGTGGCGGCCAAGGTGGGCATCCGTGGTGTGCGTTATCCAGCGGGTGAGAATCACCTGGACCGTGCGAAGGACCGCAGTCACCCCTACATGACCAGCGAGCTGGCGAAGTGCATCAACTGCTCCCGCTGCGTGCGTGCCTGCGATGAAATCCAGGGCCAGCATGTGCTCTCCATGCACGGTCGCGGCTTCAACGCGAGGATCATCAAGGGCCTCGACCAGTCCTTCGCCGACTCGGAATGTGTGAGCTGCGGCGCCTGTGCGCAGGCATGTCCGACCTCGGCGATCAGTGACGTTTTTTTCTCCAAATCCATCGAGGCGACGAAGAAGACGCGCACGGTCTGCACCTACTGCGGCGTGGGTTGCAATCTGAATGTCGCCACGAAGGGCAACGAGGTGCTCAGCATTCAAGCACCCGTCGATGCGGAGGTGAATCACGCCCACACCTGCCTGAAGGGCCGTTTCGCCTTCAAGTTTTACAATCATAAGGACCGCCTGCGCAAGCCGCTCATCCGCCAGGGGGATGGCAGCTTCAAAGAAAGCACCTGGGACGAGGCCTACGACGCCATCTTCACCAACCTAACCCGCATCAAAAACGAGCACGGTGGCAACGCGGTGGCGGGCATCTCCTCCGCACGCTGCACGAACGAGGAAAACTACATCATGCAGAAGTTCATCCGGCATGTGATGGGCACGAACAACATCGACTGCTGCGCCCGCGTCTGTCATTCACCGACTGCCTGGGGCATGCAGCAGTCATTTGGCACCGGCGCGGCCACCAACAGCTACGAAGACATCGAGCACACCCGCTGCATCATGGTCATCGGTGCGAACCCGACCGAGGGGCATCCGGTGACGGGTGCGAGGCTCAAACAGCACATCATGAAGGGCACGCCGCTCATCGTGATCGACCCGCGCAAGATCGAACTCGTGCCGTATGCGAAGCATCACCTCCAACTCCGCCCCGGCACGAACGTCGCTTTGCTCAACATGTTCGCCCGCTGCATCCTCGATGCCGGTTTGGTGAAAACCGAGTTCGTGCGCAAACGCTGCGAGAACTGGGAGGAGTTCGAAAATGGCCTCAAAGCCCTCGATTTGGACGAACTGGCCAAAATCACCGGTGTGGCCGTCGAAACGGTCCGCGCCGCTGCTCTCGAATACGCGAGCGCAGAGGCCGCGATGAGCTTCCACGGCCTCGGCGTGACGGAACACGAGCAAGGTGCCAAAACGGTGATGCTCATCTCGAACATCGCCATGATGACCGGCAACATCGGTCGTCCCGGCGTCGGCGTGAATCCGCTGCGTGGTCAGAACAACGTGCAAGGTGCCGCCGACATGGGCTGCCAGCCCCATCAGGGCGCAGGATACCTGGAGATGGACGATCCCGATGTGCAGCGGCGCTACACGGAGTTTTACGGCACGCAGGCGCCCACCGAGCCGGGCTGGAAGATCCCGCAGATGTTTGACGCAGCCATTGAAGGCAGGCTCAAAGCTCTCTGGCTCATGGGCGAGGATGTGGTGCAGACCGATCCTGATGTGCAGCATGTCCGCCACGCGATGCAGAGCCTGGAATTCCTCGTCGTGCAGGAGATTTTCATGACCGAGACAGCGAAGTATGCGCATGTCATCCTCCCAGCGGCCAGTTTTCTCGAAAAGAGCGGCACCTTCACCAATGCCGAGCGCCGTGTGCAGCGAGTGAACGCCACCGTGAAGCCGCTCGAAGGCACCAAGCCCGACGGCCAGATCGTGTGCGAGATTTTGCAGCGATTCGGCTTCCCGCAGGCGGATTACACGCCCGATGGCGTGCTGGCGGAGATCGCGCAAATCGTTCCCTTCTTCAAAGGCATCACCTGGGAAAATCTCGACATCAACGGCAAGCAATGGCCCGTCAAAGAAGGCGGCGTGGACACGCAGATCATGCACCAGGAGCAGTTCGCCCGCGGCAAAGGCCACTTCCATTACTTCGACTGGAAAGAGAGCACCGAGATCCAAACCCACGGAGCCGAATTCCCTTTCATCCTCACCACGGGCCGCATTTTGGAGCACTACAACTGCGGCACCATGACCCGCCGCACCGGCAACAGCGAGATTGTCGTTCAGGATTATCTCTCCATCAATCCCGCTGACGCCCAGCGCAAATCCATCCGCGGCGGCGACCGCGTCCGCCTCCGCAGCGCCCGTGGCGAAGTCGAGCTGGAAGCCCGCGTGACGGATGAAGTGAAGCCCGGCATCCTCTACACGACCTTCCACTTCCCGGAGGCCATGGTGAACAACGTCACCGGCCAGGGCTGCGACGCGGACACGATGTGTCCGGAATACAAAGTGGTGGCTGCGGAGGTGGAATTCGTCCGCGCCGGAAAGCCAAAGAAGAAGCGGATGGCGGAGGTGGAGTGACCGGCTTCACCAGGCCGGAGCCTTGACAGTGTCTTGCCGATTTTCGATGAGGCCGCGCCCTGCGGGCGGTCACTTGCCGAGCTTGTGAATCGCGCCGTTCCAGTCGAGCACCAGGAGTTCCCCATCGGCGTTGGCGCAGAAGGCCGTGGGTTTCACCAGAATCGCGGGTTTCTTCTTCGGATCCGCGGCGGGTGCCTGCGGACTGGTGTAGATGAGGTCGTTGGATGTCACTTTGCCGGAATCATCGGTTTTGAGCGCCCAGATTTTCCCGAGCACGAAGTCACCATAGATGTACGCGCCCTGGAGCCCGGGCAGCGCTTTGCCGGTGTACACGATACCGCCGGTGACGCTGAGGCCGTCGGCGTGGGTGTAGGCGTGGACGGGGTCGATCAATTTGACGTCGGCGGGCGGCGCGTCGGTGCGCAATGGGAACTGCTGCGGCCCTTCGCGGAAGCTCCAGCCGTAGTTGCCGCCGTTGGTGACCCAGTTGATCTCCTCGTAGATGTCCTGGCCGACGTCGGCGACCCAGAGGCGGCCTTTGGCGTCGAAGTGCATGCCCCAGGGATTGCGGATGCCGTAGGCATAGACCTGCGGCTGCGCATTCACACCGGAGGCGAAGGGGTTGTCGGCGGGGATGCCGTAGGCGTTGTGGTACTCGCGGCTGTTGACGTCGATGCGGAGGATTTTGCCGACGAGGACGGCGTTGAGCTGCGCCATGCGCTGCTCGTCGTTGCGCTTCGAGGTGTCGCCGACGCCGATGTAGAGGAAGCCGTCCGGGCCGAAGATGATGTTGCCGCCGTGGTGGTTCCAGTTGATGAGCGGGATTTCGAGCAGCACGCGCTCGGTTTTCTCATCGGCCTTGTCGCCATCGGCCTTCATCTCGGAGATGACCAGACGCTTCGGTTTCTGCTGCGTGTAGCAGAGGTAGAACAGGCCGTTGTCCTTGAACTTCGGATGAAAGGCGAGGCCGTTGAGCCCTTCTTCAAACAGCCCGTCCTTCGCCTCCATGTCGCGTGGGGTGAGATCAAGGAAGGTTTTGGCATCGGCGGCCTGCTCGTCCTTCGGCAGGATCAGTACCTTGCCGCGCTGGAGAGCGAGAAACTGCCGCTGGGTGCCATCATCTGGAATGACGAGCACCACGGGGCGTTCAGTGGCGACTTTTTCATAAACGCGGGTCAGTTTGTGCGTGTCGGCGGCGAAAGCGGCGGAGGAGATGAGGGCGAGGCAGAGGAGGGGGCGCATGGGTGTGAGTTAGAAAGCGTATGTCGGCCGCGTCTTGCAGCGCAATGATGATTTTTGAAGGAGGGGAGAGGGAGGGGCGTTCAGCGGCTGGCAACGGCGCGGAGCTTTGCGACGTTCCGAGCCTGCAGATGGCATGCTGAAACCATCTGCACAAGGACCCGAATGGCACTGACTTAGTACCATTTAGGGCGAAAAACGAGCAGGTTTTTGAAGATGGATTTGTTGAGGGCAATGGCAGCGAACACGAAGTTTTTTCCCTCGTTTCACTGGTGTCTTTTTGGGCAGCCGCCCCTCAGAGAGAGGCTGCGCTTGCAGTGCAAGACGCGAGAGGCCGACCGGTTTCGCCTGGTCCGGTTGCACGCGCTTTTTGGAGCTGTGCTGTCGCCAGGTTTTGAACAACAGGGTGCCACGGATTGCCCGAAAGGCGGACAACCACCTTGCGCAACCAGGGCGGCTTGCGAGAATCGCGCCAGCCATGCCCGACCTCGCCACTTTCCGTCCGCTGTTCGACAACCTCAAAGCCGAGATGCAAAAAGCCATCGTCGGCTACGACGATCTCCTCAGCGACGTGCTGATCGCGGTTTTCTCCGGCGGACATGTGCTGCTCGAAGGTGTGCCTGGCCTCGGCAAGACCTACCTCGTGCGCACGCTCTCGCAGGTCGTCGGCCTGGAGCCCGGACGTGTGCAATGCACGCCCGATTTGATGCCAGCAGACATCCTAGGCACTCACATCGTCGGCGAGGATGAGAAGGGCCGCCGCACGCTGCGCTATGAAAAAGGCCCCGTGTTCAAGAATCTGCTGCTGGTCGATGAAATCAACCGCGCCACGCCGAAAACACAGGCCGCGTTGCTCGAAGTGATGCAGGAACGCTGCGTGACCACCGGCGGCGAGCGTCACCCGCTGCCGGAGCCGTTTTTCGTGCTCGCCACACAGAATCCGATGGAGATGGAGGGCACCTATCCGCTGCCTGAAGCGCAGCTCGACCGCTTCATGTTCAAGATCAAGGTGCCGTTCCCGGATCTCGACGCGCTCGTCGAAATTTCCCGCCGCACCACCGGCTTCACCGAGCCGAAACTCGCGAACATGACCAGCGGCACGCAGTTGATGGAATTGCAACACACGCTTTCCCAAATGCCCGTGGCCGATCCCGTGGCGCATTACGCCTCGCGCCTCGTGCTGGCCAGTCATCCAGAGCAGCCGGACGCGCTGCCGGAAGTAAAACGCTACGTCAGCTACGGAGCCAGCCCGCGTGGCCTGCAGGCGCTCATCCGCGGCGCACGCGTCTGGGCCGCGGTCAACGGTGCCACCGCCGTCTCCACCGATGACATTCGCGCCATCGCGCATGTCTCACTGCGCCACCGCATCATCCTCAACTTCGAAGGCGAAGCACAGCAGGTGAAGATCGACGACATCATCACCAAGCTGCTCGACCAGGTGAAAACTCCGGCGCAGCAGGCCGCTTAACCTCGGCGCAACCGGCTTCCAATGCCCGACACCCTTGAACGCGAAGAACTCTTCGACGCCTCCTTTCTGGACAGGCTGCGGGTGCTGGCGTTGCGCTTGCGGAAGCGGCGGCAGTTGATGCGACGTGGTGCGCAATCGACTCCGGCGACGGGTTTCACGCGCGAGTTCAAGGACTACCGCCACTACACGCCGCGTGAGGATTACCGTGCCATCGACTGGCGGCTGTATGCGCGGCTGGACAAGCTCTTTGTGCGTCTCTACGAGGAAACGCAGGAGCTGAATCTGCACATCCTGCTCGACACCAGCACGTCGATGGCCCGGCCGTTTCCGGAGAAGCGGCGGCAGGCGCTGAAGTTCGCCGTGGCGCTGGCCTATCTGGCGCTCAGCGCACAGCAGCGTGTGAGTTTGTATTCGATGAGTGGCAGTGTGCATCAGGAACTGCCGCCGCTGCGAGGGCAGGGGAACATCGAGAAAGTCATCCAAGCCGTGACGAAGCTGAAATTCGACGGCCTGACTGACATGAAGCGTTGCTTTGAGGAGTTCCGGCCCAGCAAGCAGCGTTTTGGCATCACCTTTGTCATCAGCGACTTCTTCGGGCAGGAAATCGGCAGTGCCACCGAGGCGGTGAAGCGAGTTTCCGCCTGGCATGGTGAAAATCACTTTCTCCAAATCGTCCATCCCGAGGAGCGCCAGCCTGAACTCGAAGGCGAACTCGAACTGACCGAGGTCGAAACCGGCGAACGCCGCCGGTTCTGGCTCACGCGCCGCGATGTGCAGCGCTACGTCGAGACGTTCGATGCCTTCGCCGATAACCTCGCCCGTGAATGCACCGGCCATCACATCGACTTCATGCAGGTGAGCAGCGATGAGGTGTTTGAGGAGCGTTTTCTTGATCTTCTCGTGCGCGGCTCGGCGCTGGCGGGCGGCGTGTGAGAAAACTCCTTCATTCCGCACATGGGCGGAATGTGATCACGGGAACCGCCCCTGGGCCGCCCGGTGCATGTGCGGCGCGGTGTACTTCTTCATTCGGAAGCGAATGACGGGCGTTCATGGCCCGGGCGTGCATAAAATGGCGAGCCGCTCCTCGTCCTTGAGCTTTCGCATCGCTTCCACGGCCTGATGAAAGGATTCGAGGTTGCCTCCATGCTTTTTCATCAACCGTTCGAATCCCGGCACGAGCGTGTAGTAGGCGGCCACGGTGTTGAGCCGTGCGTTGTTCCAGGCGGCAGCGCCATTTTTTTGCAGAATGCGCGTTTGAATTCCGGAGGCGCCTCCCCGACGCAGCATGTCCTCAAAAACGCGCTGCTTTGCCCGGCGCTCATCCTCGGGCGAGGCAAAATCGTGGAGCGTGTAGAGCTTCTTCAGCCTGTCCCGTGTGTCGAGCAGCAGGCGGATGGCCCGTCGGCTGCGTTTCAAGCCTGCCTCATATTCGCGAAGGCCGGCCAGGTCGTTCTTAGAGCGCAACCAGCGACGCACGCCGTCCTCGGCGTTCGCGGTGGCGAATGCTTCGTTGAAATCAGTGTCGCCGGGGATGAACACCTTGGCGTGAGTCAGTTCATGGAAGATGAGTTCGGCCAGTTCGGTGTCGCTGCGATGCAGGAACGTGTTCAAGACGGGATCTTTGAAATAGCCGAGCGTCGAATAGGCATCCACGCCTCCGACGAAGACATCGAGTCCTTGCTTGTGCAAACGTGCGCCCTCCACCTTCGCGTCTTTTTCATCAAAGAAGCCGCGATACTTCAAATGTCCGACGAGCGGATACCACCATCGCCTCGCCTCAACGGAGAATTCCGGCGCGGCGAACACCACCCACACGACGTGGGGGCGCTTCAAGTCGCAGTATTTGCCGAAGCTCTTCGCCGGCAGCCTCAGATGGTCCGCAGCGAAGGTGCGCAGCTCCTCGATGAGCCGCAGGCGTTTTTTCACACGTTCATCCACCTTTGTGTCGGCAAGCACCGCGGCGTTAGGCCGCGACTTGCGCCAGATTTCCAACTGGCCGCCGGCAGCCTGGGTGTAAAACTTGATCGTGCCGCACGAACAGGCAAGCAAGGCCGGGAGGAGCGCGAACCAGTTGCGTGCGGACATCATCACTCCAGTGTAGCGGGCCATTCATAACCGCAAACCGCAATGTCTTTCATCCACGACGATTTCCTGCTCTCCAGCAAGACGGCCAGCCGCCTCTACCACACGTTTGCGAAGAACGAACCGATCCTGGACTACCACAATCACCTGCCGCCGAAGGACATCGCGCAGAACCGGCAGTTCGGGAACCTGCATGAGATCTGGCTCGAAGGCGACCATTACAAATGGCGCGCGATGCGCTGCAACGGAGTGCCGGAGGAATTTATCACCGGCAAGGCGGCACCGCGTGACAAGTTCATGGCCTGGGCCAGAACCGTGCCGCACACGCTGCGCAATCCGCTCTACCACTGGACGCACCTCGAGCTGAAGCGCTACTTCGGCATCGACATGTTGCTGGATGAGAAAACCGCGCCCGCGATCTGGGATCAGACGGAGGCCATGCTGGCGCGGCCGGAGATGAGCGCCCGAGGCATCCTGCGCGCGCAAAAAGTGAAAGCGTTATGCACCACCGACGACCCGACCGACGATCTCTCCTGGCACCGTCAGTGCGCGGCGGATGGCTTTGAGGTCGGTGTGTATCCGACCTTCCGCCCTGACAAGGCGCTGGCCGTGCATCAGCCTGAGGCGTGGAACGCGTGGTGTGACAAACTCGGCGCCGCTAGCGGCATCGAGGTGAAGAGCTACGCGTCCCTGCTCGATGCGTTGAAGCAGCGTCACGATTTCTTCCACAGCGTAGGTGGTCGGTTGAGCGACCACGGGCTGAACCACTGCCACGCGAATTTCATCAGCGAGTCCGAGGCCGGGCGCATCTTCCAAAAGACTCGCGGCGGTGTGGCGGCGAGTGCGCAGGAGCAGGATCAGTTCGCCAGCAACCTCATGCTGCACATCGGCCGCCTGAACGCGGCGAAGGGGTGGACGATGCAGCTCCACCTCGGCCCCGTGCGCAACAACAACAGCCGTCTCGCCCGCGAGATCGGCGCGGACGTCGGCTGCGACAGCATCGGCGATTATTTGCAGGCGGAGACGCTGTCACGTTTTCTCGACCGCCTCGACACGGAGAACGCGCTGCCCAAGACCGTGCTCTACAACGTGAATCCGGCACACAACTACGTCTTCGGCACCATGGCGGGCAATTTCGCCGACGGCACCACGCCGGGTAAGGTGCAGTTCGGCTCCGGCTGGTGGTTCGTCGATCAGAAGGAGGGCATGGAGTGGCAGATCAACGCGCTGAGCAACCTCGGCCTGCTCAGCCGCTTCATCGGCATGCTCACCGACAGCCGCAGCTTCATGAGCTTTCCGCGTCACGAGTATTTCCGACGCACACTCTGCAATCTGCTCGGAAGCGACATCGAAAACGGCCTCGTGCCGGATGACGACACGCTTGTTGGCAGCATGGTGAAAAACATCTGCTACGCGAATGTGAAGGCGTATTTGGGGCTCAAAGCGTCCTGATGGCCGTCAGGACGCCTGTGACAGCAGTTTGACGAGCGCTAGCGCGTTCATGACGGCCTTTGTCACGAAGCTGCCAGGTTCGACGTATTCGGGCAGCTTGGAGCCGTCGGCGGCGCGTTCTGAGCAGTGGGCGTTGGCGCCAAAAGGGCCGAGTCCGTCGAGTGTGGGGCCGAGATGCCAGAGATGATTGGCATCGCTCAAACCGCCGCGCGGAACGGGGACGGCAGCGAGACTCATCGCGGCGGCGGCTTCGTACCAGAGGCGGAAGATCGCCGCGGATTCGCCGCTGCCGGGCCATGCGGCCGTGTGGCCGGTACGCATGGCGGTGAGCCGTGCGCCGTTGGGCGCGGAACCCGTGAGCGAGGCGAAATATTCATCAGCGCGCTGCAGCGCGGCGGGATCGGTGGCGCGGCATTCCCATTCGGCGACGGCCTCATGCGGCACACGGTTGACGACGGTGCCGCCCTGGATCATGCCGATGTTCACGGTGCGATCTTCCGCGGCGCAGGTCCACGCGGCGATCCCGGGCAGCGCGAGCGCGAGCGCGTCGATGGCGTTGATGCCTTCGTGATGTTTGCTGCCGGCGTGAGCGGCCTTGCCTTCGGCGGCGAGTCTCCAGGTGCTGCGGCCTTTGCGGGAGGTGACGATGTGCCAGCCGCGTTCATCCACCGGCCCTCCTTCAAAGACGAGCACCGCGCGTGCTTTGCCGCCGCAGCGCTGCGTGGTGACATGGCCGAAGTCGTCGCTGGTGACCTCCTCGGCGGCGTTGGCGGCGACGATCCAGTGGGTTTGAGCAAAGACTTCGGG
This sequence comes from Verrucomicrobiaceae bacterium, assembly GCA_016795375.1. Classification (GTDB taxonomy): domain Bacteria; phylum Verrucomicrobiota; class Verrucomicrobiia; order Verrucomicrobiales; family Verrucomicrobiaceae; genus Prosthecobacter. The sequence goes on from JAEUHJ010000180.1 coordinate 23,504, forward strand.
AGCGCAGTCGCGGAGGATGTGCAGCAGGAGCCAGATCAAGGCGGTGCCGCCTTTGTTGTCCACCGTGCCAGGGCCGTAGATGCGGCCTTCACCGGGCCGTTCGTCCCATTTGAAATCATTGCGCTGCTCCTCTTCCGGCGGAAAAACGGTGTCCGAGTGGGTGACAAGCACGATGGGATCGCCGCCAGCACCGCGACGTGTCAAAAAGACATGGGGTCCTGTGCCAGGGTCGGAGCAGGGGACCAGTTCAGCGGCGAATCCGAGCTGCGCGAAAGCATCGGCGGTGAGTCCGGCCACTGCGGCCACACCGGAGGGCTGCGCGGTGAAACTGTTGACTCCGACCAGTCTTTTCAGGAAGTCCATGGTGGCCGGCTGGTGCTGTTGGGCGGATGCGAGAAGGCTCTGGAGCATGTGGTGAACGATGGAATCTCAGTCAATGAGGGCATGATTTCAAACCCGGCAACTTCAGCATGCGTCACGGGATTGAAACAGCCATGCGTCCGCAGGTCGCGTTCGGTGTGAACAAAATCACCGGAGTGCAGCCAGTGCGGGTGCGGCAGCGAATGGTGATTTCTGGAGGAAGTTTGCAAAAAGACAAATCAGCGGTTGCATAAAAATCGAAGTGTCTATATTCGCGGCCCTGTTTTCCACAGACCCTGCTCGGGTGGCGGAATTGGTATACGCGCAAGACTAAGGATCTTGTGCCGAAAGGCTTAAGGGTTCGAGTCCCTTCCCGAGCACCACTCTTTGAAGTCCAAGGAGCCAGGCCGGGTTTTCCGACGTTTGCAGATGTCCAAAGATTATTTGCTCAGTGTGCTTCGGGTGTCTTTTCCGTGTGCGCCCCATGCTCAAAATTGCCTCCATGTGAGCATTTTGAGATGACACGGATAGCAGGTTCAAAAGAAGCACAGCCCGTTCATGGAGGGTTGTGTGCCCGGTTCATGCCGAAGCGACTGGTTGTGAACTGAGCCTCCCTTTGAAATCGCGTTGCTATGGGCCTCGATGCACTTCTGTGAATTGCCGCCTTGTCCAGCATCGTTGTTGTGGTCCAAGTACTCTGCTGACACGCGGCGGAGTTCAAAGACTTGCCATCATTCGTAATAACTCCATGAGCACGAATCCTTCGCTCCCTCCCGCTCCGAAGAAGGGCCTGTCGGGCATCGCTGTCGCCGGTTTCGGCTGCCTGGGGCTTTTGCTTCTGACCGGCGTGGCGGGCATGATGTTGATCAACAAGGGCTGCCAGAAAGTGCGTCAGATGACCGAGGAGCCGGGTGGCAAGCCCGCGAAAATGCTGGCGCAGCTCGCCGTCGCGGCAAACCCGGATTTGGAGATTGTCAGCACGGATGACGCCAAAGGCGAGATGACATTGCGTGAGAAAAATTCAGGCAAAACGATCACCATGCCGATGAATGACCTGGCGCAGGGCAAGTTCACCATTCAAGAATCGGATGGCAAGACGACGACGGTGGACGTTTCCCAGGCGGCGGGAGGCAAGCTCACGGTCGAGGGGCCTGAGGGCCGCACGGTGATTTCCACTGGCTCCGACGCCAGCACTCTGCCAGCCTGGATTCCGGCTTATCCTGGGGCACAGAACCAGCCCGGCGGCATGCGTGGCGACACACCCGAAGGTGTTGCTGGAAACGCCAGCTTCACCACTGCTGATCCTGTGGCGAAAGTCAGGCAGTTCTATGAGGCGAAACTCAAGGACGACGGCTTTGAAACGCAGTTCAACACCTTCGCCAGCGGCGGAAAAGAAATCGTGAGCATCGATGGGGGCAAAAACGAAGGCAAAACGAGCCTGAATTTGATCATTTCGCGCGAGGAGGGCCGCACCACGGTTCAGGCTTCTTATCAAAGCCCAAAATAAGCAGGCGCCTGGTCGAGGGGAGGCGGATTACTCCAGGTGCCGGCCCAGCATGAGGTCGAGGTTGCGTTCGACGATCTCTCCCATGTTCTGGCAGGCGGCGAAGAGGTGGGTGTTGTGGAACTGGCCGAGCTCGGCACGGAGCTGGACGACTTTTTCAAAGGGCTCCACCGCGTTGCGTTTCATGCAGCGCAGCAGGGCCTGGATGCGGGTGTGCTCGGAGAGGTAGCGGCGGGAGATGAGGCTGCGCTCCTCCTCCTGGTATTGCTTCATGGTGGGGAAGTTCAGACAGGAGGAGCAGAGCTGCACGACGGGGTTGTTCTCCTTGAAGAACTGCGGGAGGTAGAGGCTCTTGCGGCCCTCGTAGCTCTGCTGGTCGAAGTCGATGGCCCGCACCCGGTATTGCACCTCCTCGAAGTCAGGCGTCATGTCCACGACGTAGTTGTAGCTGCGCATGTCGCCGAGGAGGCGGATGAAGCAGCGCTCGCTGAACTTGACGAACTCCTTGGCCAGACGCACGCGGTTGAGCTCGGGCCGGCCGAGGTAGTCACGGATGAAGGCGTCACCGGGGACGCCGGCGATGTGCTCCTCCACCAGGGTGCCGTCGCGGTGCATGAGATAGTTGATGCGGTTGGGGGAGAGTAGATGCTCAAGCTCCAGGCCGTACACCCGTGACGCATCGGCGGTCTTCACATAAAAGTGGTCGTAGTTGTCGTTGTACTGGTTCACCACCCGGACGCGGAACGGGCGGGAGTTTCCGAACTCGCAGAAATCGACTCGCTCGATGTAGAGGTGCGGCACGGCGAGCAGCTCCCCGGTGCGCAGCAGCGAGTAGATGCTCGTCAGCTTCGGATGGAGCTGCTGCTGCACCTCCCGCGGGTACATCACGCTGCTCCAGTGGGTCGCGTTGCCGTCCTTGTCAAAGAGCGGGTAGCTGTCCGAGAACCCGCGCAGCTCGCCGTAGGTCGCGGGCAGGGCGTGGCAGCGGCCGAACTGGTCGAGATACGAGGTCAGCTCGCCGGTGACGGGGAGGAAGTTCTTGCGGCGCGTGATCTCGTTCATGCCTGCCGGTGTGTCGCATTTCACATTCCAGAATGCAACGGGCAATGCGTCCTGTGCCGTGAGCTGGCGGTGGCCTGAATCGAAAAGCCTCCTTGATCTGCCATTCCTCATCTTGCCATCCTGCCAGCCTCCGCTTTGATGAAACGGAACAAACATGGCCCGCAAAGCATCCTCCAAGACCGACTCCACCGCCAGCCTCGGCTTCGAGGCCAAGCTCTGGCTCGCCGCCGACAGCCGAGGCGAAGCCGAGACAGCCGAAGGCAACCGGAGCAACACTTTCTCATCCGCCGCTTGAATCATGGCACGTAAACCGAACACCGAGACCTCAACTGCAAACCTTGGCTTTGAACAGAAGCTGTGGTTGGCGGCGGACAAATTGAGAAACAACATGGACGCGGCGGAATACAAGCACGTCGTCCTCGGCCTCATCTTCCTCAAATACATCTCCGACAGCTTCGAGGAACACCACGCGAAGCTGGTGGCCGGTGAAGGCGACTACGCCGGGGCCAATCCCGAAGACCCGGACGAATACCGCGCCGAGAACATCTTCTGGGTGCCGCCCGCCGCGCGTTGGAGCTACCTGCAAAACAGCGCCAAGCAGCCCACCATCGGCAAGACCGTGGACGACGCCATGGTCGCCATCGAGCGCGACAATCCGCGCCTCAAGGGCGTCCTGCCCAAGGACTACGCCCGCCCCGCACTGGATAAGCACCGTCTGGGTGAGTTGATTGATTTGATTGGCAGCATCAAGCTCGTCGAAAGTAGAACGGGTTTTCAACCCGTTCCCTCAGATGACAACGAGTTGAAAACTCGTTCTACGCCCCATCGCAGCGTCGATCTGCTCGGCCGCGTGTATGAATACTTCCTCACGCAGTTTGCGTCCGCGGAGGGCAAGAACGGCGGGCAGTTCTACACCCCGTCCTGCGTCGTGCGCCTGCTTGTCGAGATGCTCGCGCCCTACAAGGGCCGCATCTACGACCCCGCCTGCGGCTCCGGCGGCATGTTCGTGCAGTCGATCAAATTTGTGGAGTCCCACGGTGGCACCGGCTTGCGCGATAGCGCATCATCCAAAAGCGAAGCCATTCTGCCGAGCCTGAGCGCAGCGAAAGGCAACCGGGCGAACATCGCCATCTACGGCCAGGAGAGCAACGCCACCACCCGCCGCCTCGCCATCATGAACCTCGCCATCCGCGGCATCGAAGCCGACTTCGGCCCCGAGCACGCCGACACCTTCCGCCGCGACCTCCATCCCGATCTCCGCGCCGACTACGTCCTCGCCAACCCGCCCTTCAACGACTCCGACTGGTTCCGCAAGGACGACGACGTGCGCTGGCAGTTCGGCGTCCCGCCGAAGGGCAACGCCAACTTCGCCTGGGTGCAGCACTTCATCCACCACCTCGCCCCGCAGGGCATGGCCGGCTTCGTCCTCGCCAATGGCAGCATGTCCTCCAACCAGTCCGGCGAAGGCGACATCCGCCGCGCCCTCATCGAG